>DATDJX010000097.1:0-21196 GCA_036520275.1 Asanoa sp.
ACTCGCAAGTGCTATCGGTCCTGCCCGAGATGTACGACGAAATTTGGGTTGGCTCAAAGGGGATGTACAAGACCGAGCCGGTGGTGGCCGACGGCGGCGAGGTCATCCTGTACGCCCCGCACATCCGCGAGATCGCCAGCAGCCATCCGCAGATCCACGAGATCGGGTACCACTGTCGGGACTACTTCGTGAAGCAGTGGGACGCGTTCAACCACGTGCACTGGGGCGTGCTCGCGCACTCCACGCATCTGCGCGGCGCGGGGACGTTTGACCCGGTGACCGGCGAGGAACGGCTCCGGGTGCAGGTCACGCTCGCGACCGGAATACCCGAGCAGGTGTGCCGCGCGGTTAACCTGGGCTACCGCGATCCGGCGACCATCGACGTCGCGGCCTTCGCCGCCGACCCGGACACGCTTGTGGTCCCCCGCGCGGGCGAGGTCCTGTTCCGCCTGCGCTGAGCGGTCGACTGCCGGACGACGAGGCGGACCGGGAGCACCAGCGGCGTGCCGCTGTGCCGGGCCCCCCGCGCGACCGCGATGCAGTTCTGCACGCCGGTGAAGCCCATCCGGTACAGCGGCGATGCGATGGTGGTCAACGCCGGCTCGACCAGCTCGTCGAACATGATGTTGTCGAATCCCACCACGCTGACCTCGTCCGGGACCGCAACGCCCAGCTTGCGCAGGCCCTTCATGACGCCGATGGCGATCGGGTCGTTGTACGCGAGCACCGCCGTGGCGTCGACCTGGGCCACCCGCCGCGCCGCGCTCAAACCGGCGAGCACGGTCGGCTCGTTCGGGCCGATCCGCCGCGCGTCCATCTCCAGCTCAGCCGCCGCTTCGCGCAACGCCCGCCAGCGCACCCCGTCCGACCAGCTGGTCTCCGGTCCCGCGACATAGTAGATCCGCTCGTGGCCCAGGGCGCCGAGGTGCTCCGCGGCCCGCCGGATCCCGCGGTCGTTGTCGTTCACCACGCAGTTCGCCTCGGGGATGATCCGGTTCAGCAGCACCACGGGCTTCTGCTTGGCCATCATCCGCAGCGCCGAGTCGGTCATCCGCGAGCTGGCGATGACGATGCCGTCGACCTGTCTCAGCTCCCGCTCGATGGTCTGGCGCTCGACCTCCGGCGACTCGTTGGTGTGCGACAGGATCAGCTGATACCCCGCCTCGCGGGTGGCCTCGTAAGCGCCCTTGATGATGTCGCCGTAGAACGGGTTGGTCACGTCCGCGACGACCAGGCCGATCGCCTCCCGCACGGCCCGGTCACCGGGTTGTCGGGAGTCGAGCTGGTCGCAGCGGTAGCCCAGCTGCTTGGCCGCCCGGAAGACCCGCTGCGCCGTATCGGAGTTGACCCGCCCCGGTCGGGAGTATGCGCGGGACACGGTGGAGGCCGCCACGCCCGCTTCGCGCGCGACGTCATAGATCGTCGGGCGTCGCTCCATGAGACACATGCTAGGTGGTGTTGGACCGTGGGGCGCGGAACGGGTGTTGATCAAGCTGGTGAGGACGGTGGCTTCGTACCGCCATGACCGATTGAGGTCGCGCAGTATGCGATCCCGCGCAAGCTCGGACACCGGTCCGGTCGGCGAGCGGGTACGAACGAGGCGGCCGACGCCCGCGACCGGCACAACATGTGGCAACCGCTTGCCAAGGCTTCGTGCGGTGCATGGAATGGATCGCGAGAGCACCATCTCACCCGGCCGAAGGGACAGCGATGATCGACACGGCAGGCGTCACCGACCGACTTGCCGGCTTCGGCCGCCTCGGCGTCGCCTTCTCCGGCGGCGTGGACTCGTCGGTCCTGCTGGCGCTGGCGGCGCGCGTGCTCGGACCGGACCGGATCGTCGCGATCCTCGGCGTCTCCCCCAGCCTCGCCGCGGACGAACGCACCGCCGCTCACGAGGTGGCCCGGCACATCGGCGTCGCCGTCGTCGAGGTGCAAACGCACGAGGGCGACCTGGCGGCGTACCGGGCCAATGGGCCGGATCGCTGCTTCCACTGCAAGGACGAGCTGTTCACCCGGATCGCCGACGAGGTCGTGGTCGCGCACCGCCTTGACGCGGTCGCCTACGGCGAGAACGCGGACGACGCACGCCGGCCGGATCGCCCGGGCGCCCGCGCCGCCGTCGCGCACCGGGTGCTGCGGCCGCTCGCCGACGCCGGCCTCGACAAGGCCGCGGTGCGCCGCATCGCGCGCGTCCTCGGGCTGCCGAACGCCGACAAACCGGCGGCGCCGTGCCTCGCGTCGCGCATCCCCCACTTCACGGACGTCACCCCGCAGAAGCTGCGCCAGATCGAGAGGGCGGAGGCCGCCCTGCACCGGCTGGGCTTCACCGACGTGCGGGTACGCCATCACGGCGACATCGCCCGGATCGAGCTGCCGCCGGATGACCTTCCGCGCGCCGTCTGCGACCCGCTGCGGACCGCGATCCACGAGGCGGTCGTCGCGGCGGAGTTCCGGTTCGCCACCGTCGACCTGGCCGGCGTGCAGTCCGGCGCCTTCACCCTCCCGCTCGTCCTCGGTTCCCATGCCTGACGACCTCGGGTCGTTCGCCAGCCTCGACCTCGGCCGGGCCGCCCGGCGCGGCTACCCGGAGGCGGTGTACTGCGCGGGCAAGACGCCCGAACAGGTCGCCGCCATCGCCGCCGCCGTCCGCGCCCGCGCGGACGTCGTCACCCTGTTCACCCGGGCCGACGCCACACATGCCAAGGCGATCCTCAACGAACTGCCCGACGCCCACCACGACACGGACGCGGCCCTGCTGGCGTGGCCGCCCGTACCCCCGGAACCCGCCGGCGGCCTGGTGGTCGTGGTCGCGGCCGGCACCTCCGACCTGCCGGTGGCCCGCGAGGCCCTGCAGACCGCGCGCTACCTCGGCCGGGCCACCGAACTCGTGGTCGACGTCGGCGTCGCCGGCCTGCACCGCGTCCTCGCCCGCCTCGACCTGCTGCGCCGCGCCCGCGTCATCGTCGTCGCCGCCGGCATGGACGGCGCCCTGCCGAGTGTCGTCGCCGGTCTGGTGGCCGCCCCGGTGGTCGCCGTGCCCACCTCGGTCGGCTACGGGGCCGCCTTCGGCGGCCTCGCGCCCCTGCTCGCGATGTTGAACGCCTGTGCGCCCGGCGTCGCCGTGGTCAACATCGACAACGGGTACGGCGCGGGTCACCTCGCCGCGCAGATCGCCGCCCCGAACCCGGCGGGCGACGGGTGACCGCCGGTCGGCACGCCTGGGTCGACGCGTCCGCGGGGGTTTCCGGCGACATGCTCCTGGGCGCCCTCACCGACGCCGGTGCCGACCTCACCGCGGTCCGGCAGGCCGTCGACGGGGTCATCCCCGGCGCCGTCCGGCTCGCCGCCACCACGGTGACCCGGGCCGGCCTTCGCGCCGTCAAGATCGATGTCGCGCCGCTCGTCGCCGATCCGCCGCACCGCACCTGGCGAGACGTCCGTGACCTGTTGACCGGCGCCGCGTTGCCCGGGCGTGTCCGAGACCGGGCAGCCGCCGTGTTCGCCCGGCTCGCCGACGCCGAGGCGCTCGTGCACGGCGTGCCGGTCCAGGACGTGCACTTCCACGAGGTGGGTGCCCTCGATTCCATCGCGGACGTGGTCGGCGTCTGCGCCGCGCTGGAGGACCTGCGCATCGCCACGCTCACCGCGGGCGAGGTCGCGCTCGGATCGGGCCGGGTCCGCTCCGCCCACGGCGAACTGCCCGTCCCGGTGCCCGCCGTGGCGCAGCTCGCCCGCGGCTGGCGCGTGCGGGCCGGCGGCGAGGGAGAGCTGGCCACCCCGACCGGGATGGCGATGATCCGCGCCCTCGCCTCGTCCTGCGCGGACCTGCCGGCGATGACCGTCGACGAGGTGGGGGTCGGCGCGGGCGGCCGCGACACGCCGGAGCGGCCGAACGTGGTCCGCGTCCTGGTGGGCGCGGCCACTCCGGCGCAGCCCGAGGGAAACCCCGAGGCGCTCATCCAGCTCGAGGCCAATGTCGACGACCTCGACCCCCGCCTGTGGCCGGAGATCCTGACCGGGCTTCTGCGGAGCGGCGCGGCCGACGCGTGGCTGGTGCCGATCGTCATGAAGAAGGGCCGGCCCGCGCACACGCTGTGCGTCTTATGCCAGCCGGACCGCGCCGACGCCCTCCGCGACCGCATGTTCCGCGACACCAGCACGCTCGGCGTCCGCGACGGACCGCTGCGCCGGTACGCCCTGCCCCGCGCGTTCGTCGACATCGACCTCGACGGCTGCACCATCGCCGTGAAGGTCGCCCACCGCGATGACGTCATCGCGCAGGTGATGCCCGAGTTCGACGACGTCGTCGCGGCGGCCCGTCGACTCGGCCGCCCGGAGCGACTGGTGCTGCAGGAGGCCGCCGGCGCGGCGGCCGCCGCCGGGCTGGTCGTGGGCGCCGCGCTGCCGCCGCCGGTGCGCCCCGCCTGAGTCGATCGAGACGCCGGCGAGCGGCTCGCCGGCCGCCCGTCGTCCGCGGACCTCGGCCTGGGCCGACGCGCTGCGCCTACCGGTGCTGCGCGCCGCCTTCCCGGCCAAGATCCGTCGATCTTGCAGTCAAGGTTTCTCCCGTGTCCCATTCGCGGGGTATGCGGGGACCACCCATTGCAAGATCGCGAAAGTCGGGCATCGGATCCCCGGAGCCGACGACTGCCTTCGCCTCAACGACTCACCACACTAGGCCATTTCGGACAGTTGGGTGTCGGACGGCGACGGGGACGCCGCCGCCGCGCTGCCCGATCCCGTCTGCCTCTTGGCCCGCCGGCGGCGACGCCGAACCAGATCGACCGTCACCATGCCACCGCCCAGCACGACCGCCAGGACCTCGACCCAGATCAAGGTCCGCGCCAACCCGGCGGCCGGCCCGGGCCGGCCCCGCCACCTCAGCGTGCCGGTCACGGTCATCGGCGTGGTGCCGGCGGTCACGCGCACGATCCAGGTGCCGACCGGCTGGGGGCGGGTCGGGTCGGCGGCGACGGCCGGTGGACGTTGTGCGCCCATCCAGTGCACGCGATGGTCGTGCCAGCGCGCGGAGCGCTGCCCGGAGACGGTCTTCCACTCCGGCGCCGCGTTCGGATTGTTCTGCTCGGTGGGAACGATCTCGGCGAACATGCTGCGGTTGAGGACAGCGGACAGGGAGCGCTGGTTTTCCGCCACGCCGGCCGACGTGATCCGCAGGTACGGCTCGCCCAGGTAGCCCTGGACCACCACCGGGTCAGGCCGGGTGCTCGCGACCTCCACCCACTGGGCGTGCCGGTCGACCCGGACGGTGACTCCGGGGACAGCCGGGCTGACGCTCGTGACGGCGGCCTGATAGTAGGCGTCGTCGCCGGCGGACCCGCCGTGCGCCGAGGCGGGTCCGGCGGCGATGACCGCGCTCAGCAGCCCCGCACCGGCCACCACGATTCCCCGAGCCGCTCCGCGCGCGCCGGTCATGCCTAGCAGTACCACCGGGTCCGCGCCTCGACCCATCGTCCGGATCGTCAATGTCCGGCACGGCCAACCGGCTGACGCCGTCCGGGGGTCCCGCCGTACCGACCCTTCGCACGCGGTGCTGTCCGCGCCGCCGCTGTCACCGGGCCACGTACCTGGGGGCGGATCTCGTCCCGGCGGTTCGGCTCCCGAGGATCACATCGGTCCCAGGACGCGCTCGACGATATCCGGACCGAGGGCCAGCAGATCGACGAGGACGGCGTCCGTCTTGGCGAGGGTGCCGGCGTCCGGTTCGAAGCCCGGCCGGGGAACGGCGACGACCTTCATCCCGGCCGCCGAGGCGGACAGGATGCCGTAAGCGGAGTCCTCTACGGCCACGCATCGGGCCGGGTTGGTGCCGAGCCGCCGGCACGCTTCCAGGTAGATCTGCGGGGACGGCTTGCCCTCGGCGACGTCCTCACCGGACACGGTAACCGCGAACCGACCGGCCAACCCGCTGGCGGTGAGAACGGTGTCCAGCAGCACCCGGTCCGAGCCCGACGCGATGGCCAGCGGCCACCGCCGGCCGAGCGCCTCGACCGCCGCGCCGGCTCCCGGCAGGAGCGGCACCTCCGCGCGGTACAGCGCGACCATCCGGCCGATGACCTCGTCGCGGATGCGGGCCGGCGTCAGGTCCAGACCCAGCTCGTCGCGCATGTACACCGACCACTGGTCGGAGCTCACGCCCATCATCGCGGTCTCGGCCTCGGGGATCCACCGCCCGCCGGCCTCGCGCACCAGCTGCTTGCGGGCGCGCACCCACAGCGGCTCCGAGTCCACGATGACCCCGTCCATGTCGAACACGACACCCGGTTGGCCGCTCGGCTGGCGCACCCGACCACCGTAAGCCCTAGGAGCGTTCAAGCTGGTCGCGGCAGCAGCCGGATCGTCGTCGGCACCGCGTGGTCGCCGACGACGGTTCCGACGATCGCGGGTCCGTACCGGTCATATTTGGCGTGATACGCCTCATCGATGCCGGCATGCACGTCGGGGCCGGCGTCGGCGAACGTGACGTCGCGTTCGAGCCCACCGGCGCGGACGCGTCCGGCGCCGCTCGCGCGGGCGCGGCGGTACCACGGGTTGTCCGGGCCGTAGGCGGAACGGACGTACAGCTCGTCACCCAGGCGCACGACCCAGATCGTCACGTACGGCCGGAGCGTGCCGTCCGGTCGCCGCGACGCGACCCGCAGCTCCTGCGCGCCGCCGATCCGGTTCAGCTCGTCGGTCGTCCATGTGGTCGTCACGGTGGTCCTCTCAGTACCCGGTGGGCAGACGTGGGGTGTACGGCTCCTCGAGCGCGCGAACCTCGTCGTCGCTGAGCTGGACGTCGAGCGCCGCCACCGCGTCGGCGAGGTGGTGCGGCTTCGTGGGGCCGACGATCGGGGCGGCCACGACGGGATTCCTGAGCACCCAGGCCAGGGCGACCTGCGCCATCGGGACGCCACGAGCCTCCGCGACCCGTTGTACGGCCTCGACGATGGGCCGGTTGACCTCACCGGAGTACCGGCTGCCCAGCGGATCGGTGCGGGAACGTTGGGTCCGTTCGCCCCACGGCCGGGCGAGCCACCCCTTCGCCAGCGGGCTCCACGGCAGGCCGCCCACGCCCTGGTAGGCGAGCAGCCCGAGCATCTCCCGTTCCTCCTCCCGCTGCAGCAGGCTGTACTGGTCCTGCATGGAGACGAACCGGGTCCAGCCGTTGCGCTCGGCGGCGTGCTGCATCGTGGCGAACTGCCACGCCCACATGGACGACGCGCCCAGGTAGCGCGCCTTGCCTGCCCTCACCACGTCGTGGAGGGCCGCCATGGTCTCCTCGACCGGGGTGTCCGGGTCGAAGCGGTGGATCTGGTACAGGTCGACATAGTCGACGTCGAGACGGTGGAGCGAGGCGTCGATCTGCTCCATGATCGCCTTGCGGGACAGCCCGGACCCGCCGGGACCGTCGTGCATCCGGAAGTACACCTTGGTGGCCAGGACGATCTCGTCGCGGCGGGTGTACTTCCTCAGCGCCCGTCCGACGATCTCCTCCGACGTGCCCAGGCCGTAGGCGTTGGCCGTGTCCCAGAAGGTGATCCCGAGACCCACGGCCTGCCGGAAGATCGGCTCCGCAGCCTCGTCGTCGAGGGCCCACTCGTTGAACCCTCGCGAGGTGTCGCCGAAGCTCATGCAGCCCAAGGCGATCCGGCTGACCTTGAGCCCCGACGCACCCAGGCGGGTGTACTCCATCGGTTCCTCCCTCTCCCGGAGTTTGTGTCTGGCACTGTCCAGGAAACCCGCAGCGGCGCTGCTCCGCATCCCTTGACAAGAAGTTCTGACTACGTAGACACTGACTACGCAGTCAGAGAGAAGCATCACGTTGGAGACCCGCGTGGCAGACCGGTCTGGATCGTCTGGAGCCGCCCGTCGCCGGCGGCCGGCGAGCACGGACGTGGCCAGCCTGGCCGGTGTCTCGCAAAAAACGGTCTCCCGGGTGATGAACGGCGAGCCGTACGTGAAGGAGGAGGTTCGGCTCCGCGTCCTTCAGGCCGCGCAGGAGCTCGGCTACCGACGCAACAACGCCGCCCGCGCCCTGAACTCCGGACGGACCCAGCGCATCGGCGTCGTTTCGCTGGGAAGCGCCTTGTACGGACCCGCGTCGATGCTGTTCGAGCTCGAACGCGCGGCCCGGTCGACCGGCTACTCCCTCAGCGTCGTCACGACGTTCGAGGGCGATCCGCAGGGCGTGGCTGGAGCGATCGATTCCCTGCTGACCGAAGGGGTCGACGGCATCGTCCTCTCAGAGCCGATCGACGAGGGTGAGAACGTCCGCCTCGACATCGACCTCCCTGTCCTCAGCCTCGGGCGCTTCCCCGGGCTGACCGGCCCCCGCATCGTGTTCACCGGCGCCGACGGATCGGAAGCGGGACGGATCGCGACCGGACATCTGCTGTCGCTCGGCCACGAAACCGTGTGGCACGTCGCCGGCCCGCAGCGTTGGTGGTCGGCGCGCGATCGCTTCGACGGCTGGCAGGAGACGTTGCGACGTGCCGGACTCGCCGAACCGCCGTGGATCGAAGGCGACTGGTCTCCGGCGTCCGGGTATGCCGTCGGCGCCCGCCTCGCCCGGAACCCCGACGTCACCGCGGTGTTCGTGGCCAACGACGACATGGCGATCGGCGTCATGCGGGCACTCGCCGAGGCGGGGCGCCGGGTTCCGGACGACGTCAGTGTCGTCGGGCTCGACGACATCCCGTCGGCCGCATACCAGTCACCGCCGCTGACCACAGTGCGACAAGACTTCGGGACCCTGGCCCGCCAGGGGCTCGAACGCCTCGTTCGTCAGATCGAGGCCGCTGAGAGCGATACGCCGGGCGCGCTCGAGGAACCGGTATGCCTGGTCGTACGCCAGTCCACCGCTCCCCCTCCCCACCCCCCTCGGAGGGCCCGATGAGGCTTCGCCCACCGCACCGCAACAACTAGCCGCGCGAATAGCCAGATCCACGGCGGTCGACGCCGGTCGCCGGCTTCGGCTCGGCGGCCGCCGACGCGCGACGCGAACCACGAGTCGCCGTCGATCGTGCTCACCTGCCCGGACCGCTCCGCGTCCGCGATACCCGTCCTCCCGTGTGCCCACGACCCACCCCCGGATCCCAAGGAGACGCTCAGATGAGGTTGTCCAGACATTTCCATCATCGCGGCGCACCGTCGCGCGTCACGGCGCTCGTCGTCGCGGCAACCCTGGCCCTGACCGCCTGCGGCGGTGGCGGCTCCGGAAATGACGGTGGCGCGGCCCCCCAGGGCGCCACCCAGGCCGACATCGACAAGGCGATGCAAACGCCGACCCAGCTCACCTTCTGGACCTGGGTGCCAAACATCGAGAAGGAGGTGGCCCTCTTCGAGAAGAAGTACCCGGCCATCGACGTCAAGGTGGTGAACGCAGGGCAGGGCACGCCCCAGTACACCAAGTTGCGGACGGCGCTGAAGGCTGGCACGGGCGCCCCGGACGCCGCTCAGATCGAGTTCCAGTACATCCCCACCTTCTCCATCACGAAAGATCTTCTGGACCTGCGGCCGTATGGGGCCGAAGCGCTGAAGGAAAACTTCGTGGACTGGACGTGGGGCCAGGTCACCGGCGCCAACGGCGAGATCTGGGCGTATCCCCAGGACACCGGCCCGATGGGCATGTTGTACCGCAAGGACATCCTGGACAAGCACGGCATCACCCCGCCGAAGACCTGGGACGAGTTCGCCGACGCGGCGCGCAAGCTGCACGCCGCCGACCCGAACGTTTACCTCACCAACATCGCCGCCAACGAGGCCGGCGCCTGGATGGGCCTGTTGTGGCAAGCAGGGGCCAAGCCCTTTGAGACGACGGGACCCGAATCGGTCACGCTCAAGCTCAACGACGAGACGTCGAAGAAGGTGGCCGACTACTGGGGCGGCCTCATCAAGGAAGGCGTCGTCTCCACGGACCCGGACTTCACCGATCCCTGGTACCAGGGGCTGAACCGCGGCAAGTACGCGGCCTGGCTGACCGCAGCCTGGGGTCCGGTCTTCCTCACCGGCAGCGCCAAGGCCACAAGCGGCAAGTGGCGCGCCGCCCCGCTTCCGCAATGGGGCGCCGGAAAGTCCGTCTCCGGCAACTGGGGAGGCTCGACGACCGCCGTGCTGAAGGGCACCAAGAACCCGATCGCCGCGGCCAAGCTGGCGGAGTTCATCAACAGCGACCCCGAGTCGACGACGATGATGGCCACCGAGCAGTTCCTTTTCCCGGCGACGAAGGCGCTGCTGGCCGATCCTGCCTTCGCCCAGCAGAAGCCCGAGTTCTACGGGGGCCAGACCGTCAACCAGACATTCGGCGAGATCAGTGAGACCGTGGACACCAAGTTCCAATGGCCGCCGTTCCTGGATCAAACCTTCAGCGACTGGAACGAGACGCTGGGCAAGGCGTTCGCGAACAAGAGCGACACCGGCGCAGCGCTCGACGCGCTGCAGTCGCGGGTCACCACGTATGCCAAGAGCCAGGGGTTCAAGGTCGAGTCGTAGCTGGGGCTGCCGGCTCCGGGGCCCCCAGCGGGCCCGGGAGCCGGCCGATGGGAGGGCCTTCACGGTGAACACCAGCACGACGATCCACACTGCGCCGCCGACGGTAGCGGCACACCGCCGGGCGAAAGGCAAACGTCAGCGCCACGCGAACAGGGGCTATCTCTTCGTCACGCCGTTCCTGATCGTCTTCCTCGCCATGCTCGTGCTGCCGCTGATCTACGCCGCGTACCTGAGCCTGTTCCGCGAGCAGCTGATCGGCGGCACCGTCTTCGCCGGTTTGGACAACTACACCCGCGCGTTCGCCGACGAGCGCCTGAGGAGCGGTGTCGCGCGGGTCGCCTTGTTCTTCGTGATCCAGGTGCCGATCATGCTGGCTGTCGCGCTGTGCGCCGCGCTCGCCATCGACAGTGGTCTGCTGCGCTTGTCGAAGGTCTTCCGGCTCGGCATCTTCGTTCCGTACGCGGTGCCGGCCGTGGTCGCCACGCTGATGTGGGGTTACCTGTACGGTCCCGACTTCGGCCCGTTCGCCCAGGTGGCCGAGAAGCTCGGCACCGACCCGCCCCGTTTCCTTAGCGCCGACTGGATGCTCGGGTCGCTCGCGAACATCGTCACCTGGGAATTCACGGGATACAACATGATCATTCTGTACGCGGCGCTGCGCGCCGTCCCGCACGACCTGTACGAGGCCGCGGCCGTGGACGGAGCCGGTTCCTGGCGCACCGCGTGGAGCATCAAGATTCCGGCGCTGCGGCCCGCCCTGCTGCTGTGCCTGATCTTCTCGGTGATCGGCAGCTTCCAGCTGTTCACGGAGCCGAAGTTGCTGCAACCGGTGGCCCCGAACGTCATCGACAGCGCGTACACCCCGAACCTGTACGCCTACTCCCTGGCGTTCACCAGCCAGGAGGTGAACTACTCCGCCGCGGTGTCGTTCCTGCTCGGCGTCGTGATCGTGGTCGCGTCGTATACGGTCCTGTTCGCGACCGGCCGAAGGAGCCGGTCGTGACCAGCGCCACGCCCACCACACGCCAGCCGCTCGCCGGGGACACGACGGCATTGGCACCCCGAACGCGCCATCACCGTAAGCTCGCAGACCGGCGCAGCAACCTGCTCACCCTGGGCATACTTGCAATGCTCGTCTATTTCCTGCTCCCCCTGTTCTGGTTGTTCGTTGCGTCGACGAAGACCACCGGGGAGCTGTTTTCCAGCTTCGGCCTGTGGTTCGCGGACGACGTGTCGCTGTTGCGGAATGTCCGGGAGACGTTCAGCTACGACGACGGCGTCTTCGGTCGCTGGCTGCTCAACACCCTGTTCTACTCGGTGGTCAGCGCCGGCGGCGCGGCGTTCCTCGCCACGCTCGGCGGCTACGGCTTCGCCAAGTACCGATTCCGCGGCAACGGCCTGCTGTTTGGTCTCGTCCTGGGCTCGATCATGGTCCCGACCACCGCGCTCGCCATCCCGACCTATCTGCTGTTCAGCAAGGTGGGGCTGGTCAACACGCCATGGGCGATCATCCTGCCCTCGTTGGTCAGCCCCTTCGGGCTTTACCTGATGCGGATCTATGCCCAGGATGCGATTCACGACGACCTGATCGAAGCGGGCCGCATCGACGGCGCCGGCGAGCTTCGCATCTTCTTCAAGCTCGCCCTGCGGTCGCTGGCACCGGGCATCGTGACCGTGCTGCTGTTCACCCTCGTGGCGACCTGGAACAACTACTTCCTGCCTCTCATCATGCTGAACAACCCGAACCTGTACCCGGTGACCGTAGGGCTCGCCACGTGGTCGTCCCAGTCGGCAGGAGGCGGCGGATCGACCGGCGAACTGCTCGCCCTCGTCGTCACCGGATCGATGCTTTCCCTCTTACCGCTCATCGCCGCGTTCCTACTGCTGCAGCGCTACTGGCAGTCCGGGCTGTCCGCCGGGGGCGTCAAGGGGTGACCACTTTGGAGACCAACGTGCCACGGCTGCCCTCGCGCGTGCTCTTCGGTGCGGCCTACTACTACGAGTACCAACCGTACGAGCGCCTGAAGACCGACCTCGACCTCATGTCGGAGGCACAGTTCACGGTGATCCGCGTGGGCGAGTCCGTCTGGTCGACCTGGGAGCCGGAGAACGGCCGCTTCGACCTCGATTGGCTGCAACCCGTCCTCGACGGTGCGCACGATCGCGGCATCGGTGTTCTGCTGGGCACCCCGACCTACGCCGTCCCGCCGTGGTTGGCGCGTCAGTACCCGGAGATCGCCGGAGAACGGGCGACGGGACAGCGCATCCCGTGGGGAGCGCGGCAGGAAGTCGATTTCACCCATCCGGCGTTCCGGTTCCACGCCGAACGCGTCATCCGCCGCATCCTGGCCCGGTACGCCGACCACCCGGCCGTCATCGGCTTCCAGGTCGACAACGAACCGGGCAACGAACTGCTGCACAACCGCGGCGTGTTCCAGCGCTTCGTCGACCATCTGCGCCACACCTACGGCGACCTCGAGACGCTCAACAACGCGTGGGGTCTGGTCTACTGGTCCCATCGACTGTCCACCTGGGACGACCTGTGGACGCCGGACGGCAACGCGCAGCCGCAATACCAACTGGCGTGGCGCCGCTTCCAGGCGGAGCAGACGACCGAGTTCATCGCCTGGCAGGCGGACATCGTCCGGGAGTACGCCAGGCCCCAGCAGTTCGTGACGACCTGCCTGTCATACGAGCGTCCCGCCCTGGACGACGCGGCGCTCGCCAGCCGACTTGACATCATCGCCGGCAACCCCTACTACACCATGCAGGAGGGCCTGCGGCTGCCGGACCCCGACGACACCGCGCAGTCCTGGACGACGACCGGCACGTGGGCGCTGTACTTCAGCGCGGACCGGATGTTCTCCTCGCGGCAGGAGCCCTTCCTCGTCACCGAGACGAACGCCCATTCCATCGGGTATCCCTGGGACAACCGCCCGGCGTACGACGGGCAATGGCGACAGGCCGCCTGGGCGCTCATCTCCCGCGGCGCCACAATGATCGAATATTGGCACTGGCATACGCTCCACTTCGGTGCGGAAACCTATTGGGGAGGCGTGCTGCCGCACAGTGGCCGGCCCGGACGCACCTACCGCGAGCTGGCCGACCTCGGTACCGAGCTGCACACCGCGGGCCACGTCGTCGCCGGGGCCACTCCGGACGCCGACATCGCGATGGTCTACTCGCTTCCGAGCAAGTGGCTGATGCAGGCGTTCCCGCCGTTGGCGCAGGGGGACGGCGGTCCGGACGGCCGGGCGTACCACGGCCTGTTCAACCCGTTCTACCGCGGCGCGTTCGATGCCGGCCTGCAGGTCCGCATCCTGCACGCCGAGCAGCTCGCCGAGGAGTCCAATCCGGCCGCCGACGTCGCGCGGCGACATCCGGTGCTGGTGGCGCCCGGCCTGTACATCGCGGACGACGCCACCCTCGAATGGCTGACGGGGTATGCGGCCGCCGGCGGCCATCTCGTCATCGGTCCCCGCACCGCCTATGCCGACGACGAGGCCCGGGCCCGAACCGAGGTCATGCCGGCGCTGCTCGCGGAGGCGGCCGGGGTGTGGTACGACGAGTTCAGCAACCTGACCGGCACCGTGCCGGTCCGTACCGATCCCGCATCCCCGCTGGTGCTGCCGGTCGGCGCCGCCGGCACCCGCTGGATCGACGCGCTGCGGGCCGATGGCGCGGACATCGTCGCTCGCTATGAACATCCGCACTTCGGTCGATGGCCCGCGGTCACCACCCGGGTCCACGGGCGGGGCCGGGTCACCTACGTCGGCACCGTGCCGAACACCCACCTCGCCGCCGCCGTGTTCCGGTGGCTGGTTCCCACCCCGGTCGGCGCCGGCTGGCGCGAAAAGCCGGTCAGCGTGACCACGACCGGCGCCACCGCGCGGGACGGACGTCGCCTTCGGTTCGTCCACAACTGGTCCTGGGACGCGGCGACCATCACGCTCCCCGTCGACGTCCATGACCTGGTCTCGCAGGGCGATCACCGGGCGGGCGACGAGCTGACGCTCGGCGCATGGGACGTCCGTGTGTTCGTCGAGACCTGAGAGCGCGGACGGTACGGGGTCGTGAGGAGCGGGTGGACTCGATGTCGGTATCCCGGTGACGGGTGCCCGTACCGCGCACCCGGTGGGCTCGCTAACGTGTGATCGGGCAACGACCAGCAGGATCGAGGAGTGGCTTGTGGCGACGGCTGGAGCGCCGGAACCCGTCGGAACGCGGCGCAACCGCCGGCCCGCGACGATGGCCGACGTCGCGCGCGAGGTCGGCCTGTCGCACCAGACCGTGTCCCGGGTGCTCAACGACCATCCGTTCGTCCGGCCGGACACCCGGGCGCGGGTGCTCAAGGCGATCGAGGATCTGGGCTACCGCCGCAACTCGGCCGCCCGCGCCCTCGTTACGCGCCGCTCGCAGACGTTGGGCGTGATCAGCTTCAACAGCACGTTGTACGGGCCGGCGAGCACGCTGTTCGGCATCGAGCAGGCGGCCCGGGAGGCGGGCTTCTTCGTCAGCGTGGACAGCCTGACGTCGATCACGGCGACCACCGTCCGGGAGGCGCTCGACCGGCTGGGGAAGCAGGCCGTCGAGGGAATCATCGTCATCGCACCGCTGGCCGGCGCGACGGAGGTGCTTTCGGCGATGGCGGCGGAGCTTCCCACGGTGGTCGTCGAGGGCGGCGCAGCCCCCGGGCTGGGTTCGGTGAGCGTCGACCAGCAAGAAGGCGCCCGGCTGGTCACCCGACACCTGCTCGATCGGGGCGCGGCCACGGTGTGGCACGTGGCCGGGCCCTCCGATTGGGTCGAGGCCGAGGGGCGCCTGATCGGCTGGCGGCGGGAGCTGCGCCGGGCCGGGCGCGCCGTCCGGCGTCCGTTGCGTGGCACCTGGAGCCCGTCCTCCGGCTACGCGGCCGGCCGGCGGCTCGCCGTGCGCCGGGACGTCGAAGCGGTCTTCGTCGCCAACGACCAGATGGCGCTCGGCCTGCTCCGCGCCTTCCACGAGGCGGGCGCACGGGTGCCGCAGGATGTCCTGGTCGCCGGCTTCGACGACGTGCCGGAGGCCGCGTACTACACGCCACCGCTGACCACCGTGCGGCAGGACTTCACGACTGTCGGGCGGCGCAGCATCGAGCTTCTGCTGGAACAGGTCGTCGCCGGCCGGCCGTTGGAGCACCGGGCCGTCGTACCGGCGAAGCTGATCGTCCGGCAGAGCAGCACGCCCGGCGCGCCGGGCTGAGGACCCGCGCCGCCCTGCACCACCGGTCATCCGGTCGTAACCTGGTTGACACGAGAGCTGTTAGCGATAACATCTTTGTTAGCGCTAACATCGATGACGTTATCAGGGAGGCGGAACCGACATGGCCTCGGGCGGATCCCCCACTGCCCGCACACATTCCTCGATCGACCGGCCGGGGCAGCTTTCCCCCGACGCATTCTGCGCGACTCGGATCGAGCTGCGCCAGCTGCGCTACTTCGTCTCCCTGGCAGAAGAGCTGCACTTCGGTCGTGCCGCCGCCCGCGAGCACATCGTCCAGTCGGCACTGAGCCAGCAGGTGCAACGGCTGGAGCGCACGCTCGGCGTGCTTCTCGTGCGGCGCACCACCCGGCACATCGAGCTGACCGCGGTCGGCGCCCGGTTTCTCATCGAGGCCCGCCAGATCCTCGAACACGTCGACCGCGCCGCGGGCCTCGTCCACGGCCTGACCTCGGCGCCGCCGAGCCTGCGCGTCGGCCTCCTCGACGAGGGCTACGCCGCGGTCCGGCCGGTTCTGCGCGCGCTCGAGGCCCACCATCCTGAGCTCGAGATCCACCAGGTCCAGGTCGGCGTGCCCGAGCAGATCCGGTTGCTCTCCGACGGCCGGCTCGACGTGGGCGTCGGGCGTAGCGCGGTGCCGGCCCCGGAGATCGCCTCACAGCTGTTCCGGCTCGACCGGCTCGGCGTGCTGGTGCCGCCCGACCACCGGTTCGCCCGCCTGCCCGCGGTGCCGGTGTGCGCCCTCGCCGCCGAGATCGTGCTGGTGGCCGACGAGCACCGGGCCCCGGAGTTCACTGGGTTCATCGCGGAGCTGTGCCGGGCGGCCGGCTTCGTGCCGACCCTGCACCGCGGCAGCGTGCAGAACCTGCGGGCCGCGGTCGACCTCGTCGCCAGCGGCCGGTGCGTCCAGTGCGCGCCGGAATCCACTGTGGAGGCGGCTGGGGAGCTCAGCTGGCGCCCGTTCGTGCCGTCGACGCCGCGCTATCCGTGGTCGGTCATGTGGCGGCGGGAGGCCCCGTCGCACCAGGTCGCCGCGCTGGTCTCGATCGCACGTCGGCTGTCCCGCGAACACGGCTGGCGGGAGTCGCGGGTCGAGCTGGCCAGCTAGCGGGCTTGGGTGAGCAGCAGTGCGGACCATCGTCGCACCATTTATCACCGGGCCTGATCGAGCCACCTCGAAGCGGCCCTTGCTTCCCGGTCCTCCCGGCGGTTGGCTGGGTTCTCGCCGGTCGGTCGACTCTCATCCGGACAGGAGTGGCTCATGACCGAGCACCGCGCCGTCGTCGGCGTCGATTTCGGCACGCTGTCCGGGCGCGCCGTCGTGGTGCGGGTGGACGACGGGACCGAGCTCGGCAGCGCGGTCCACGAGTACGCGCACGGCGTCGTCGACGAGACGCTGCCGGGCAACGGCCGCCGGCTGCCGCATGACTGGGCGCTGCAGGTGCCCTCGGACTACCTCGACGTGCTGCGCAACGCGGTGCCCAAGGCGGTCGCGATGAGCGGCGTCTCGCGCGAGGACATCATCGGCATCGGCACCGACTTCACCGCATGCACCGTCCTACCGACGTTGGCCGACGGGACGCCGCTGTCCGAGCTGCCGGATCTGCGCGACCGCCCGCACGCCTATACCAAGCTGTGGCGCCACCACGCGGCACAGCCCCAGGCCGACCGGATCAACGAGCTCGCGCACCGGCGCGGCGAGCCGTGGATCCGGCGGTACGGCGGCCGGCTGTCCTCGGAGTGGGAGCTGGCCAAGGGTCTGCAGCTGCTGGAGGAGGACCCCGGGATCTACGCGCGCACCGAGCGCTGGGTCGAGGCGGCCGACTGGATCGTGTGGCAGCTGTGCGGCGCCTACGTTCGCAACATCTGCACCGCCGGCTACAAGGCGGTCTACCAGGACGGCAGCTACCCGTCACGAGACTTCCTCGCCGCCCTCGACGAGGGCTTCGTCGACTTCTTCGACGACAAGGTGGCCCAGCCGCTGGGCCGGCTCGGCGATGCCGCCGGCGGGCTGACCGAGGTAGCGGCGCGCTGGACCGGGCTACGGCCGGGGACCACGGTCGCGGTCGGCAACGTGGACGCGCATGTCACGTCCCCCGCGGCGCGGGCGGTCGAGCCGGGCCAGATGCTCGCGGTGATGGGCACGTCGACCTGCCACGTCATGAACAGCGATGTGCTAGCCGAGGTGCCCGGCATGTGCGGCGTCGTGCGGGACGGCATCACGCCCGGCCTCTGGGGCTACGAGGCCGGCCAGAGCGGGGTGGGTGACATCTTCGCGTGGTTCGTCCGCACCAGCGTGCCGGCGGAGTACGCCGCCCGCGCCGCCGAACGCGGCCAGGACCTGCACCAGTACCTCACCGACCTGGCGGATCGGCAGGCGATCGGCGGGCACGGCCTGGTCGCGCTCGACTGGCACAGCGGCAACCGGTCCGTCCTGGTCGACCACGAGCTGTCCGGCCTCGTCCTCGGGCTGACGTTAGGCACCCGACCCGAAGAGGTCTACCGGGCCCTGCTGGAGGCCACCGCGTTCGGTACTCGGAAGATCATCGAGTCGTTCGAGGCGAGCGGCGTGCCGGTACGCGAGCTGGTGGTCGCCGGCGGCCTGCTGAAAAACCGGTTCCTGATGCAGATGTACGCCGACGTGACCCGCCGCCCGCTCTCGTTGCTGGCGTCCGCGCAGGGGCCGGCCCTCGGCTCCGCCATCCACGCGGCCGTCGCCGGGGGCGCCTACCCCGACATCCACGCCGCGTCCGAGGCGATGGGCCGCCGCGAGCCGGCCGCCTACGCCCCCGACGAGGGACGCGCGAGGGCGTACGACCCGCTCTACGCGGAGTACGCGACCCTGCACGACTACTTCGGCCGCGGCACGAACGACGTCATGCACCGGCTGCGCCGGATCAAGCGACAGGCGGGAACGGCATGACCGCCCCGGCCGCCGCCCGGCAGGAGATCGAGGCCGTTCGCCACGAGGTCAGCGAGTTGCACGCCGAGCTGGTCCGCTACAACCTCGTGGCCTGGACCGCCGGCAACGTCTCCGGTCGGGTGGTGGGCAGCGACGTGTTCGTCATCAAGCCCAGCGGCGTCGACTACGACCGGATCGCGCCCGACACCATGATCCTGTGTGACCTGGACGGTTCGGTGGTGGACGGCGACCTCTCGCCCTCCAGCGACACCGCCGCGCACGCCTACGTCTACCGGGAGATGCCGGAGGTCGGCGGCGTCGTGCACACTCACTCGTCCTACGCCACGGCGTGGGCCGCCCGGGGCGAGCCGATCCCGTGCGTACTGACCGCGATGGCCGACGAGTTCGGCGGCCCCATCCCGGTCGGCCCTTTCGCGCTCATCGGCAACGACGACATCGGCCGGGGCATCGTCGAGACGCTACGCGGTTCCCGCTCGCCGGCGGTGCTGATGCAAAACCACGGAGTGTTCACCATCGGCCGGTCCGCGCGGGAAGCGGTCAAGGCAGCGGTCATGTGCGAGGACGTCGCGCGCACCGTCCACCTGGCGCGGACACTCGGCGCGCCACTGCCGATCGCCCGGGCCGACGTGGACCGCCTCTACGAGCGGTACCAGAACGTCTACGGGCAGCGCCAAGGAGAGCCATGAAGCTGAGCGCGATCGCCGGGAAGATCTGGTTCGTCACCGGCAGCCAGGGCCTGTACGGCGAAGACGTCCTGGGCCAGGTGGCCGACCAGTCGCGCGAGATCGCCGACCGGCTCGACGCCGCGGACGGCGTCCCGTACGGCGTGGTCTGGAAACCCGTCCTCACCGACGCCGCGGCGATCCGCCGGCTGTGCCTCGACGCGAACGGCGACGACGGCTGCCTCGGCCTCGTGGTGTGGATGCACACGTTCTCGCCGGCCAAGATGTGGATCGCCGGCCTCGACGCGCTGCGCCGGCCGTTGCTGCACCTGCACACCCAGGCCAACGTCGCGCTGCCCTGGTCCGAGATCGACATGGACTTCATGAACCTCAACCAGGCCGCGCACGGCGACCGGGAGTTCGGCTACATCCAGACCCGGCTGGGCGTCCCGCGAAAGACCGTGGCGGGCCACGTCAGCGACCCCCGGGTGACCGATCGAATCGGGGTGTGGGCGCGGGCGGCGGCGGCGACCGCGGCGGCCCGCCGGATGCGGCTGGCCCGGTTCGGCGACAACATGCGCGACGTGGCCGTGACCGAAGGCGACAAGGTCGAGGCGGAGCTGCGCTTCGGCGTCTCGGTCAACACCTACGGCGTCAACGACCTCGTCGCGGTGGTGGACGCGGCCGACGAATCCGATGTGGACAAGCTGGTGGCGGAGTACGAGGCCGCGTACGACGTCGTGCCCTGGCTGCGCGCCGGTGGCGAGCGGCACGAGTCGCTGCGCTACGGCGCGCGCATCGAGCTGGGCCTGCGCCGCTTCCTCACCGAGGGCGGGTTCACCGCGTTCACCACCAACTTCCAGGACCTGGGCGGGTTGCGCCAGCTGCCCGGCCTCGCCGTGCAGCGGCTGATGGCCGACGGATACGGGTTCGGTGGCGAAGGCGACTGGAAGACCGCGGTGATGCTGCGGGTGGGCAAGGTGATGGCCGACGGGTTGCCCGGCGGGACGTCCTTCATGGAGGACTACACCTACCATCTGGTCCCCGGGCACGAGCGGATCCTGGGCGCCCACATGCTCGAGGTGTGCCCGTCCATCGCGGCGGCCACGCCCAGCCTGCAGATCCACCCGCTCGGCATCGGCGACCGGGAGGATCCGGTGCGGCTGGTCTTCGACGCCGCGCCCGGGCCCGGCGTGGTGCTCGGCATCGCCGACCTGGGCGACCGGTTCCGGCTCGTGGGCAACGAGATCGAGGTGGTCGAACCGGACGAGCCGCTGCCCAGACTGCCCGTCGCGCGAGCGGTCTGGAAGCCCGCGCCCGACCTGGGAACCGCCGCCGAGGCCTGGCTCACCGCCGGCGGCCCCCACCACACCGTCCTGTCCACGGCGCTGCGCGCCGAGCATCTGTGGGACTTCGCGGAGATGAACCGCACCGAGCTCGCGCTGATCGACCCGAGCACCTCGGTCCGGCGGTTCAGTCAGGAGCTGCGCTGGAGCCAGGCCTACCACCGCCTGGCCCAAGGCTTCTGACGTCCGACCGGCCCCGCCCGCCGTGACGGTCGGGGTGGTCAGGTCAGGCGGATCATGTTCCAGGACAGCGCGGGGAGCACGGCCTGCACGCGGCCGCCGTCGAGCTTCGGCGCCTCTATCCGGCGCGGCGTCACCCGGTCGGGGCTATCCGCGTCGTTGACCGCCTCCGGGTCGTCGTCGGCGATGCCGACGTGGTCGGCCGCCGTGAGGTCGGGCAGCGCGCGGACGACGACGTCGAGGGTCAGCTCCTGCCGCTGGTCGCGGTTGACCGCGAACAGCACCACACCGGCCGGGTCCTCGGCGAGCACCGCGACCGCGTCCAACACCGGGAC
>DATDJX010000098.1:0-2914 GCA_036520275.1 Asanoa sp.
CGCACCCGCGTCCGCGGCCGCGTGTCGACGGGCGCGGGCGGGGCCGGCGGCGCGGGGCGGACGTACGCGACTGCGGCGGCCAGGGCCCGGCCGGCGTCGATCCGCCCCCATCCGTAGTTCTGGTCCTTGCCGGCCAGGCCCCTGTCCACCGCGGTGGCCTCGATGAGGCCCTCGATCTCGTCGGGCGTCAGGTCGGGACGGCGCGCCTTGATGAGCGCGACGAGGCCGGAGACGATCGGCGCGGCCATCGAGGTCCCGCCGTCGACGTGGTAGCCCTGCACGTAGTTCGACTGCGCGAGCACGGGATCCCACGTCGAGAGGACCGGGTCGCCCGGCGCCGACACGTCGACGAAGTTGCCGGTGCTCGAGAAGAAGGCGATCTGATCCGACGGCGTCGTAGCGCCGACGGCGACCACGCCGGGGAACGCCGCGGGATAGAACGTGAAGCCTGGTCGCTGCTGCTGGTCGTTGGCCGCCGAGGCGACCGGCACGATCCCGGCGGCGCGGGCGCGCGCGAGCGCGTCGGCCCAGGAGGGGTTGAAGCCCGTGCCGCCGAACGACATGTTGATCGCCGCTGGGTGCTGGCCGATCGCGTAGTTGAACGCCTCGGCGACGTCCTGCACGATCGACGGGCTGTTGAAGCTGATCTTGAGCGGGACGATCGGCGTGTTGTAGCCCGCGCCCGAGACCCCGATCACGTTGTTCGTCGCCGCGCCGACGAGGCCGGCCACGTGCGTGCCGTGGAACGTCTCGCCGCCCTTGGCCCGCACGTCGGGTGTGCGGTACGTGCCTGAGTTCGTGTCGAGCGGGTTGAAGTTGAAGCCCGGCAGGAACTTGTCCTTGAGGTCGGGGTGGTCGAGGTAGAACTCCGTGTCGATCACCACGACCGGCACCTGTGGCGAGCCGTGCGAGTAGTCCCATGCCGCCGGGAAGTTCGCGATGCGCCAATGCCAGGCGGGCTGCGCGATCTCGCTCTGGGTGGTGGGGTTGAAGATCGAATCGGTGATGGTCCACAGGGCATCGCCGGGCTGCTCGGTCGCGCCGAAGTGCTCTCCGGGGCGCGTTCCATCGGTGTCCGCGACCCCGGGGTCGCGGTCGAGTGCAGACCAGGAGGTGCGGAGCGCCGCCGCGCGTGTGATCGGACCGCTCGCCACGTGACGCGGAGTGAGCAGGACCCAGCCGATGTTGCGCAGCTCGCGGTAGACCCGCATGCCGTGCCGCGCTGCGACCGCCTCTGCCTTGGCGCGCGTGTAGCGGCCGTGGACCTTGACGAGCACCGTCGGACGCACCGCGGTCGCCGCACGTGGCTTGGCCGCTCCCGCGGCGGGAACGATCGCCAGCGCGGCGATCAACGCCGTCGCGATCGGGATGCTCCGAAGTCCACGCCGCCGTGCTCGTCCTCTGCTCATGCTCGCCGCTCCATAGCCTGGAAAAAGGTGGGGCAAGGTCCCACCACCCGTCGGCTGCGGGCAAGAGCGCGGTTGCGAATCCTCGACTTTCGGCCGGTTTGAGATCACCCGCCGGGGTGGTAGGCGCCGTGCGTGCGGGCGGGTCCATCTCTACGCATCCGCCGAGGCGCCGTCCTCGGCCCATCGCGCGCGCCGCAATGCCCCGGGAGGCAACCCGGTTGCCTGTCGGACGCGCCGCGAGAAGTGGTGCGGCGTGGTGAAGCCGCAGCGCCCGGCGATGGCGGCGATCGGCAGGCCGGTGTTGGCGAGCAGGTCGACGCCGAGCGCGACGCGCCGCTCCCAGAGGTAGGCCTTGGGCGTCGTGCCGTGCTCGGCACGGAAGCTGCGGATGAGGTGCGCGGGCGTGACGTGCGCGGCGGCGGCGACGTCGTCGAGCGTGAGCGCCGGGTCGTGCAGGTTGGCGTGGATGAAGCGCCGGGCGTCGTCGACCGGCCGGGCGCGCTCGGGCCGGCGTCGCTCGGCCTCGGCGACGTAGCGCCAGATCGCGGCGGCGGCGAGGTGGGCCAGGAGGGCGGGTGCGTTTGGCAGGGCTGAGGCGGCGGTCGCCACCGCCTCGCGGGCGATCGC
The DNA here is from genome assembly GCA_036520275.1 of Asanoa sp. Classification (GTDB taxonomy): domain Bacteria; phylum Actinomycetota; class Actinomycetes; order Mycobacteriales; family Micromonosporaceae; genus Asanoa. The sequence goes on from DATDJX010000098.1 coordinate 2,037, forward strand.
ATCGAGCGCGGGCGTCAGCGGCAGCACGGCGGGCAGCTGCTCGATCCTTGCGCGCAAGGTCGGTGGCAGCTCGGGGACGTGGACCTGCACCCACGAGTGGCGCGTGGCGACGTCGGCGTCGAAGGCGAAGCGCTCGCGGTGGCCGGGGAGCAGCAGCCCGACCTCGCCGACGGCGATCCGGTGCTCCCGGCCATCGACCGTGACCCGGGCCGACCCCGCGTGGACGAGCACGAGCTGGACGTCGCGCTGCCCGCGCGGGCCGAGGGTCCCGCCCGGCGGGTAGGTCACCGTCCCGACGCTGATCCGTGTCGGAAGTAGGGCCACGTTGACATCAATTACAGACAACAAGACGTGAATCGGAGTCGTTGCTAGCCCGATAGGTAGCGCATAGCGTAGACGGCATGATGTCAACCAGCGCCCCAACCGCTTCGCCGAGCGGCTACGCGGTCAGCGTCGACGAGTACGTCCGCTTTCGCACCGACGGCTTCCTGATCGTCCGCGGCCTCGTGTCGCCCGCCGAGGTGCGCGAGCTCCTCGACCACGTCGACGACCTGCTGTCAGGCCGTGTCGAGGTTCCAGGGGCACCGGCGTTCGGCGATGACAACAAGACCGCCGAGGCGCGGCTCGACCACCTGCTGCGCATCCACATGCTCCATCGCCGCCTGGAGATCCACGAGCGCTTCATGCTGCACCCGCGCGTCCTGGACGTCGTCCAGGCGCTCATCGGCCCCGACGTGCTCGCGCTGCAGACGATGCTCTTCGTCAAGCGCCCGGGATCGAGCGGCCAGGGCTACCACCAGGACTCCTTCCACATCATCACCCAGCCCGACACGCTGATCGGCGCCTGGATCGCGCTCGACCGCGCCGACGAGGAGAAC
>DATDJX010000099.1:0-17981 GCA_036520275.1 Asanoa sp.
GTGATCACCGGGCGGTCCGACGCGACGCTCAACCGCGGCGGGGTCCGGCTGGGCACCGCCGAGTTCTACTCCGTGGTCGAGGGGCTGCCGGAGGTCGCCGACTCGCTGGTCGTCCACCTCGAGGACCGGGAAGGCGGGGCGGGGGAGCTGCTGCTGTTCGTGGTACCGGCAGAGGGCGTGGCGCTCGACGACTCGGTGCGCGGCACGATCGTCAAGGAGTTGCGCACGGCGCTGTCGCCGCGGCACGTCCCCGACGCGATCTACGCCATCAAGGCGGTGCCGCGCACGCTGAGCGGCAAGAAGCTCGAGGTGCCGGTCAAGAGGATCCTCACCGGTACGGCCGTCGACGCGGCAGCCGCCAAGGGTGCGCTCGCCAACCCGGACTCGCTCGGCGCGTTCGAGGAGCTCGCTACCGCTCGACGGTGACCCTCTCGGCCGCGATGCGGTCGGCGAGCTTGGCCTTGTCGAGGTGGCCGCACAGCACGATGCTGGCTCCGGCCGCGAGCGGGCCGACGAGCCAGTCGCGCGGGTCGCGATGGCGCTGCGTGTCGATCAACACGCGGTCGCCGGGCGCCAGCCCGTCCACCGCGGCATCGACGACGATCGGCGACACCGGCGCGTACACGTCCCCGTACGCCCGCACCTCCCGGTTGAAGTCGGCCCATCCCGGCGGCACCTGGCGCAGCGGCAGCGCGAACGGATCGAGTGACAGTGCGTAACGGTCGCCGGCCGACCAGGCGGCCGCCTCGTGGGCGCCGGCGGCGGCCGCGGTCGCGAAGAGCACCTCGACGGGTGCCTTCTCACGGGTGACCTCGACGCCCGCCGACCAGCAGCCGAGCAGCACCGCGGCGCTCTGCCAGTGCGGCGGGAGCAGCACGCCGGCGCGGTCGCCGGAGCCGAGCCCCAGGCCGTCGACGAGCAGGTTGGCGGTCTTCGCGACCCAGTTGGCCAGCGTGGCACCGGACAGCTCGGTGCGCTCGCCGGTGGCGTCGTCGTACCAGGTCAGCAGGGGTCTGGTGGGGTCGCGGCGGACCGCGGCCGCGAGGATCCGGGCGATGTCGTCGGCCATCGGGGCGACCATACCGGCCGCCGAGGGGCGCGTCGCCGGCGCCCTACCCGGTGTGCTCGCGGCGTAGGCTTGGCCGGAAGTGGTGCAGCGCACATCCGAGGTTGGAAGGAGCCGCCCCGTGCCCGCCGGTCGCCCTCCCCGCGTCCTCGTCGACGCGACGAGTGTCCCCGCCGACCGCGGTGGAGTCGGTCGATATGTCGACGGGCTGTTGGGTGCGCTGGGTAAGCAGATCGGGTCGGGCATCGAGCTGGCCGTGGTCGGCCTGCGCACCGATCTGGAGCGCTACACGCGCATGCTGCCCGCCGCGGAGGTGATCCCGGCGCCCGCGGCGGTCGCCCACCGGCCCGCGCGGTTGGCCTGGGAGCAGACCGGGCTGCCGCTGCTCGCCCAACAGGTGGGCGCGGACGTGCTGCACTCGCCGTTCTACACGTGCCCGCTGCGGGCCGGATGCCCGGTGACGGTGACCGTGCATGACGCGACGTTCTTCACCGAGCCTGAGCACTACGACAAGTCCCGGCGCACGTTCTTCCGGAGTGCGATCAAGACCTCGCTGCGCCGCGCCCACCGCGTGATCGTGCCGAGCAAGGCGACCCGCGACGAGCTGATCCGGCTGCTCGAGGCCGATCCCACCCGCATCGACGTGGCCTACCACGGCGTCGACCCGGCCGCTTTCCACCCGCCGACCGCCGAGGAGAGGGCGCGGGTTGGCTCCCGGCTCGGGCTGGGCGGCGGCTCGTACGTCGCGTTCCTCGGCGCCAAGGAGCCGCGCAAGAACGTGCCCAACCTGATCCGTGGCTGGGTGCGTGCGGTCCGTGACCGGGAGCGGCCGCCCGCGCTGGTGATCGCCGGTGGGCAGGGCCACGACGACGAGATCGACCGCGCCGTCGCCGAGGTGCCCGGCCACCTGCGCCTGCTGCGGCCCGGCTACCTGCGCTACACCGACCTGCCCGGCTTCCTCGGCGGTGCACTGGTCGCCGCCTATCCGTCGTACGGCGAGGGCTTCGGCCTGCCGATCCTCGAGGCGATGGCATGCGCCGCGCCGGTGCTGACCACGCCCCGGCTGTCGCTGCCGGAGGTGGGCGGCGACGCGGTCGCCTACACGAGCGAAGACCCCGACCAGATCGCGACCGACCTCGCCGCGCTGCTCGACGACGAGCCCCGCCGCCTCTCGCTGGCGAAGGCGGGCCTGGACCGGGCCAAGGAGTTCACCTGGGAATCCAGCGCCGACGTGCACATCGCGGCCTGGGACCGGGCCCGCTTGTAGCGGCGATGCGGGGTTCGCCCGGCCCCACCGGAGCGGGTCCGGCATCATTGGGACGATGTACGCCGTCATCCCCGCTGGCGGCAGCGGCACCCGGTTGTGGCCGCTGTCCCGCTCCGCCGAGCCCAAGTTCCTCCATCCGCTGTCCGGGACGGAGGCGTCGCTGCTACAGGCGACGGTCCGGCGGCTCGCCCCGTTGACGTCGCCGGAGCACACCCTCGTGGTGACCGGCGCCTCCCACGCCCCCGCGGTGGCCCGGCAGCTCACCGAGCTGCCGGAGGACAACGTCCTGATCGAACCGTCGCCGCGCGACTCGTGCGCGGCCATCGCGCTGGCCGCCGCGGTGATCGCCGAGCGGGAGCCGGCCGCGGTGATGGGGGCGTTCGCCGCCGACCACCTCATCGCCGACCCGGCCACCTACCTCGACGTCGTGCGCTCCGCCATCGCCGGCGCGGAGCGGGGCATGTTGATGACGATCGGCATCACCCCGACCCGGCCCGAGACCGGATACGGGTACCTGCAGTGCGGCGAGTTCCTCGACGGGCCGGTGCGCCGGGTGGAGGAGTTCAAGGAGAAGCCGGCCTACGACATCGCGCAGCGCTACGTCGAGTCCGGCCGTTACGTGTGGAACGCCGGCATGTTCGTCTGGCGGGTCGAGGTGTTCCTGGCCGAGCTGGCCCGCCAACAGCCCGACCTGCATGACGGTATCCGCCGGATCGCGGCGGCCTGGGCGACGCCCGGCCGCGACGAGGTGCTCGGAGAGGTCTGGCCCACGCTCACCAAGATCTCCGTCGACTACGCGGTGATGGAGGGTGCGGCCGCGGCCGGCCGGGTCGCCACCGTGCCCGGCGACTTCGGCTGGACCGACGTCGGCGACTTCGCCACGCTGGGCGAGGTACTGCCCGCCGACCCGGCCGGCAACGTCGTGCTCTTCGCGGTCGCCTCGGCCAAGCCCGAGGTGATCCTGAGCGATACGTCCGGCACCGTGGTCGTGCCCCAGTCGGGCCGGCTGATCGCGGCGCTGGGCGTCCGCGACCTGGTGATCGTGGACACACCGGACGCGCTGATGGTGTGCCCGCGCGACCGCGCCCAGGACGTGAAGTGCCTGGTCGACGAGATCCAGCTGCGCGGAGTCGACGGCTACCTGTAGTCGCGCCGCGTTCGTACCCTGGCGGGCATGACGACCCTGGAGCTGCGTCACGTCGAGCTGTCCGTCGCCGGCAACGAGGCGAGCGACCTGTTGCCGGTGCACGACCGCGGGGTGCTCGACGTCCACGACGCCGAGCGCTCCTTTTGGACCGTCCTCGACGAGGGTCCGGTCGAGGCGTGCGTGGCGCTCCTGGTGCAGCACCGCGACGGGTCGTGGTCGGCGCACCACCAGGGCCTCGACGCCGGCGGGGAGACCCGGCGCACCGCGGACGGGGAGGCGTTGGCCTGGCGCGATGGCTGGGTCTACGTGGTGGGGTCGCACTTCGGTTCGAAGGCCGGCCCGCTGCGACCGCGGCGGGCGTTCTTCGGCCGGTTCCGCGAGGCGGCCGCGGCCGGCCCCACGTCGCCGGCGCTGACCGTGGTGCGCAACCAGTTCCGGCTACACCGGGCGATCAACGACGCGCTGGCGGCGGCCGACATCACCCCGCTGCCGCCCGGCGACCGGGTCAACCGGAGCTTCATCGTCCAGACCCGCTCGCGCGGCGTCGCCCGGCGCAAGGGCTGGGTCGACCGCATCGCCGAGGGCGACCTGCCGCTCAACGTGGAGGCGGCCGCGTTCACGCCCGGCGGCACCCTGCTGCTGGGCCTGCGCTACCCGGTCAGCTCGGCGGGGGAGCCGATCCTCATCGAGGTCGACGGCGTCGACGGCATGTTCGACGCGGACCCGCGGACCTGGCCGACCGTCGTCCGGGCGCACGTGGTCGCCGGCGTGACGCCGCCCGGCACGCTGACCGGCTTCCGGGCGTTGACAGCGACCGGGTCCGGGTCGTACGAGGCCGTGGTCGGCTCGATCGACGCCACGGGCAAGGGTTCGGTGCTGCTCGACGACCATCCCGAGGGCGGCGACGTCACCTGCCGGCACGTGGCCTTCAGGCTCGACACCGGCGCGGTGGCCGTGCCGGCGTCGGTCGTGGAGGAACTGCCGTTCCACAACGTCGAAGGGTTGGCGGTCTCGGGCGACCACTTCTACGTGACCGACGAGGACCACCGCATCGCCGTCTGGACTAGCGGTTCAGCATCGCCCGCCCCAATGGTGTGAGGGTGTGCAGGACCGTGTTGCGGTCGCGGCGGCTGACCAGCAGGCCCGCGTTGCGCAACACGGTCGCGTGCTGGCTCGCCGCCGCCTGGGAGATGGACAGCCGGCGGGCGATCTCGCCGGTCGAGCAGCCGACGTCGGCGACCTCGAGCACCGCGGCCCGGGTGCGGCCGAGCAACGCGCCGAGCGCCTCGCGGCCGATCTCCCGAGTGGCCGGCGGGCCGTCGGCGGCCGGCGCCACGGGCAGGCCGCCCAGCCGGTCGACCGGGTAGACCAGCACCGGCGGCAGGGCCGGGTCGAGCAGGCTGACCGGCGTGGCGGCGCAGAAGAACGACGGCACCAACAGGATCCCGCGGCCGTCCAGGCGCAGGTCGCGGTCGACCGGATAGTTCGCGATCTCCAGGACGCCGGCGTCCCACCGCATCGCCGGCCGCAGGCTCGCCAGCAGCCCCTCGGCGCCGCCGTCGAGCAGGGCCCTGGCCCGTGCGGAGCGGTCCGCCTCGACCGCCGCCAGGATCCGGCTCCAGTACGGCTCGATCGCCAATTCGCGGTAGGTGTGCATGGCGTCGGCCAGATGGCAGAGCGTGTCGGGCTCGCCGCGCGCCAGGCTCGCGGCGCTCGACGGCAGCACGTTGTCGGCCGCCAGCACGGTGAGGTCCTGGTTGAGCCGGCTCACGGCGGTCGACCGGATCGCGTCGAGGCCGGCCTCCAGCCCGTCGCGGCTGGCGTATGGGGTGAGGAAGTCCGGGAAGTATCCGCGCGGCGGGTTGAGCGCAAACAGCAGCCGCAGCCGGCCGGCGTTGGCCTGGCGCTCGCGCCGCAGGGCGTCGGTGACGTCGCGTCGCCAGCCCGCCATCACCGGGTCGTAGCTGCGGCCCTGAAGCAGGTGCAGCGACAGGATGAGCTCCCAGACCGGGTCGGCGGTAGCGGCGACCCGGGTCCGGGCGATGTCGTCGCTCGAGAAGAAGATCCTCAGCACGGGGCGGCTCCGCGTCGGAGTGTGCGTCGAATTGGCACTCTACCTGGGTCTTTCAGCCCTGACCGAAAGACCTCGACGCCTCACGTATCGGTTCGGCATGCTCGCAGTGCTCATCACCTGGGGAGGTGAGCGGCCGCCCGGGCGACCACCACGAGGGTTCGCGGCCCGGATCCGCGAAGGTGGAACGACCCGGGCGGCTGTTATCTCGTCGATCCCCGCACTCCTCGTCCGCGCGACGGCGGCGCTTCGGGGCGACGGCAGGCAGGGCCGGCACGAACGACGGGCTAGAGGTAGAGGGTGCCGCCGCCGTCGGCGTCGAGGGTGAGGGTCGTCGGGAGTCCCTCGGCAGCGAGGGCGGCGCGCACGCGGTGAATATCGGCACCGAACCGCACCAGCGCCGCCGGCGTTGTCGCCGGCGGGCGGCAGACGATCGCGCCGTCCGATGGCTCCAGCGCCGTGCCCGGCGCGACGGCGCCCGACACCGCGGCGACGGCGCGCGCGACCGCCGTGCGGACGTCGGCACCGTCCCGGCCCGCCACGGCCGCCTCCGGCGTACGGGCGTCGGAGACCGGAGCCGGGACGTCGCGCGCATCGGTGCCGGCCGGCTCGGGCCGGTCGGCCAGCAGGGCGGCCGCGCGCAGCCCGGCGGTCCGGGCCTCCGCCGTACCCATCGAGAACAGGTCCTGGTCGGCGGCCCGCACCAGGGCCGGCACGGCGCCGGCGCCGTCCGCGCCGACGAGGTCCTCGGGCAGGTAGCCGCGCACCACCGCGACCGGCACCTGGTCGCACTTGCCTTTCACGAGCTCGGCAGCGGCCGCGAGCTCGTCGACCACCGCCATCTGGGTGATGTGCAGCTCGTTGCCGTACGGGTCGACCTCGCCGCGGTGGTCGCGGATCGCGTCGATGCCGGCGGCGCCGAGGGCGACGTCGGTCAGCCCGTTGCGCCACGGCCGGCCCATCGTGTCGGAGACGATGACGGCGACGTCAACCCCGTGCCGTTCGCGCAGCGCGGACCGCAGCGAGCGGGCCGACGCGTCCGGGTCCTTCGGCAGCAGCACGAGGCGCGAATGGTCCACGTTGGACGAATCGATGCCGGCCGAGGCCATCACGAACCCGTGGTGGGTCTGGACGATGCGGGTCTGCCCGCGCCTGGCCACCGGCCGCGCGGTCTCCGCGACCAACAGCTCCTCACGGACCACCGCGCGGAGGGCGCCGTCGGAGGGCACCTCGACCAGCTGACCCTCCGCCTTCGAGACGATCTTGCTGGTAACGACCACGACGTCGCCGTCGCGCAGCCACGGCGCCGCCGTCGCGACGAGGGTCGCCAGGTCGTCGCCGGGCGCCACGTCGCCGATGCCGTACACGGGAAGGATCTCCAGTTTCATGCCAGCTCCAGCGCCGCACGGACCATCGCCGCCGTCGCGTCCTCGTCGCTCATCCACAGGGGAGCGGAAGCCACCCGCACGCCGGGCACGGCGGCCGCGGCGTCGACCGTGTCGACCAGCCAAGCGTCCAGCACGCCACCGGCCGACCGGGCGCCGTACAGCGCGCCGACGCCGGCCGCCGTCACCGGCACGTCGACCACCGAGAGGCAGGTGTCGGCCATCCCGCGCACCGGCTTGCCGCCGATGATGGGGGAGACGCCGACGACCGGCGCACGACCGCCGGCGAGCGCGTCGCGCAATCCTGGCACCGCGAGGATCGGCGCGATGCTCACCACCGGGTTGCTCGGCGCGAACAGCACCACGTCGGCGACGGCCAGCGCCTCCAGCACGCCGGGAGCCGGCTTGGCGGCGTCGGCGCCGACGAACACGAACCGCTTCGTCGGCAGGTCGCCCCGGTAGCGCACCCACCACTCCTGGAAGTGGATCGCCCGCTGCTCCCCGTCGAGTTCGACCACCACGTGCGTCTCCACGCGGTCGTCGGTCGCGGGCAGCATCCGTACTCCCGGCCGCCAGCGCGCGCACAGCGCCTCGGTGACCGCCGACAGCGGGTAGCCCGCGTTGACCATGGTCGTGCGCACCAGGTGCGTCGCCACGTCCTTGTCGCCCAGGCCGAACCAGCTCGGCTCGGCCCGGTACGCCGCCAGCTCGCCCTTGACCGTCCAGGTCTCGTCGGTGCGGCCCCACCCACGGGTGGCATCCGCGCCGCCGCCCAGCGTGTACATCACGCTGTCGAGGTCGGGGCAGATCTTGAGGCCGTGCATCCAGACGTCGTCACCCACGTTGACGACCGCGGTGACCTCGGCGCCGACGGTGCGCGCGTGCGCGCGCACGCCGCTGAGGAAGCGGGCGCCCCCGATCCCGCCGGCCAGGACGACGATGTGCATGCGGCCCATCCTTACCCAAGAATCATCGGCCGGCGAAACCGACGCCGACCTGCCCACCCGACTAGGCTCACGTGCCGTGACCTCCCAACCTGGCGCGACCCCGGCCGAGGGGCGTTCGGCTGGCTCGATTACCAACCCGCTACGCGAGCTGGTCGCGTTCGTCCTGCTCGGGGCCGACGCGCTGCTCCTGTTGGTGGCATTGATCAACCTTCTCGTCCCGTACGGGCCCGGCAGCGGCTTCACCGACCGGGCCGGCGTCGGCTTCTTCGACTTCGTGAGCGTCCTGCCGATCGCGCTGCCGCTGCTCGCCGTGCTGCTGTCGACGCACGTCGCGCCAACCGTGTCGCGGGCCAAGCTGATCACGCAGGTGGCGCTGGTCGAGTACGCGGTCGCGGCGGTGTTCGGCGCGGTCGCCGTGCTGGCCTGGCTCGTCGACACCCTTGCCGATGGCGAGCTGCGCTCGGCGTTCACCGGGCTGCTGCTGCGAATCGCGTACGCGGGCGTGTTCGGGTGCGCGGCGTTCATGGTCTACAAGATCTGGCGGACCCTCTACTACACGCCGCGGCCCAAGGCGCCGGCGCCGCAGCCGGGACTCTACGGGCAGCCGAGCCAGCCTCCGCAGGGCTACAACCAGGCACCCCAGGGGTACGCGCAGGCGGGCCCCGGCTACCCCGGCTATCCGCCGGCGCCGGGCTACCCGCAAGCGCCCGGCCACCCGCAGCCGCCGGGCTACCCGCAGGCCCCGGGCTACCCGCAGGCGCCCGGCTACCCGCCGGCCTATGAGCCGCCCCCGGCGTACCCCGGCTACCAGCAGCAGCCGCAGCGGCCGGGCTACCCCCCGACGGCCGGCTACGAGCAGCCCTACGCGCAGCCGCCGGCCGGCCAGACGCCGACGACACCGCCGCCGACCGGGCCGCCGCCCCGACCGCCCGCGCCGCAGGAGGCCGCGCCCCCCGCGACGCCCAGCGGGCAGCCGCCCGCCGCGGATGCACCGGCACCGTCTGGCGCGCCGCCCGAGTCTTCGCCGCCCGACGACGCCGACCGCACGCAGGTCATCGACCCGGGAAGCCAGCAGCCGCCCGCGGGCACGGCGCCGCAGCCACACCGTCCGGACGACGAGGACCCCACCCAACCCGGCCGCTGACGTCCCGCCGAGCTCACCACGCCGATGCCACGGACCCGCGGGGCGGGGAGTGACCGGTGCCACCGCTGCGCTCGGCGGTCAGCGGCCTAGGCTGCAGAGGTGGTCGATCAAAGCCTGCGGCGCGCGCTGCGCCGCGCCGCCGACGGCAAGGCGCTCGATCCGGGCGAGGCGGCCGACCTGCTGGCGGCCCGAGGCCCCGCCCTCGACGAGCTGCTGGCCCGCGCCGGCGCGGTCCGCGACGCGGGGCTGCGGGACGCTGGGCGGCCGGGCGTCGTCACGTACAGCCGCAAGGTCTTCGTCCCGCTGACCCGGCTCTGCCGTGACCGCTGCCACTACTGCACGTTCGCCACGGTGCCGCACCGGCTGGCCGCGGCGTTCCTCGACCGCGACGAGGTCCTCGCGATCGCGCGCGACGGCGCCGCGCAGGGTTGCAAGGAGGCGCTGTTCACGCTGGGAGACCGGCCGGAGGAGCGGTGGCCGGTCGCGCGGCGATGGCTCCACGAGCGCGGCTTCGACTCCACACTGGACTACGTGCGGGCGATGGCGATCGCCGTCCTCGAGGAGACCGGCCTGTTGCCGCACCTCAACCCGGGTGTGCTGTCGTGGGCGGACCTGCAGCGGCTCAAGCCGGTCGCGCCGAGCATGGGCATGATGCTCGAGACCACCGCGACCCGGCTGTGGTCCGAGCCGGGCGGCCCGCACTACCGCTCGCCGGACAAGGAGCCGGCCGTACGGCTGCGGGTGCTGGAAGACGCCGGTCGGGTCGGCGTGCCGTTCACGACGGGCATCCTGATCGGCATCGGCGAGAACCCGGTCGAACGCGCCGAGTCGCTGTTCGCGATCCGCCGAGCGGCCCGCGAGTACGGGCATATCCAGGAAGTGATCGTCCAGAACTTCCGCGCCAAACCTGACACCGCCATGCGCGCGATGCCCGACGCGGCGCTGCGCGACCTGGCCGCCACCATCGCGGTGGCCCGGCTGATCCTGGGCCCGTCGGCCCGCATCCAGGCGCCGCCGAACCTCATCGACGACGAGCACGAGCTGCTGCTGCGCGCCGGCATCGACGACTGGGGTGGCGTCTCGCCCGTGACGCCCGACCACGTCAACCCGGAGCGGCCGTGGCCAAGGATCGAAGAGCTGGCGCGGCGGACGGCGGCGGCCGGCTTCACGCTGCGCGAGCGCCTGACGATCTACCCGGAGTACGTGCGCAAAGGCGATCCGTGGCTCGACCCGCGGCTGTCGGCCCACGTCGCCGCCCTCGCGCTGCCCGGCTCGGGCCTGGCCGACGAGGCGGCGCTGCCGGTCGGCCGCCCCTGGCAGGAGCCCGACGACGCGTACGCCGCCGGCGGCCGCACCGACCTGCACACCACAATCGACACCATCGGGCGTACGGACGACCGGCGTGGCGACTTCGACTCCGTCTACGGCGACTGGGCCGCGGTAGCCGGGCGGATCTCGGCCGGCACGGGGGAACACCTGCCGTCGGCCGTCCTGGAAGGCCTGCGCCTCGCCGCGAGGGACCCGGCGGCCCTGCTCGTCCCGCGCCACGAGGCGGCCGCCGTGGCCCTGTTCGCGGCCGACGGATCGGCGCTCGACGAGCTGTGCGGCATCGCCGACGGCCTGCGCCGCGACGCGGTCGGCGACGAGGTGACGTACGTGGTCAACCGCAACATCAACTTCACCAACGTCTGCTACGTCGGCTGCCGGTTCTGCGCCTTCGCGCAGCGCGAGCGTGACGCCGACGCGTACCGGCTCTCGATCGGCCAGGTCGCCGACCGCGCCGAGGAGGCCTGGGCCGAGGGCGCGACCGAGGTCTGCATGCAGGGCGGCATCGACCCGAAGCTGCCGGTCGGCGCCTACGCCGAGATGGTCCGCGCGATCAAGGCCCGGGTGCCGGGCATGCACGTGCACGCGTTCTCGCCGATGGAGATCGTGACGGGCGCGGCCAAGGCCGGCGTACCGGTGCGCGAATGGCTCTCGCAGCTGCGCGACGCCGGCCTCGACACGATCCCCGGCACCGCCGCCGAGATCCTCGACGACGACGTGCGGTGGGTGCTCACCAAGGGCAAGCTGCCCGCGGCGACCTGGGTGGAGGTCGTCTCGACCGCGCACTCCCTGGGCCTCCGGTCGAGCTCCACGATGATGTACGGCCACGTGGACCACCCGCGGCATTGGCTGGGTCACTTCCGCGTGCTGGCCGACGTCCAGGACCGGACCGGGGGGTTCACCGAGTTCGTCGCGCTGCCGTTCGTGCACACGAACGCGCCGATCTACCTGGCCGGCATCGCCCGGCCCGGCCCGACCTGGCGGGAGAACCGGGTTGTCCACGCCATGTCCCGGGTGCTGCTGCATGGCCGGATCCCCAACATCCAGTGCTCCTGGGTCAAGCTCGGCGACGAAGGCACGGTCGCGATGCTCCGGGGCGGCTGCAACGACCTCGGCGGCACGCTGATGGAGGAGACGATCTCGCGCATGGCGGGCTCGGCGAACGGCTCGGCCCGCACGGTCGCGCAGCTCCGCGCGATCGCCGCCGCCGCGGGTCGGCCGGCGCGCGAGCGGACCACCGCGTACGACGTGCGCTGATCGCGCGTCGCTGAGGCCGCGACACGCCGTTGGGCCGTTACCCGGGACGGGCCTGGATCGGTAGGGCAGGGGGAATCGCCGATCGCAGTGCGCCTACTTATCAGGTTCCGCTTGACGACGCACGCATTACACGCGTGTAATTTCACTGGGGTCGTTCGAATGGATCGGGGCAAACCCGGGCCGGCTCGGACGGATAGGACAGGCCTTCCACGTGGGGGGTTGCGCCGACGGGATGCCGGCGCGCGAAAGGAGGCAACGCATGGATGGCCGACTCGAGGTCGCCGACCTTCTCGGCAACGCTCCGGAGTGGCAGGAGCGGGCGCTGTGCTCGCAAACCGACCCGGAAGCGTTCTTCCCGGAGAAGGGCGGCTCGACCCGCGAGGCGAAGCGCATCTGCACGCGCTGCGAGGTCAAGGCCGAGTGCCTGGAGTACGCGCTCGGACACGACGAGCGGTTCGGCATCTGGGGCGGCCTCAGCGAGCGGGAGCGGCGCAGGCTCAAGCGGCGCGTCGCCTGATCGTCGCGCTGCCGCGGGGGCCCGGTCGTCGGGGGACGGCCGGGTCTTCCGTTGGCCTAGGTCAGCTCGTCGGGATCCAGGCCGAGCAGGTTGGCGACCTGCTCGATGATCACGTCGTGCACCAGGTCGGCCAGGTCGTCGCGGTCCATGGCGCGAAACTCCAGCGGCCGGCGGTAGAGCACGATCCGCGGCGCCATCTCCTGTCGCCCCGGCCGGCCGGGCAACAACCGGGCCAGGGGCACCTCGCCGTCCTCGAGCACGTCGGTGTCGTACACGTTGAGGTCCGGCGGCACGTCCTCGACCGCGAACTCGACGCCGGCCAGCTCCTTCGCGAACCGGTGCTCCAACGTCTCGACGGTGTCGAGGACCAGGTCGTCGAAGACCTCCGCCTTGGTGCGGGCCAGCGGCACGGTCGCCGGGACCAGGCGGCCGCGCAGCCCGCGCCCGTGCCGGTCGCGCCGGTGGCCGGCGGGTCGGCGGTTGGCCGGGCTGGTCATGCCGCCTCCTCGCTCCACCCCTGGCCGTTCGGGCGCGGCGGCGTGGCGGCCCGGCCGGGCGGCGGGGAGGCGACCTGACCCGGCGGACTGAGCCTGCTGATGACCTCGCTTCGCTCGGTCATGCCGCCTCCTCGCGCCAGCGATGGCCGTTCGGGCGCGGCGGCGTGGCAGCCCGGTCGGGCGGCGAGGAGGCGACCTGACCCGGCGGACTGAGCCCGGTGATGACCTCGCTTCGCTCGGTCATGGCTGCACCTTAGTCACCGGCCAAGCCTAGACGGCCGGGCTGATCACCCGGCCGGCGTGTCGCGGGCCAACCCGGTGACGCGTGCCGATAGGGAAGATACCGTGCCGCCGTGAGGTCTCCCCGGCGCTGCTCCCGCAACGGCTGTCATCGGCCGCCTGTCGCCACGCTGACCTACGTCTACCATGAGTCGACCGCCGTCGTGGGACCGCTGGCCGCGTTCGCCGAGCCGCACACCTACGACCTGTGCGAGACGCACGCCCGCTCGCTGACCGCCCCCCGGGGCTGGGACGTGGTGCGGCACGAGGGGCCGTTCGAGCCCCCGCCGCCGACCACCGACGACCTGGTGGCGCTGGCGGAGGCCGTACGTGAGGCGGCGCGCCCCGGCCGCTTCGACGAGCTGGCCGACCTGCCCACGATCTCGTCGACCGGCCGGCGCGGCCACCTCCGGGTCATCCCGCCGGTCAACTAACCCCGTCGATCTTGCAGTTCGGTCCCCGCGTTTGTCGTGAAAGGTGCATCCGCACCACCGGAAGTGCACGATCGCGGCTAGTCGCCGAGGAAGCGGCCCAGCCAGGCGGCGCGTCGTGCCGGGCGGCCGGTGCGGGCCTCGGCGGAGTCGGCGGAGGCCATCACCCGCAGGGCGGCGTTGACGCCCAGCCACCGCAGCGGCTCGGGCTCCCAGCGCGGCGAGCGGTGACCCACCCACGGCAGCCGGACCAGGTCGCTGTCCCCGCCGAGGATCAGATCGGCCAGCGTACGGCCGGCCAGGTTGCTCGTCGCGACGCCGTCGCCGACGTAGCCGCCCGCCCAGGCGAGCCCGGTCGCCCGTTCGAGCCCGACCGACGCGTGCCAGTCGCGGGCGACGCCGAGCGGCCCGCCCCACTCGTGACTGACCGGCACGTCCGGGCCCAGCATCGGGAACAGGTCGGCAAGCGTCCGGCGCAGCGCCGCGAACACCGCTGCCGAGCGGTCGTACTCCGGCCGAGTGCGCGAGCCGAAATGGTACGGCGCGCCGCGCCCGCCGAACGCCAGCCGACCGTCGGCGGTCCGCTGCCCGTAGATGATCAGGTGCCGCAGGTCGGCGAACGTCTCGCGGTCGCGCAGGCCGATCTCGTCCCAGGTCGACGGCGGCAGCGGCGGCGTCGCCACAATGAGCGAGTACACCGGCGCGACCACCCGACGCGCGCCCGGCAGCCCCGCGGTGTATCCCTCGGTCGCCCGGACCACGATCGGCGCCCGCACCACGCCCGACGGCGTCACCGCGCGCCGCGGGCGCAGCCCGGTGACCGGCGTCCGCTCGTAGAGCGAGACGCCGCGCCGGACCACGGCCGTGGCCAGCCCGCGCACGAGTAGCGCGGGGTGGATGGCCGCGCAGTGCGGCGTGTAGGTACCGCCGAGCACCCCGGACGCGCCGCACCGCGCGGAGGCCGACGCGGCGTCCAGGAACGACAGGTCCTCGCCGTCGAACGCGGCGTCCACCGACGCGCGGGCACGGGCGAGCTGCACCGGCGTGCGCGCCAGCAGCACCGTCCCGCCCTTGTGGTAGTGGCAGTCGATGCCCTCCGCCGCCGTGACCCGACCGACCTCGTCGACGGTGGCGTTCATCGCGCGGCGGAACGCGACCGCCGCGTCGCGGCCGTGCCGCCGGGCCAGCGCCGGCAACGACGTGGGCAGCAGCGCCGAGCACCAGCCGCCGTTGCGCCCGGAGGCGCCGAAGCCGGCCGCCTCCTTTTCCAGCACGACGATCCGCAGCGACGGGTCGGCGACGGCCAGGTAGTAGGCGGTCCACAGCCCGGTGTAGCCGGCGCCCACGATCGCGACGTCGGCCTCCCGGTGGCCGGGCAGCGCCGGCCGCGGCGCCGCGGCGGCCACCGTGGACATCCACAGGGATTCGTTCATGCCCGGTCCGGCGGCGCCAGGTCGCGGTGCCGTAGGTCGGGCGCCGGCACCGGCGTGCCGTACGAGGTCACGATCGGCACGACGCCCGCCCAGACGGGGGCGTCCAGGTCGGATTCCGGGTCGGCCGGCGGCCCGTCGCTCACCTTGACCGACCACTCGTCCAGTGGCAATGCCAGCACCACCGTGGCCGCGAGCTCGCGGGGCAGCGGGTCGCGTAGCGTCGCCCACCGGCCCGGCATGAGGTGTTCGGTCAGCACCCTCAGCGCGGCGAGCCGGTCGGCGCCGGTCAGCGGCACCGCGCGTCCGAGCACCATTGCCGAGCGGTACTGCATCGACGACTCGAACGCGCTGCGCGCCAGCACCAGTCCGTCCAGCAGCGTCACGGTCAGGCAGGCGGGGGCGCCGGCGGCGAGCGTACGGAACAGCCGGCTCCCGGTCGAGCCGTGCACCAGCACCCGGTCTCCGTCGCGGGCGTACGCGACCGGCAGCGCGTACGGCTGCCCATCCACCGCGATCGCGAGGTGCCCGACGAGCCCGGCATCGAGCAGCGAGTCCAGAGCGGACCGTCGCGTGACCGCCTTCTCGGGCAGCCGGCGGATCCGGGTGCGGCCAGCGTTCAGATCCGGTTCCATGCCTCGGTCAGCACGGCCCGCAGGATCTGCTCCATCTCGTCGAACTGTGTCTGCCCGGCGATCAGCGGCGGCGAGAGCTGCACGACCGGGTCGCCGCGGTCGTCGGCGCGGCAGTAGAGCCCGGCCTGGAACAGGGCGCCGGAGATGAACCCGCGCAGGATGCGCTCGGACTCGGCGTCGTCGAACGTCGCCTTGGTGGCCTTGTCCTTGACCAGCTCGATGCCGTAGAAGTAGCCGTCGCCGCGCACGTCGCCGACGATGGGCAGGTCGTTGAGCCTCGCCAGGCTGGACCGGAACGCAGACTCGTTGGTCCGCACGTGGCCATTCAGGTCCTCCCGGGCGAACACGTCGAGGTTGGCCAGCGCCACCGCGCACGAGACGGGGTGGCCGCCGAACGTGATCCCGTGGGCGAACATCTGGGTCGCGCCGAGGAACGGCTCGATCAACCGGTCGCTCGCGATCATCGCGCCGAGTGGCGCGTACCCGGAGGTCAGGCCTTTCGCGGTGGTGATGATGTCCGGCCGGTAGCCGTAGCGGACCGCGCCGAAGTACTCCCCGAGCCGGCCCCAGGCGCAGATCACCTCGTCGGAGACGAGCAGCACGTCGTACGCGTCGCAGATCTCCCGCACCCGCTCGAAGTAGCCGGGGGGCGGCGGGAAGCAGCCGCCGGAGTTCTGCACCGGCTCGAGGAAGACGGCGGCGACCGTGTCCGGGCCTTCACGCTCGATGGCGCGGGCGATCTCGTCGGCGGCCCAGCGACCGAAGGCCTCGGGCGAGTCGCCGTGCTCGGGTGCCCGGTAGAAGTTCGTGTTGGGCACCTTGATCGCGCCGGGCACGAGCGGCTCGAAGTCGCTCTTGATGCCGGGCAGCCCGGTGATCGACAGCGCGCCCATCGACGTGCCGTGGTAGGCGATGAAGCGGCTCACGACCTTGTGTTTCGTGGGCTTGCCGACCCTCTTGTAGTAGGCGCGGGCCAGCTTCCACGCCGACTCGACGGCCTCGGAGCCGCCGGTCGTGAAGAAGACCCGGTTGAGGTCGCCCGGGGCCAGGACGGCGATCCGCTCGGCGAGCTCGACCGCCGTCGGGTGCGCGTACGACCACAGGGGGAAGAAGGCGAGCTCACCCGCCTGCTTCGCGGCGGCCTCGGCGAGTTCGCTGCGCCCGTGGCCGGCGTTGACCACGAAGAGCCCGGCGAGACCGTCGAGGTAGCGGCGGCCGTGGGCGTCCCAGACGTAGCAGCCCTCGCCACGCACGATGGTCGGTACCTCGCCGTCGCGGTAGCTGGCCATGCGGGTGAAGTGCATCCAGAGGTGGTCCGTCGCGTTCCCCATGGCAACGGTTATCGCATACGGATTGCCACGAACGCAAGGTATAGCGCGGCGAAGTGGTTGATCGACGACGAAATCCGTAGCTCAGGCCGTACCCCAGGTGTAGGTCTGCTTGCGCAGCCTGAGGTAGACGAATGCCTCGGTCGCGACGACGCCCTCGACGGCGCGCATGCGCTGCAGGATCTCCAGCAGGTGGTCGTCGTCGCGACACACGACCTCGCACAGCAGGTCGAACTGGCCGGCCGTGATCACCACGTAGTCGATCTCGTCGATGTTGGCCAGCCGGTCGGCCACCTTCTCGAGGTCGCCGGACGTGCGCAGGCCGATCATCGCCTGGCGGGGGAAGCCGAGCTGGAGCGGGTCGGTGACCGCGACGATCTGCATGACCCCGGCGTCGAGCAGCCGCTGCACCCGCTGGCGGACGGCCGCTTCGGAGAGCCCGACCGCCTTGCCGATCGATGCGTAGGGGCGCCGCCCGTCCTCCTGCAGCTGCTCGATGATCTGCTTGGCAACGTCGTCGAGCAGTGCGTGGGTGGCCCCTTCGCGAACGTGTTGGCGCCCTGCCATGCTTCCTCCCGGTTCAGCAGCCCGGCGGTGAGGCTGCTGAGGTAATGCATTATCGATGGTGCGGGCTAGCCGAATGGGTCGGTGGCGGTACCGCGTCGAGTCTGGCGCATTTCGTCGTGAAGCGCGAGGTTCACAACGGAATCCCTTGTAAGACTGCGCCTCTCATGTCAGGATCGGTCGCCAGACAGAATACTAGTCGCCCACTCCCACCCCCCAGGAGCTGGCTATGGATCACCGCCGTCGCCCCGCGCTCACGCCGGAGGCCGCTGCCGTTCTTTCATACGCACACGTGTCGCGGCGCACGCTCATGCGCGGCACCGTCGCAACCGGCGCCCTGGCCGCGGCCGGTGTCGGGCTCGCCGCGTGCGGCACCAAGGGCACCACCCAGACCGAGGCCACCTGCACGAGCGACGACGTGTCGGCCACCGAGAAGAAGCTGGTCTGGTCGAACTGGCCGCTGTACATCGACGTCGACGAGAAGGACGAGAAGAAGCACCCCACGCTCAACACGTTCGTGACGCAGACCGGCATCCAGGTCACGTACAACGAGGACATCAACGACAACAACGAGTTCTTCGGCAAGATCCGCAATCAGCTCGCCGCGTGCCAGTCCACCGACCGCGACATCGTCACCATGACGGACTGGATGATCGCCCGGCTGATCCGGTTGGGCTGGCTGCAGAAGCT
>DATDJX010000100.1:0-12936 GCA_036520275.1 Asanoa sp.
GCTCGAGCAGCAGCTGGCGGGCGAGGAGCGACCGGTTGAGCCGCCGATCGGTGAGGACGTCCTCGATGTCCGATGCCACCAGGGCACCCTATCGACGGCCCGAGATAGCGAGGTGGCCGCGCGTCCGTCCGGCCCCTCCACCGACCAAGATCGCTCCGGCAGGGCAGGATGTACCGCGGAGGTGGATGCACCCGCATGGCAGGCCGGATCCGGGAAGAGGACATCGCGCTGGTCCGCGAACGTACGGCCATCGCCGACGTCATCTCGGAGCACGTGACCCTGAAAAACGCCGGCGGCGGCAACCTCAAGGGCCTGTGCCCCTTCCATGACGAGAAGACGCCGTCATTCACCGTCGCCCCCGGCCGCAACGTCTTCTTCTGCCACGGCTGCGGGAAGGGCGGCGACGCGATCTCGTTCGTGATGGACGTCGACCACCTGTCGTTCGTCGAGTCGGTCGAGCGGCTCGCCGCCCGCGCCGGCATCCAGCTTCGTTATGTCGAGGGCGGCCCCGCCCCGCTCCGCCAGCAGCAACCGGGCCAGAAGCAACGGCTCGTCGGCGCCCATCTCGCGGCCGCCGAGTTCTACGCGTCGCAGCTGCTCATCTCGGGCGCCAAGGCGGCGCGCGAGTTCCTCGCCGACCGCGGCTTCGGCCGCGACGCGGCAGAGATGTTCGGCTGCGGCTTCGCGCCCGACGGCTGGGACCAGCTCACCAGGCATATGCGGCAAAAGGGGTTCACCGGCCAGGAGCTGGTCACCGCGGGCCTTGCCCGGGAGGCCCGGTCGGGCTCGCTGATCGACCGGTTCCGCCGCCGCCTGCTCTGGCCGATCCGCGAGCTGTCCGGCGACGTGATCGGCTTCGGGGCGCGCAAGCTCTTCGACGACGACGACGGCCCGAAGTACCTCAACACGCCCGAGACGCCGCTCTACAAGAAGTCGCACGTGCTCTACGGCATCGAGCATGCCAAGCGGGAGATCGCCCGCCAGGGCCGGGCGGTCATCGTCGAGGGCTACACCGACGTGATGGCCTGTCATCTCGCCGAGGTGAAGACGGCGGTCGCCACCTGCGGCACGTCGTTCGGCGCCGACCACATCGGGGTGCTGCGCCGGCTGTTGATGGACACCGACGCGTTCGCCGGCGAGATCATCTTCACCTTCGACGGCGATGCCGCGGGTCAGAAGGCGGCGCTGCGGGCGTTCGAGGAAGACCAGCGCTTCGTCGGCCGCACGTTCATCGCGGTCGGCCCGGACAACATGGACCCCTGCGAGCTGCGCCTCGCCAAGGGCGACCTGGCCGTACGGGATCTCGTCGCCCGCCGCGAGCCGCTGGTCGACTTCGCGCTGCGGCACGTGCTCTCCCGCTACGACCTCGACACCGTCGACGGCAGGGTGGAGGCGATGCGCCGCGCCGCGCCCCTGGTGGCCAAGCTGAAGGACCGCGAGAAGCGCCCGGAGTACGTGCGCAAGCTCGCCGGGGATCTCGGCATGGAGATCGAGCCGGTGCAGCGGGCGGTGTTCGCGGCCGCCGGCCGGTCATCCGACTCGACCCTGGCGGAGCGCCCCAGCCGCACCCGGGACGAGTCGGTCGGCGACAGCCGCGACGCGCTGGTCGAGCGCGAGGCGCTGAAGCTGGCGCTGCAGGTCCCGGTGCTCGCCGGGCCGATGTTCGACGCGGTCGGCGTCGACAACTACCGCCAGCCGCTGCACGTCGCCGTCCGTGCGGCGATCGCCGAGGCGGGCGGCGCCTCGTCGGCGGTCAGCGGCGCGGTCTGGATCGAGCGCGTACGCGACAACTGTGCGGATCTCGGGGCCAAGGCGCTCGTCTCGGAGCTCGCCGTCGACCGCCTGCAGTCCGACCGCGAGCCCGACCCGCACTACGTCTCGGTGACCCTCGCCCGGCTGCAGCTCGACACGGTACTGGCCCGCATCCGCGAGGTGAAGTCCAAGGTGCAGCGGGTCAACCCGGTCACCGAGGTGGAGCTGCACCTGCGGCTGTTCGGCGAGCTGCTTTCGCTGGAGCAGCACGCCCGCGCGCTCCGCGAGCAGGCGGTGGGAGACCTGTGACGATGTGGGACCTGTTCCGCCGGCAGCCCAGGCTGCCCGTCGACGCCGGCGTCGCGCTCGACCGCGACGAACGGGTGCTGGCCTGGTCGCCGACCGACGGCGGCTACGTCGTGGCCACCAACCGCGGGCTGCGGCTGCCCGGCGCCGACCGGTTGGGCTGGCACGAGATCCACAAGGCCGTATGGTCGGGACGTGAGCTGACCGTGACGCCGGCGGGCGTGCGGGAGGAACGCGAGGCGTACGCCGTCGTCGAAGACCTGCCACCCCGCACGGTGCTCCTGCTGGACCCTCGCGACGTGCCGAAACAGGTGCAGGCGAGGGTGACCGGCTCGGTGCCGTACACCGAGCACCACCGGCTGCCCGGCGGGGGGGTGCGAGTGGTCGCGCGGCGGGTGAGCGGGATCGACGGGCTGGTCTGGACGGTCCGCTACGATCCCGGCACCCTGCGCGGACCGGCGGCCGACGAGGAGACCGACGCGCTGGTGGCCCGGGCCCAGGCGGCGACCGACCCAGAGTTGTAGGTCGGGCGGCGGCCTACGCCCAAATACCGGTGGGGCGATGTCGCACCCCTTGGCTAAGGTCGGTCACGTGGCTATCGACCACCCTCTCGTCGGGGCACGTGGGCTGGTGAAACGCTTCGGTGACTTCACCGCCGTCGACGGCATCGACGTCGACGTGCGCACCGGCGAGGCGTTCGGGTTCCTCGGGCCCAACGGCGCCGGCAAGAGCTCGACGATGCGGATGATCGGCTGCGTGTCCCCGCCGACCGGCGGCCAGCTGCGCATCCTCGGCATGGACCCGGCCCACGACGGGCCGGCCATCCGCGCGCGCCTCGGCGTGTGCCCGCAGCACGACAACCTCGACCCCGAGCTCAGCGTGCGGGAAAACCTCACGACCTACGCGCGCTACTTCGGCATCAAGCGGCGGGTGGCCCGCGCCCGCGCCGACGAGCTGCTCGAGTTCGTCCAGCTGGCCGAGCGGGCCACCAGCAAGGTCGAGCCGCTGTCGGGCGGCATGAAGCGCCGGCTCACGATCGCGCGCGCGCTGGTCAACGAGCCCGACCTCGTGCTGCTCGACGAGCCGACCACCGGCCTCGACCCGCAGGCCCGTCACCTCGTCTGGGAGCGGTTGTTCCGGCTCAAGCAGCAGGGCGTGACGCTGGTGCTGACCACGCACTACATGGACGAGGCCGAGCAGCTCTGCGACCGGCTCGTGGTCATGGACGCCGGCCGCATCGTGGCGGAGGGCTCGCCGCGCGCGCTCATCGATCGATACTCGACGCGCGAGGTGGTCGAGCTGCGGTTCCCGACCGACACGCAGGAGCAGTTCGTCGACAAGCTCGGCGGCATCGGGGAGCGGGTGGAGGCCCTGCCCGACCGCGTGCTGCTGTATGTCGGCGACGGTGACGCGGCCCTTGCCCAGGTCGACGAGCGCGGCCTCGAGCCGACCAGCGTGCTGGTGCGCCGCAGCACCCTCGAAGACGTCTTCCTCCATCTCACCGGCCGCACGTTGGTCGACTGATGGCCGTCGACGTCGTGCGAGACCCGGCGGTGCGGGTGGCCGCGCCAGGACCGGGGAGCCGGTTGCTGGCCGTCTTCGAATACCACCTGGTCGGCTACAAGCGCACCTGGCGCGGCTCGATCTTCTCGTCGTTCGTGACGCCCCTGCTGACGATGCTGGGCTTCGGCGTCGGCGTGGGCGCCTACGTCAGCGGTGGCGTCGGCGGGGTGTCCTATCTCGACTACGTCGTGCCCGGGCTGGTCGCGTCGAGCGCGATGCAGGTCGCGATCGGCGACGCGTCGTGGCCGGTGCTCGGCAACTTCGAATGGACGAAGATCTACTACTCGCAGGCGTCCGCGCCGTTGCGGGTGACCGACATCCTCGGCGGTCACCTGGCCTTCGTCCTGTTCCGGGTCGTTACGAGCACCGCGGGGTTCCTCGCGATCGCTGCCGCGTTCGGTGCGGTCCCGTCGCCGTGGGCGGTCGTGGTCATCCCGGTCGTGGTGCTGCTCGGCGCGGCCACCGCGACGCCGATGTTCGCCTACAGCTCGACGATCCGCTCCGACAGCTACCTCGCGCTGATCTTCCGCTTCGCGGTCATCCCGATGACGCTGTTCGCCGGCGTGTTCTTCCCGGTCGAGTCGCTGCCCGGCCCGCTGCGCTGGCTGGCATACGTCTCGCCGCTGTGGCACGGCGTCGATCTGTGCCGGGCGGCCACGCTCGGCGTCGCGCCGGCGTGGTCCGTGACCGGTCACGTGCTCTACCTGGCCGCGTGGGCCGTCGCCGGCTGGTTCCTGGCCTACGCCCGGTTCCGCCGGCGGCTGGCACTGTAGGAGGGACGCATACCGTGGTCACCCTCGTGCTGCCCCGGCTCATCGCCTTCGAAGGGCCGGTCCGCCGCTCCGCCTCGGTCACCGAGCGCAACGTCGCCGCGCTCAAGTCCGCCTACTGGATCGTGATGATCTCCGGCTTCCTGGAGCCGCTGTTCTACCTCTTCTCGATCGGGGTCGGCGTCGGCAAGCTGGTCGGCGACATCCCGGTGCCCGGCCTCGGGGCCGTCGGCTACGCCGCGTTCGTCGCGCCGGCGATGCTGGCGGCGTCGGCGATGACCGGTGCGCTCGCCGAAACGACCTTCAACTTCTTCGGGAAGATGAAGTACATGAAGCTGTACGACGGCATCCTCGCGACGCCCGTGCGGCCCTTCGAGATCGCCCTGGGCGAGCTGGCCTGGGCGATGGCCCGCGGCGCCCTCTACAGCGCGGCGTTCCTCGCGGTCATGGTGGCGATGGACCTGACCACCGCCGGTCGGGCGGTCGCCGCCTTCCCGGCCACCGTCCTCGTCGGCTTCGCATTCGGCGCGCTCGGCATGGCCCTGGCCACGTTCATGCGCGGCTGGCAAGACTTCGACGTGATGTTCGCCGTCCAGTTCACGCTGTTCCTGTTCTCGGGCACGTTCGTCCCGGCGCAGGATTACCACCCGGCGGTGCGCTGGCTCGTCGAGGTCTCGCCGCTCTACCGCTCGGTCGACCTGCTCCGCGGGATCAGCATCGGCAGCGGCGACTGGCTCGGTCGCGGGGTCGACCTGCTCTACCTGGTGGTCGTCACCGGGCTTGGCCTGGCGCTCGCGGCCCGGAGAATGGCTCGGCTGTTGTGTAAATGAACCGTCGACGGGCACCACCCCGGTATGGCGACGAAGACACCCCCGAGCCCTGACGCCGGGCCCGACAACCCGACCGAGCTCGACCGCGGTTCCTGGTGGACGGCCCTGAAGCGCACGTTCCAGGAGTTCTCCAACGACAACCTGAGTGACTGGGCGGCCGCGCTGACCTACTACGGGGTGCTGTCGATATTCCCCGGCGTGCTGGTGCTGATCTCCGTCCTCGGCCTGCTCGGCCAGGGCACGACCGACCGGGTGCAGGACACGATCTCCGAGATGGCGCCGAGCGCGACCCGGCAGATCATCAACGGCGCCATCGACCAGGTGCAGGGCAGCCCGACCGCCGGCGCCGCCGCGATCATCGGCCTCGTCGTCGCGTTCTGGTCGGCGTCGGGCTACATCGGCGCGTTCATGCGCGCGTCCAACGCGATCTACGACGTGCCGGAGGGGCGACCGGTCTGGAAGACCCTGCCCATCCGGCTGGCCGTGACGGCGGTCGTGGGCGTCATGCTGCTGGCCAGCGCGCTCATCGTGGTGTTCACCGGCAACCTGGCCACGCGGGCGGGCGAGGCGCTCGGCATCGGCTCCGCGGCCGTCACGGCCTGGAACATCGCAAAGTGGCCGGTGCTCGTGCTCCTGGTCAGCTTGATGTTCTCGATCCTGTACTGGGCGTCGCCGAACGCGCGTCACGGCGGCTTCCGCTGGGTCAGCCCCGGCGGACTCTTCGCCGTGCTGAGCTGGTTGGTCGCGTCCGGTCTCTTCGCGGTCTACGTCGCCAACTTCGGGTCGTACAACAAGACGTACGGCACCCTCGCCGGCGTCATCATCTTCCTGGTGTGGTTGTGGATCAGTAACATCGCCATCCTGCTCGGGGCCGAGTTCGACGCCGAACTGGAACGCGGCCGGGCGGTCGCCGCCGGTTTCCCGCAGGACCAGGAGCCGTACGTGCGGCTGCGCGACGACCGCAAGGTCAAGAGGAGCAAGGACCAGACGCTCGGGTAGATTTCGGCCATCCCTCCCGCATCTTTTGTTTGCATCAGCAAAAGTTGGCGGCTGAGGATCGGAAGGTCTGGACAGGCGTAGCGGAAGATCCTACTGTGTCGAACACACCGCGGCGGCCATCCGCCGGCGTGAACGGTTCGACCGGAGGTGACATCCGTGCGTGCTGCCGAGCCGCTACACCTGCGGCTGCTCCGGTTGCTACGGGACAACGGGGCCGTTTCCCGCGCGGAGCTCGCGGACCGGCTCGAGATGCCCCGCCCTCGGCTGCTCGCCGAGCTCGACCGCCTGGTCGGCCTGGGTTACGTCGCCGAGGCCGGCCTCGCCGCGTCGCGCGGCGGCCGCCGGTCCACCCTCGTGGAGCTGAGCCCCGGGCTGCGGTTCGCCGCCGTGGATCTCGGCGCGAGCTCGATCGACGTGGAGGTCGTCAACGGGCGGCTCGAGCCGGTCGCCGCGTACGCCGAGCCGGCCGAGATCCGCTCCGGCCCGAAGGCGATCCTGCAACGGGTCAACGAGCTGCTACTCAAGGCCAAGGCCGACGGGGCCTACAGCAAGCTCGACGCGGTCGGGATCGGGGTGCCCGGGCCGGTCAGCTTCCGCGACGGCGTGCCGGTGTCGCCGCCGATCATGCCGGGCTGGGACCGCTTCCCGGTGCGCGAACTGCTCACCCGCGAGCACGGCTGCCCGGCGGTCGTCGACAACGACGTGAACATCATGGCGATCGGCGAGCGCCACGGCGGCGTCGCCCACTCCGTCGACGACTTCCTCTTCGTCAAGATCGGCACAGGCATCGGCTGCGGCATCTACCTGACCGGCGACGTCTACCGGGGCACGGACGGGTGCGCCGGGGACATCGGGCATATCCAGGTGGATTCGCACGGCCCCATGTGCTCATGTGGCAACGTCGGGTGCCTGGAGGCGCTGTTCAGCGGGGCCGCGCTCGCCAAGGACGCCACGGTAGCCGCCCGGTCGGGTTCGTCGCCCGCGCTGGCCGAGCGCCTCGCCGCCGCCGGCGTGGTCACCGCGCTCGATGTCGCCGAGGGAGCCGTCGAGGGCGACGTGACCTGCATCCGGCTGATCCGCGACGGCGGCCGCCGGGTCGGCGGCGTCCTGGCGGGGCTGGTCAGCTTCGCCAACCCTTCCATGATCGTGATCGGCGGCGGCCTGGCCCAGCTCGGCCACATCCTGCTCGCCGAGATCCGCAGCGTCGTCTACCGGCGGTCGCTGCCGCTCGCCACCGGCAACCTGCCGGTCGTGCTATCGGAGCTGGGCCCCCGCGCGGGCGTCACCGGCGCGGCGGTGCTGGCGAGCGACATGGCCTTCGCGGAGGCGTCGTGACGATGCCGCGACGCTTCGACGAGCGAGGAGACCGCATGACCGACAACGGCAGGGCGCCGGAGCCGGCAGCCGCGACCGAGGCACCCAACCCCGCCGACCCCACCCCGGCCCCTCCCGCGGACCGCACGGCTTCGACCGGCCCGGTCGACGCCGAGCCCTTGGACGCCGAGCGCCTGGACGCCGCGGCGGGCGAGGTCGTGCTGCGGCTCACCGACGTGGTCAAGACCTTCCCGGGCGTACGGGCGCTCGATGGGGTGCAGCTCGAGGTGCGCGCTGGCGAGGTGCATTGCCTCCTCGGCCAGAACGGCGCCGGCAAGTCCACTCTCATCAAGGTGCTCTCCGGTGCGCACCAGCCCGACGTAGGCCAGGTCGAGTGGTTGGGCGAGCAGGTCTCGTTCGCCAACCCACAGGCCGCGATGAAGGCCGGCATCGCCACGATCTACCAGGAGCTCGACCTCGTCGACGACCTCAGCGTCGCCGAGAACGCGTTTCTCGGCCACGAGCCGAAGGTGTTCGGCCTCGTCCGCCGCGGCTACACGGCCCGCCGTACCCGGGAGATCCTCGCCCGGCTCGGCCACCCGGAGATCCCACCGGGCCGCATGGTGCGCGCGCTGCCGGCCGCCGGCAAGCAGGTCGTCAGCATGGCCCGGGCGTTGTCCCACGACGCGCGTCTGATCATCATGGACGAGCCGAGCGCCGTGCTCGCCCACGACGAGGTCGCCAACCTGTTCCGCATCATCCGCGACCTCACCGGGCACGGAATCGCGGTCATCTACATCTCTCACCGGCTGGAGGAGATCCGCGAGATCGGCGATCGGGTCACCGTGCTCAAGGACGGCCGGACCACGGCCGCGAACCTCCCCGCCCGCACGACGCCGACCAGGGACCTGGTCAGCCGGATGACCGGACGGGCCATCGAGTACGTGTTCCCGCAGCGGCCGCCGGAGCGGGTGCACGACAAGGAGCTCCTGCGGGTCGAGAACCTCGGCCGCACCGGGGAGTTCGCCGACGTTTCCCTGACCGTCCACAGTGGCGAGATCGTGGGCATCGCCGGCCTGGTCGGATCGGGCCGCTCGGAACTGCTGGAGACCATCTTCGGCGCCCGCCAGGCGGAGACCGGCACGGTGACGATGGAAGGCAGGCCGGTCGCGCCCGGCCGGATCGGCGCCGCCGTCCGCGCGGGTATGGGCATGGCGCCCGAGGAGCGCAAGAGCCAGGCCTTGCTGCTGGGCGAGCCGATCTACCGCAACCTGACGCTGTCGACGTTCGCCCGCTTCGCCAGGCTCGGCTTCACCGACGCCGCCAAGGAGCGGGCCGCGGCCGGCACGGTCGCCGACCAGCTGGAGCTGCGCCCCCGCGACGTACGCCGGCCGGTGCGCACGCTCTCCGGCGGCAACCAGCAGAAGGTCGTGGTGGGCCGGTGGCTGCTGGGCAGCACGAGGCTGCTGTTGCTCGACGAGCCGACCCGCGGCGTCGACGTCGGCGCGCGTGCCGAGCTCTACCAGGTGATCCGCGGCCTCGCGGCGCAGGGCGTCGGCGTGCTGCTGGTCTCCAGCGAGGTGCCCGAGGTGCTAGGCCTCGCCGACCGCGTGCTCGTCATGCGCGAAGGCCGGGTCGCCCGGCAGGCGCCCGCGGACGAACTCGACGAAGACACCGTGCTCGACCTCGTGATGGCGGGGTCCCTGATGGAAGGTGCGCCCGCATGACCGACACCGGGACGGCGAAGCCCGCCGCGGCCGACCTGTCGCCGCAGTCGTCGCCGGTAGCGCCCCAGCCCGCGGGGCACGACACCGCGACGCTCAACCGCGCCGGCTGGTGGGGCAGCGAGGCCGGCGAGAACACCCGCCGCAACCTCGGTCTTCTCGGCGTGCTCGTCGCGCTGATTGTAGTCGGCATCATCACCCGCCCGGACCTGTACGGGGACTCGGGTTGGGTGGCGGACAACGTCTTCGCCATCCTGAAGCTCGCCTCCACGGTCGGCGTGGTGACGGTGGGCATGACGTTCGTCATCATCGGCGGCGGCATCGACCTGTCGGTCGGCGCGATCGTCGCGCTGGCCGGCGTCTGGTGCACGACAGTGGCGACCCAGAGCTACGGCGCCGGCGGCATGATCTTCAGCGCGGTCTGCGTCGGCATCGGGGTCGGGTTGATCAACGGCTTCCTGATCTCGTACGGGCGGCTGGTGCCGTTCATCGCCACGCTCGCGATGCTCGTGGCGGCCCGCGGTCTGGCGGCCGAGATCTCCGACAAACAGACCCAGGTCTCGACCAACCTCACGATCAACGGCATCGCCTCGGGCAGCTTCCTCGGCATCCCATACCTGGTCTACATCCTGGCCGCGGTCGTCGCCGCGGGATGGGTGCTGCTCAACCGCACCACCTTCGGCCGCCGGACGGTCGCGGTCGGCGGCAACCCCGAGGCCGCCCGCCTCGCCGGGATCAACGTCCGGCGACACACCATGCTGCTCTACGCGCTGTCCGGCCTGTGCTGCGGCATCGGTGCGATCATGCTGACCGCGCAGGCCAACTCCGCCCAGGCGGCGATGGCCAACCTCTACGAGCTGGACGCGATCGCCGCCGCCATCATCGGCGGGACGCTGCTCAGCGGCGGGCGGGGCACCATCATCGGCTCCCTGCTCGGTGTGATCATCTTCGCGACGATCACGAACCTGTTCGCCATCAACGGCCTGAGCACGGAGGTCCAGAACATGGTCAAGGGCGGCATCATCGTCGCCGCCGTCCTGGTGCAGCAGTTCCGGCTCAAGTCGCTGACCCGGTTCCTCGCGAGAAACAAGGTCACCAACACGATCTGACCACCGCCGCCCAGCCGGGCGACCGTCCCATCTGGACGGTCGTCGGGACCACCGCATCCAAAGCTCACACCCCACGCCCGAATTGAGGAGGTCGTCATGACCCAGCACGACCCGACGCGCCGGCGGTTCCTGCTCGGCGGCGCAGCCGTCGGTGCCGGCGCCTTGCTCGCCGCGTGCACCAGCAACGAGTCCGGCGGGACCACGGCCCAGACGAACACGAACTCCAACAACAACGCCGCGCCGGGCCAGAAGGTCACGATCGGCTTCTCCGCGCCGGCGGCCGACCACGGCTGGATCGCCGCGATCACCAGCAACGCCAAGGCGCAGGCGGCCACGTACTCCGACGTCGACTTCAAGACGGTTGAGGCCGGCGCCGACGCGGCGGCCCAGCGGGCGGCCCTGTCGACGTTGATCTCGCAGAAGCCGAACGTCATCGTGCTGCTGCCACACGACGGCAAGGAGCTCAACGCCTTCGGCCTCGAGGCCATGAAGGCCGGCATCCCGGTCGTCAACCTCGACCGCGCGTTCCCCGACGCGCTGGCCTACCGGTTGCAGATCAAGGGCGACAACTACGGCATGGGCGTGGCCGCCGGCAACTACATCGCCGCGCAGATGAAGGCCAAGGGCGTCAGCACCCCGATCATCGGCGAGATCGCCGGCATCGACTCGCTGGAGCTGACCCAGGAACGCTCGGCCGGGTTCAAGGCAGCCCTCGAGGCGAACGGCATGCGGGTGGCCAACCGGCGCGCGGCGGAGTTCACCGCCGACAGCGGCCAGCGCGAAGCGGCTCAGCTGCTGCAGGCGCTGCCGAAGATGGACGCGCTGTGGAACCACGACGACGACCAGGGCATCGGCGTGCTCGCGGCGATCAACCAGGCGAACCGCAAGGAGTTCCTGATGGTCGGCGGCGCCGGATCCAAGGCCGCCATCGGCGCGATCACGGCGGACAACTCCGTGCTCAAGGCGACCGTCACCTACAGCCCGTCGATGGCCTCCTCGGCCATCTCGCTCGCCCGGCTCATCGCGCAGAACAAGGGCATGTCCGACCTGGTGGAGCTCGCCGTTCCCAAGGAGATCATCCTCGCCTCGGAGACGATCACCAAGGAGAACGCGAGCAGCTACACCAAGATCGGGTTCTGAGCTACCGCGGGGGAGGCCTCTCGTGTCCACTGTTGAAGAACTGCGGGTCGGCCTGGTCGGCTACGCGTTCATGGGCGCCGCGCATTCACAGGCGTGGCGGACCGTGAATCGCGTGTTCGACCTGCCGGCGCAGGTCCGGATGTCCGTGGTCTGCGGCCGGAACGCCGGGTCGGTGGCGGCGGCAGCCACCAAGTTCGGCTGGGAATCGCACCTCACCGACTGGCGCGAGCTGATCGCCCGCGACGACATCGACGTGGTCGACATCTGCACGCCGGGTGACACCCACGCCGAGATCGCGATCGCGGCGTTGGCGGCCGGCAAGCACGTCCTGTGCGAGAAGCCGCTGGCCAACACGGTCGACGAGGCGCGGGCGATGGTGGCGGCCGCGGCCAAGGCGAAGGCGAACGGCATCCGGGCCCTGTGCGGGTTCAACTACCGCCGGGTCCCCGCGGTCGCCATGATGCGGCAGCTGGTCGCGAGCGGCCGCTTGGGCGTGATCCGGCACGTGCGCGCGGTCTACTTGCAGGATTGGATCGTCGACCCGCAGTTCCCGCTCGTGTGGCGGCTACAGCGCGACAAGGCCGGCTCCGGAGCGCTCGGCGACATCGGCGCGCACATCATCGACCTGACGCAGTACGTCACCGCTCAGAACATCACCGGCGTCAGCGCGATCACCGAGACGTTCGTCAAGGAACGGCCGTTGCCGGCGGCGTCGAGCGGCCTCTCGGCGTCGGCCGGCAACGGCTCCGACGGACGCCCGCTCGGCCAGGTGACGGTCGACGACGCGGCGCTGTTCGTGGCGCGGCTCGACGGGGGAGCCGTGGCCACGTACGAGGCCAGCCGGTTCGCGCTGGGCCGTAAGAACGGCCTCCGGGTCGAGATCAACGGATCGCTCGGCTCGGTGGCCTTCGATCTCGAGCGCCTCAACGAGCTCGAGCTGTACGACTCGGCGGCCCCCGCCGCCGAACAGGGCTTCACGCGGATCCTCGTGACCGAAGCCGACCACCCGTACATGGCGGCCTGGTGGCCGCCGGGCCACATCATCGGGTACGAGCACTCGTTCACCCACGAGATGCGTGACTTCGTGGAGGCGATCGCCACCGGCGTCGACCCGTCGCCGTCGTTCGCCGACGCGCTGCAGGTCCAGCTCGTGCTGGACGCGGTGGAGCGCTCGGCCGCGCACGGCACGGCGTGGACCGGCGTGGAGCCCGCCCTCGCGGAGGTCGCCGCCTGACCGACGACCCCGGGGGCTCCGAGTGCGGTGGCGGAGGCACGCGAACCCGGGCCCGGAGGGCAGCACGACCCCTCGTGCCGACCCGCGAGGGTCCGGCCGCGGTTGCGCCCCGCGGCCGGACGGGTCGGCTAACGAGGATCGGACCGTCCGGTGCGGTCGGACCGGGGTTGTCCCGGCCGCACCGGGCGAGTCCAA
>DATDJX010000101.1:0-2944 GCA_036520275.1 Asanoa sp.
CTTCGAGGTCCGCGACGCGGCCCAGGTTCACGTCCAACGGCAGCCCGCAGCGGGGCATCCGCGACATGGACGACCGCATCGTGTCGGGGGTTCGAGTCCCTCCTCCGGCATCCGCGTTACACGGCCAATCCGCGCTGTAGACGCTATGGCCCTGTGTTCCGGAGCCGTCTGAGGTAGGCCGGACCCTTTCGCTCGTGCGGGGGTTTGTCTGGCCGGAGATGGGCTCCGGCTGACCCCAGGCGAAGGAGGGTCCGGCCTTGCAGGGCACGATGACATGGGTGGGTTTGGATGTGCACGCGCGCTCGACGCACGGTGCGGCGATCGACTCGTTGAGCGGTGAGCTGTCTCGGGTTCGCTTCGGGGTGGGCGCCGAGCCGGTGGTCGCATGGTTGCGCGGGCTGCCTGGCCCGGTGCGCGCCGTCTATGAGGCGGGCCCGACGGGCTTCGGGCTGGCGCGGCTGGCGACAGCGGCCGGGATCGATCTGCAGGTGGTGGCGCCGAGCAAGACGCCGCGCGCCAGCGGTGATCGCGTCAAGACCGATCGCAAGGACGCCGAGCTGTTGGCGCGGCTGTTGTTGGCCGGGCAGCTCAAGCCGGTCTTCGTCCCGCCGGAGTGGCTTGAAGCGATCCGGCACCTGGCGCGCACGCGCGAGCACGTGCGCCGCGATCTCGGCCGCGCGCGCCATCGCGTCGGCAAGCTGTTGTTGCTGCACGGCCGCGTGTATCCCGGCATGACCACGTGGAACAGCGCGCACCGTCGCTGGCTGGCCTGCCAGACCTTCGAGCAGGCGCCGACCGAGCTGGCCTTCATCGATCAGCTCGCCGCGATCGATGGCCTGATCGCCCGCCGCGACGCGCTCGATGAGCGGCTCTCGCGCCTGGCGCAGGACCCCAGGCTGTGGCCGACCGTCGCACGGCTGCGCTGCTTTCGCGGCATCGACACGCTCACCGCGTTGCTGGTGCATCTCGAACTCGGCGGTGACTGGCAGCGCTTCGGTTCCCCACGCAGGCTCTCCAGCTGGCTCGGCCTGACGCCATCACTGGAGCAGTCCGGCGAGACCGCCAACCAGGGAGCGATCTCCAAGACCGGCTCGGCGATCGCCCGGCGGCTGCTGGTCGAGTCGGCCCTGCACTACCTGCGCCGACCGACGATCGGCGTCACCCTGCACAACCGCCAGGCCGGCCAGCCCGACCACGTGCTGCAGATCGCCTGGCGCGCGCAACACCGGCTGCACCGCGTCCACCACCGCCTGCGCCAGCGCGGCAAGCCCGCCAACGTCGCCACCATCGCCGCCGCCCGCGAACTGGCCGGCTTCCTGTGGGCCGCCGCCACCGCGCCATGACCTGATCGCCACCAACAGCGATCCGGACCCTCGGCCTCCCGGGCCAGGCCAACGGCCGCCGGCACGCGCGCTGGCTCTATGGGCCGCCCACACAGGCGACGCCCGCTCCGTAGACAGCGCACGCCGGCGACGAAGCCAGCGCACTGGGCTAGCCAACGCCCGCATCATCAGACTGACCGCCAAGCGACACGTCGACGTCGCGCCCGGCCCGGGAACCGAGACCACTCAACACCGGTCGCCAGCGACCGCACTCAACGCTGCCCACTTGACAAACCAGCAGCCATATCAGAGCCAAACAGGTCCGGAGCCCGAAAGTCCGTGCAGTTGCAGGCCACGCCACGAGGAACTTGCCGGGAGCGCGGACGGTAGCCCAGCACGCCGACGTCGCGTCGCCGAATCGTCACCTGTTTGCCGCATGACTCTTGAACGCTCATCCGCCTTGCCCCGGACCTTGTGATCGTGGGAGGGTCGCCGTTCGAGCGGCCCCGCCATGTCCGGCCTTTGGGTTCCGGGAATCGGCGCATTAGGCCGAGCCGGCCCCGAATCCCGATACAGCGCCGCCGCCGGCCAAGCCGCCGTGGCGAGATCCCGGCGTCGAGGAACAAAGGGACAACCGCGGGCAGCGAGCCTGGCGCGATCCGGGCGTTGAGGAGTGGAAGGGGCTGACGAACGACCGGGAGCAGAAGTGATTGCTACCTGTTTGCTACCTCGCGCCGCACGTGAAGCGCCGGAAACCGCGCTGTAGCGCGGTTTCCTACGGTGTCTGGTACGGGCGCGGACCCTATACGGCGTACCGCAGGAACAGCTCGGACCCGTGCTGCAACGCCCACTCGAGCCGCATGTCCACGGGCCCGGGCAGCCGGCCGCCGGCCACGATCGGCGGCTCGCCCGGGTCGCCGGTGAGGACCGGCGCGACCGTCAGGAACAGCTCGTCGACAAGTCCCTCGCGGTGGAGCGCGCCGTGCAGCGTCGGGCCGGCCTCGCACAGCAGCGAGCGCACGCCGCGGGAGCGCAGCTCGGCCAGCAGCGCGGTGAGCATCGGCTCACGCAGCGTGACGACCTCGACCGGCGCGGGCACGTCGGGTGCGTCGCCGCCGACGCTGGTGTAGAT
Organism: Asanoa sp.; assembly: GCA_036520275.1. Taxonomy (GTDB): domain Bacteria; phylum Actinomycetota; class Actinomycetes; order Mycobacteriales; family Micromonosporaceae; genus Asanoa. Next base: position 2,455 of record DATDJX010000101.1, read on the forward strand.
CAGCACCCGCTGCGCGGCGGCCTGGAACAGCCCCGCCTCCCAGGGGATCTCGAAGCGCCGCGAGACCAGCACGGCGAGCGGGTCCTCGGCGAGCCCCGCCGCGCGACGGCGCGCGCGCCGCTCGGGGCTGCGCACGAGCCGGTCGTAGCCCTCGGCGCGCAGCGTGCCCGTGCCGATCAACACCGCGTCGGCGAGCGCACGCAGCTCGAGCAGCATCTCGAGGTCGGCCTCGTCCCCCAGCGCCGCCGAGCGGCCGTCGAGCGCGGCGCGCCCGTCGACCGTCGAAATCATCGCGACGTACACGAACGGCCGGTCGGCCGGCGCCTGCTCGTGCGGTCGCATGTCCGCGAGCAGCTCGTGGATCGGCCGCTCGGGCCCGGGAGTCAGGACGGACACCGGCAAGGGCTTCAACGTACCCGAGCGCCCGCCGATGATCTGCATATATGCGCCGCCTCGCCGCCCTCCTCACCGCTGCCGCCGCCCTGGCCCT
>DATDJX010000102.1:0-6777 GCA_036520275.1 Asanoa sp.
GCAGGTGGGCCATGTAATCAGATTCAAGCCGCGCTGTGATGACAACGTGATCTACCGTCCCTGACGGTCCGTAGCTGCCCGATCACCATTCGCACAGGTCGAAATGATCCAATTTCATGTGACACCTCTTGTCGATCTATATCCGGGGGTGTCATACAGCGATGCGCGTCAAACCGCACGGCGCCCCTCGAACGCGCGGCCGAGCGTGATCTCGTCGGCGTACTCGAGGTCGCCGCCGACCGGCAAGCCGCTGGCCAACCGGGTCACCGTGATGCCCATGGGTTTGACCATCAGCGCGATGTAGGTCGCCGTGGCCTCGCCCTCGGTGTTGGGATCGGTGGCGAGGATGAGCTCCTTGACCTCTCCGTTACCCAGCCGGGCCATCAGCTCGCGCAGCTTGAGGTTGTCGGGCCCGATGCCCTCGAGCGGGTTGATTGCGCCGCCGAGCACGTGGTAGCGGCCACGGAACTCGCCCGTACGCTCGATCGCGACGACGTCCTTCGGCTCCTCGACGACGCAGAGGACCTCGCCGGTACGCCGCGGGTCGCGGCAGATCCGGCACTGGTCGGACTCGGCGACGTTGAAACAGGTCGTGCAGAACCGCACCTGCTCCTTGACTCGGTGCAGCGCGCTCTCGAGCCGGGTCACGTCGGCGGCGTCGGCGGACAGGATGTAGAACGCGATCCGTTGCGCGCTCTTCGGACCCACGCCGGGCAGCCGGCCCAGCTCGTCGATCAGGTCCTGGATCGCACCCTCGTACATGCTGTGCTCAGAAACCGGGCAGGCCGAGGCCGCCCATGCCACCGCTGACCGGACCCATCTTCTCCTCGGTCAGCTCGCGGACGGCCTCCGCGCCGTTGTGCAGGGCGGCGAGTACGAGGTCTTCCAGGGTCTCGATGTCGTCTGGGTCGACCGCCGTTGGGTCGATCTTGACCGAGGTGACCTCGCCGGTGCCGCTCAGCGTCACGGTCACCAGGCCGCCGCCCGCCGTACCCGTCACCTCGGCCTCGGCGAGCTCGGCCTGCGCGGTGGCGATCTGCTGCTGCATCTTCTGCGCCTGCAGCATGAGCTTCTGCAGGTTGGGCTGTCCTCCACCACCGGGGCGCACGGCGTCTCCTTGTGTCGTTCGTGACCGTCTTTGTCCGAGACTAGTGGCGTGGTGGAGCTGACCGACGACGAGGTCCGATTGCTGCGCTTACGCGCGTGTTTGCTGTCGGCCCGGGCCCGTCGGGGCGTGCGCGACGTCGTGTCGCGGTTGGTGGGCGTGCAGGCCCAGGACCGCCGGTCGGCGGCCCTGGCAGTCCGGGCGCGCAGCACCGTAGGGTCGGTCTCCGATGTGGAGGCCGCGCGGGTGCGGGACCGGTCGGTCGTGCGGGGCTGGTTCATGCGCGGCACGTTGCACCTGGTGGCGACGCCCGACCTGGGCTGGCTGCTGGGCCTGCTGGGACCGGGCCTGGTGTCGTCGTCGCGGCGGCGGCTGGCCTCGCTGGGCGTCGACGAGTCGCACGCCTCGGCGGTGGTGTCGCTGCTGTCGAAGGCCGGCCCGTCGACGCGGGCCGAGATCGCCGCGGCAATGAGCCTGTCCGGGCAGGCGGTCTACCACGCCGTACGGCTGGCCGGCCTCTCCGGGTCCGCCTGCTACGGCCCGTTGCGGGACGGCGAGGAGACATGGGTGCTGGCCCGTGACTGGCTGGGCCCGGGCCCGTCCCGCCCGGATCTGTCCGGGGACGCGGCGCTGTGCGAGCTGGCGCGCCGCTACCTCGCCGGCTACGGCCCGGCGTCCCCGCTGGACCTGGCGGCCTGGTCCGGCCTACCGGCGCCGGCCGCGCGGCGCGCTTTCGCGTTGGTGGGCTCCCCCCTGCGACCGGTCTCGGCTGATCGGGCCGCGCTGGGTGGGGTCCGCCGGCCGGCGGCGGGCCGGACCTCCGTGCGGCTGCTGCCCGAGTTCGACCCGTACCTGCTCGGCTACCGCGATCGGTCCTTGTCGGTGCCCCGCGGCTACGAGCGCCGCGTCCACCGCGGGGGCGGCCTCTTCCGGCCGACCATAACCCGGGACGGCTTGGCGGTGGGGGTGTGGACGCTCGAGCGGGGCGTCGTTCGGCTCGACCCCTTCGAGGGCTCGGGCGCCGCGTGGCGAGCCGCCGCCATCCGCGAAGCCCGCGCCGTGGAGCGCTTCCTCTCCTGACACCCGCCCCGCGGCGCTCCGCATCCGTCGCCGCCGAAGCCTCGCCATGCTTCGTCCGGCACGGCGACGACCGACAGGCTGGGCGTTCGAGCCCGTCGGGCCGGCGTGTCGGCGCGCGTCCCGGCCGACCCGGCGTCTGCGGCTAACCGGGCGCCGGCCCAACTCCCTCGGTCTGGCCAGGTGCCTGCCCGGCGTTACTTCAGCTCGACCTCGCCGATGCGTTCGGCGCCGAGGTGCTGCCGGAGGAGGTGCAAGGCCTGCTGCTCGCTGCTCTGGCGGGCGGTCGTCTCGTCGACGACCTCGTCGGTCGGCGCGTCGCCGGGGTCGAAGCCCTCGTAGGGCGGCGGGGTGGCCGATGTGGGAGCGGCGTGCATGGTGGCCGCCGGACGGCCGGGCCCGTCGTGGTCGGGGTCGAACGGCGGATCGCCGGCCCAGTCGGACTCGGCCGGCGCCGCACTCGCCGTGAGCCGGCCGCGGTTGGCGACCGCGGCGCCGGTCGCCTCGCTGCCACCGCTGTCCGCGTCGGGCCCTCCCGGCGGCGGCGTGGGTGGGGCGCCGCCCGGGCGGGCCGGCTCGGGCCAGTCGTCGCCGCTCCTCTCCGGCGCGGGCGGCGTCTGTGCGGTCGGCGCCGGTGCCGGCCGGCGGCTCGCCCCGGCGGACGGTTGCGCGGTGCGCTGGTCGCCGGCCATCTCGCAGCGGATCTGCCAGCGGCCGCCGAGGATCTCGTAGGCCGCTTCCGCCACCAGTTCGGGCTGCTCGGCGAGAGCCCGCGCGTGGAACGGGTGGCGGAACGTCAGCACGAGCGTGTCGCCGTCGATGTCGCGCACGGTGGCCTCGCGCGCCCACGCCGCCACCTTCTTGCTCTTGTTGCCGACCGTCGTGAGGATGTCGTCCCATACCCGCCGGACTGCCGCCGCATCGAGCGCGGAGCCCGCGGCGCGGCCCGGCACCACCGGCTCCGGCGTCGCCGGGTCGGCCATCACCGCGGCGGCCGGCACCGCCGGTGGCGCGGCGCGCCCTGGGCTTCCCGGCGCGAGCGCGTCCCCACCGGCCGTCGCCGGTCCGGTGGCCGCCGCTCGTCCACGAGGTGGCCCGTCGTCGTCCGCGCCCTCCAGGACGGCCGCACGGCCGGGCGAAGACCCACCCGCAGCCGCCGCACGACCGCCGGCCGCCCCGCCCTCTGCGCCCTCCAGGACGGCCGGTCCCCCGTAGGCGCGCGAACCCTCGACCAGCGGCGCCGGTAGACCACCCGTTGCCTCGTGGGCGGCTCGCCGAGCGGCCGCGCCCCCCGCCGCGCGACCACCGTCGGACGGACCGACACCGGCGGCCGGCGGTGCGGACATCGGGGCAGCGGATCGCCGTACGCCGGGATCGTCGTCCTGGCCACCGGTGAGCGTGAGCCGCCGCTCCATGCGCTCCACGCGCTGGAGCAGGGCCGCCTCGCCCTCGCCGGTCGCCGGCAGCAGCATGCGCGCGGTGATCAGCTCGAGCAGCAGCCGCGGCGCCGTGGTGCCGCGCATCTCGATCAGCCCGTTGTGGACGATATCGGCCCCGCGCGACAGCGTTGCCGCGCCGAGGCGGGCGGCCTGGGCGCCCATCCGCTCGAGCTGGTCGGCCGGGCCGTCGATGAGGCCCTTGGCCGCGGCGTCGGGCACCTGCTGGATCACGATCAGGTCGCGGAGGCGTTCGAGCAGGTCGGACGCGAACCGGCGAGAATCGTGGCCGGCCTCGACGACGCGGTCGATGGTCGCGTAGGCGGCCGCCCCGTCGTTCGCGGCCAGCGCGTCGACCATCTCGTCGATCAGCGCCGCGTCGGTGACACCGAGGAGGGCGACCGCGCGGGCGTAGCTGACCCCCTCCGGGCCGGCGCCGGCGATGAGCTGGTCGAGAACCGACAGCGCGTCGCGGACGCTGCCGCCGCCGGCCCGCACGACCAGCGGGAACACGGGCGGCTCGACCTTGACGCCCTCGGCCGAGGCGAGCTGCTCGAGGTAGGGCCGCAACACGCTCGGCGGGATCAGCCGGAACGGGTAGTGGTGGGTGCGCGACTTGATCGTGCCGAGGACCTTGTCGGGCTCGGTGGTGGCGAAGACGAACTTGACGTAGTCGGGCGGCTCTTCGACCAGCTTGAGCAGCGCGTTGAAGCCCTGGGTCGAGACCATGTGGGCCTCGTCGATCACATAGATCTTGAAGCGGCTGGCCGCCGGGGCGAAGAAGGCGCGTTCGCGAAGCTCGCGGGCGTCGTCGACGCCACCGTGGCTGGCCGCGTCGATCTCGATCACGTCGATCGAGCTACCGCCGTCGGTGGCCAGTGCCCGGCACGACTCGCACACGCCGCAAGGCTCGGGCGTCGGCCCATGATCGCAGTTGAGCGAACGGGCGAGGATGCGGGCGCTGGACGTCTTGCCGCAGCCGCGCGGACCGGAGAAGAGGTAGGCATGGTGCAGCCGCCCGCTGCGCAGCGCCTGCGACAACGGCTCGGTGACGTGCTCCTGGCCGATGACCTCGGCAAACGTGCGGGGCCGATATTTGCGGTAGAGCGCCAGCGCCACGAGTCCCTCCCATCCGCGGCATCTAGCCTCTCACGCGCCCCCGACAGCCGGAGGGCTGCGCCCGCCCCGCCACCGGCGCGGCCCTCCGGGGCCACCGCGGACGCCGTACGCGCTGGTCACCCTGGGTCCGCGTGGACGCCGCGAAAGGGGATGTGGACGCGGAACCGCGCCGGTTTCCGCGCGGCGGGGAAGCCTGCGCCGGACATGAAGGCCCCCCGTGCACCCGACAGAGCTCGCTTATCCTTGCTGCCTTCCGGCCCTGGGGAGGTTCACGAGGTGACGCCGCACGGGGGGTACGTCTAGCGTAGCGGGCCGGCCGCCATAGCAGCCTCGGGGTCGGCCGGAGCAGGGTGTCGCTGCCTGTATCCTGTGCGACGGAGGATTCGCCTAGAGGCCTAGGGCGCACGCTTGGAAAGCGTGTTGGGTGCACACCCTCACGAGTTCGAATCTCGTATCCTCCGCGCCTCTGAGCAGCAGAAACCGTTGGGCCGGCCCTCCTGGGCCGGCCCCGGAGTGTCTGGCGGTCGGAGTGCTGGTGTCAACGCCAACCTCAGCAGGCTCAGAGACCGCCCTGCACAACGCTCGACGGCACTTTTAACAAGAGCCGCTAGCAGCCCGGCCGTTCCGACGACCATCAGTGCCTCGGCGATCGGCCCAGATTCGCTCCCAAGTCCCAGAGCGTACTTGCCGTGATCTTCTAACGGCTCGGATCGATCGGTGCCCTCCGAGTGTTCGTCATGGTCAACACGCTCCAGCGTGAATATCGCACGACCGCTGTGAGGCTGCGACTCCACCGCGCGATGCCTCGATGACGTCGGGGTCGTTTACGCCGCACGCGCGGATGTACGCCTCGGTGCACGGCCAGGTCGGAAGCCGATCCCCCTCGGGGGGCCTGCGACAGGCTCGTGTGCGCGAAGGCCGCCGTGCTCTGCTTGGCCATGGCTCTATGGGTCGGATTCCCGGTCTCGGCGCGGATTGTCCGCAGTTCTGGCGCGAGGGTTGCCTCGGGTCCGTCACCCTAAGTGCGTCTCATCATTGGCCATCTGACGAGTTCTCGATCTTGCTCGACGGAGCGGCCGGATCGTCGGCACGAGTGATCACGGACGTCGGGTGGCGAACGAAGCTCGTCAGACCACTCCGTGAGCGCGCCGGAGCGAAAAGGGTGACGCCGCCGCGGTGGGCCAGTTGAGCTGCAAGCGCGACGGGTTGGGTCGCGGCGGCGGGCTCGGACGAAAGCAACGACGGGGATGGCGGGCACGCCCCTCGGGAACGGCCCGGCGCCATGCGTATCCGGCAGCAGTTGCGACTTCCGGCGGCTCTGGACGGCCTCCTCGGCTCCCCTCGCTGGAAGACCGGTCAGCGCTTGACCGCGTAGTGCAGGTGCAGCACGCGGTCGCCCTGGACCACCCGGTCGGGATCGTCAAGGAGCACCGTGCCGGCGTGGCTGCCGAAGAAACGCACCCCTTCGCCGAGAACCACCGGGGCGACGTCCATCGCGACCTCGTCGACCAGCCCTGCCGAGAACGCCTGCCCGCCGAGGTCGCCAGCGGTCACGCAGACGAGACCGTCGCCCGCGAGCTCCTTGGCGAGCGCGATGCCCGCCTCGACCGACTCGGCGGTATGGAACGGCGCGTCCGGGTGGTCGGCGAGCCACTCCTGCGGCAACGGCCGGTGGGTCACGACGACCAGCTCGTCCCCGGCGGCCGGGTTGCCGTCCCAGCCGTTCGTGGTGTCGAACAGGTGACGGCCGATCACTGTGACCTTGATGGCGTCCCAGAAGGGCTGGACGTACTCGGCGGACGTCCGCGAGACATGGAACGTCCAGCCGCTCGCCCTGGCGGACAACTCGGTGTCGCCGTTGCCGTACCAGTCGAACAGCGGCCCGACCGTGTCATCGGAATAGGCGATGTAGCCGTCCACCGACACCACCGCCTGCATGACGACCCTGGCCATGTCTTCTCCTCAGCCGAACGTCGGGACGCTCACGTGCGCCGGTTCCACGAGGAACGCCTCGCGGTCCTTTCGCTGCGGGTACGGGCC
>DATDJX010000103.1:0-3971 GCA_036520275.1 Asanoa sp.
CTCGCGTTCCACGGCGTCGCGCTTCTCGCTGCTGCCCTGCCTCGTCGCCGCGGCCGGGCCTGGCGGGTCCTGCGGGCGCCCTATCGGTTCGACGTGCCGCACGCCGCGGCGGCGGTGGCCGTCGCCCGGCTCACACGCGGCCGCGGCGCCGACGACACCGCTTGGACCCCGCAACGGGCACGAGGAGCGCCATGACCCGCCTCGGACGGTCGCGGGGCCCCGTCTCCGCGGTGCTCGTCCTCGGAGCGCTCGTCGCGCCGCTCGTCGCGTCGCCGGCACGCGGCGCACGGTCTCCAACGGCGGACCGCGGGGCGCCGAGGATCCTCGGGCCCGAGCGCCAGCGCATCGCGGTCGGCGACAAGGGGTGCGGCACGCTGCAGGCTCTGGTCGTCCGCCGCGGCAAGGCCCGCGGGCCCATCGTCGTTCGCGTGCGCTCCGCGGGCGGGCGCGCCCGGATCGCGCCGCGCGCCGTCACGGTGCGCCCAGGCCGGGCGTTCCGGATCCGCGTCGGCTTGAACCCGACGTCGCAAGCCCTCCTGCGCCGTGAGGGCGTCCTGCAGCGCAAGCTCCACCTCGTCGCGGACCCGCGCCGCGGCCCGTCGGCGTCGCGCATCCTTCGCGTCCGGTTCGACCTACGACCCGTCCCGCCGCGTCACGGGGCCGCCCTCTGCTGCGGCATGCGGCCGTCGGCCGGGTCGCGCTATCGGAACATCGTCCCCGGCGTGAGCGAGCAGGGGACGGCGATGTTCTCCGATCCGTGCTTCCGGGCCTTCGGCATCCGCACTGCGCGCCTCGTCGCGCCGTGGAACGCGATCGACACCGAGGCAACGTGGCTCGACGCCTGGCTCGGAGCCGCCGCGGGGTCGGGCGTGGAGCCCCTCGTGGCCTTCAACCGCGCACGCGGCAGCCGGTGTCCCCACGATCCGTGCGAGCTCCCGGACGTCGCCGCCTACGAGGCGGCGGTGGGCCGGTTCCTCGCGCGCTACCCCTGGGTGCACGTGATCACGCCGTGGAACGAGCCGAACCACCACGGGGAGCCGACGTTCCGCGACGCAGCGGCGGCGGCGGCGTACTACGGCGCGGTCCGCCGCGCCTGTCCGGGGTGCACGATCGTCGCCGGTGATGTGCTCGACACGGGCAACATGCTGCGCTGGCTGGCCGGGTACGAGGCCGCGCTGCCCGAGGCGCCCGCCGTCTGGGGGCTGCACAACTACCACGACACGACGCACGATCTCGCCGACGGCCTGGAGAGCTTCCTGCACGCCGTCGCGGGCGACGTGTGGCTCACCGAGACCGGTGGCATCGTCGAGCTGCGCAACGGCCGCGGACGTGTGACGCATCCCTACGACGAGCAGCGGGCGGCCAACGGCGTCCGGCATGCGTTCGCCCTCGCCCGTGACCATGCGGCGCGCGTTCGCCGCGTCTACGTCTACAACTGGCAGGACGACCCGAACGGGTACTTCACGTCGGGCCTCCTCGACGCGTCCGGACGGGCGCGTCCGGCGTTCTTCGTGTTCGGCGACGAGCTCGCACAGCTCGCCGCGCAGCGGGCCAGACGGTGACCATCGTCACTGCACCGGATGCGTCCATCGTCGTCCCTGTCAACGCACAGGGCGATCTCGGGAACGTCCTCACGCTCCTCGACGACCTCGGACGCTACGCGGGGCCGCACGAGTTCGAGACCGTGCTTGTCGTCAACAACTTCGCCGAGGAGCGCCGACCGCCGGAGATCGCGGCGCTCGAAGCGCTGGAAGGCGTTCGCGTCCTGGCCGTCCCGAGCGTGCGCGAACGCGGCGTGGCGGTCGCCTTGTCCGCGCGGATCGCCGGTATGCGCGAAGCGGCGACGCCGTACGCGATTCATCTCGACGCGGACTGCCGCGTGCCCGATCCCACGTCCCTCCTCGACTGGTACGTGCACCGGCTGCACTGCGGCGACGGCGTGGCCTACACGCGGGTGCGCTACCACAGCGTCCGCCGGCGTCCGTCGATCTACGCCCGGATCGCGATCCACCACGCGGCGCGCTGGAGCAAACGCGTGCTCCTGCGCATCCCTACGACGCGCGGCAGCAGCTACGCGGTCCATGTCCCCACGCTGATGCGGCTCCACGCGGACGGGCTCGTGGCCGACGAGATGAACGTCGGTCCGGCCGCGAGGAGCCGCGGTGCGCGCGTCGTCTACTCCGGCGACCGGCGGATGGTCGTGCGGACGTCGGGGCGGATGTTCGCTGGAGGCTGGTGGAAGCTGTGGCGCTACCTCCGCTACCGGCTGCACTACAACGTCCGTGTGCTTCCGGTGCGCCCCGGGGTCGCCGCGCGCACGGGACGCGAGCGCGACCCGGTGCGGGTCTACCGCGCGAACCGGCCGGTCCGATGAAGCACCCGGCGGTGCTCGCCACGCTCGCGTTCGTGGTCGGCTTCTACCTGAACGCGCCTGTCGTCGTGGCCGGCGCGCTGGGGCTGCCGACGGGGAACGCCTCGGTGTTCGCGTTGCTGCTCGCGGTGCCGGTCGTACTGGCGCTCGTGGTCGGCCGCCAACCGCTCGTCGTCACGCCGGCACTCGCGCTGATGGTCGCGTGGCTGGTCGTCCTTGTCGTCTCCTCGATCGCGGCCGGCGCCGATGGCGGCGACGCCGGCCCGGCGGCGATGACGACGTTCCTGACCGAAGGACTCCTCCTCTATCTCCTCGTCGTCAACGCCGTGCGGTCGCCGGCGATGATGCGCTGGGTCATCTGGGCGTTGCTGATCGCCGGCGGCACGATGGGGGCGATCTCCGTGTGGCAGGAGGCAACGCACGCATACCATCAGACGCTGCTGGGGTTCGCGCAGGTCAACGACGCGGCCTTCAAGGTGGGCGACACCGTCAACGGCAAGCTGCTTCGTCCCCGCCTCTCCGGACCGATCGGCGAGCAGAACCGCTACGGGCAGATCCTGCTCGTGCTCGTGCCGCTCGCAGTCTCGCGGATGCGCGCCGAGCGGCGCCTTGCGCTGCGGTGGCTCGCCGCGGCCCTGACCGTGCCGACCCTTGCCGGCATCGTGCTGTCGTTCTCGCGCGGAGCGGCTGTCGCGCTCGCCGTGGTCGCCGTCGCCATGGTCGTCATCGGCTTCGTTCGCCTGCGTTACCTCCTCGTCACCGCGCTCGCGCTCGCCGTCCTCGTGATGTCGATCGTGCCCGATTACGCGCTGCGCGTCCGCTCGCTGGGCGCCGCGGACACGGCAACCGCCGTCGACAGCCGGGCCGACGCCTCGATCCGGGGTCGAGCCACGGAGAACCTCGCGGCCGTCGCGACGTTCCGTGACCACCCGTTCCTCGGCGCCGGCCCCGGCGGGTTCTTCCGGCGCTACTCCCAGGAGGAGGCCAACAAGCTCGGCCTGCGGTTCCTTGGCAAGAACCGCCGCGCGCACAACATGTACCTGGAGATCGCGGCCGACACGGGGATCGCCGGCGTGGGTGCATTCCTCGCGATCGTCGCCGTCACGCTCGCGCAGCTGTGGCGCGTCGCGCGGCTGTGGGCCGCGCTGGGACGCGAGGACCTCGTCGTGCTCGCGCAGGCCTTCCTTCTCGCCCTCCTGGCGTACCTCGCGAGCGCTGCGTTCCTCCAGCTGTCCTACCAGCGCTACTTCTGGTTCATCCTCGCCCTGGGGAACGCGACCGCCTGGATGCTTCGGCGCGAGGCCGCCAGGTTCGTGGGCGAGCCGCAGCCGTCCGCGGCAGCGCGCGAGGCGCCTCGGAGCAATCAGCTCGCAGGCCCGGCGTCCCAGGTCGCATGGGTCCAGTCGGTGTAGCCGACCGTCCGCCCAGCACCCGCCGGCAGATCCACGCGGAAGCGAGCCCCGTAGGCGACGTTCACGAGCTGGATGATCTCGTTGGAACGCCGCTCCTTGAACCATTTCCCGCTCCCCGTGGAGAGCTGCAGGTCGTTTAGATAGCGGACCGCCCGCAGCACGGCCCGGTCGGCCACCGCGAACGCCGG
>DATDJX010000104.1:0-2069 GCA_036520275.1 Asanoa sp.
CGCTTGAGGTCCTCTCTGCCCGTCGTCACCGGCGCGGATGATGCCAGCGGACGCCCTCTCAGGCGGCGTCGTCGTCGAGCGACGGCAGCGGCTCGATGCCGTCCTCGTGCTGGAGGCCGCGGAACTCGCCCCCGAAGCCCAGCCGCTCGAGGCGCGCGATCTCCCGCTCGCCCTCGATGCGCGCCGGGTGGTCCGGTGGCAGCCCGCCGATCAGCCGCGCGATGCGGTTGCGGATCTGCAGCGCGAAGTGCGGCGTGGACGCGCCCATGAGCTGGCGCACGTCCTCGACGGTGACCTCGTGTTCGGGCGCCTTGCGGATCGGGCTCTCGGCTTCGCTCACGGGCTTGTCGACTGCTCCTGGCTGGTCTGCGCCTTCTTGATCTCGAGGAGGGAGTCGATCCGAGCCTGCGTCACCACGGAGATGGCGCGGTCGTCCCCGATCAACCAGCCGTGATTGTAGACGCCGCGCACCGGATCCCTGGTGTAGCCGGGCTGGATGTCGAGCAGGTACTGGCCGAGCGCCCCGTCGAGCGCCGTCGGCGCCGCGAGGACGAGCAGCGGGCCGTATGAGCCGCTGACGGACAACGGCGCAGCAGCGGCGGCGTCGAGCGGCCGATCGGTGCGCGCGAACACCAGCCCGTGCCCTGGATCGACCACGCCCCAGCCGAAGCTCGGGTCGACGTAGCGAGCGAACGCGATCGCGTTGTCCGTCGGGTCGTCGGCGCCGATGCGCTTGACCGTCCCCAGGCGCTTGAGCTCGTTCACTGTCGCCGCACTGATGGTCGACGGCGGGCCGAGGACGTAGATGTGCGGCTGGTCGTGGGCCCGCAGCGCGGCGCGCGTCTCGGCGGGCACCTCGTCGCGGCGCACGAACAGGATCGGATCGCCGGCCTTGGCCGCCCAGGCTGCCGCGGGCATCGCGAAGGCCGGTGCGTCGGCCGAGACGACGACCACTCGGTCGCTCGGGCTCCCGCGCGCGGCGCTCTGGAAGGCGTCGATCGCCCGCGCGAGCGCGAACGGATCGCGCCCGGCGATCTCGGTCGTGCGCAGGCCTTCGGGCCGCGCCACGTTTCCCACCCGGACCAGCTGCGCTCCGCCGGGGCTCTTGGCGCCGGTGGGTCGCAGCGCCTTGAGCGCGTCCTCGCTGGCCGCGGGCAGCTCCGGGCCGTCGGAGAGCAGCACCGCGGCCCGGACCGGCGTCGACGCGAGCACGGCGCCGGCGATCCCCGCGCGCCAGTCGCGCGCGTCGATGAGCGCCACCGCATTGGGCCGCGTGTCTTCGGTCACGGCGGGGAAGACGGCGCGGGCCACGCCGGCGGCGTCGGCGATCGGATCGGCGCCGGCGATGCGCGTCGTGTTCTTGGTGGCGATGTACGGCAGGCCGAGGTTCGCCGACGCGCCCTCTTCGTCGCCCTTGACGCTCTGGCTGGGGCCCTCCTGGCTGTCGAGCCCCCGGTCCTTGGCCGCGTTGCGCCCGCAGCCGACCGCGAGCACGGCCAGCAGGCAGGCAAGGACGACGGCGGCGCGGCGCATGGGCGCGAACGGTAGCGGCACATAACGTCCGAGCATTCCGCACGACGGTGTTGTAGGGTCCCGCCGATCAACGCCGAATCCCCGCTATGGATCGGGGAACGGGGGACCCAGAAGTAGGGGCGAATCCCATGGTGAGGGCCATGGGAGGCGCAGGCTCTTTCAGCGCTAGCCCGTCAGCTAACCCCGCAGGCCGACGAAAGAGGAGAGAGGGACTTGCGGGGCACTGCCCTGTCGGTGAGCTTCATGCTTGTGGCGTTGTCGGTCGTGGCCGCTCCGGCTGTGGCCCAGACGCCCGCCCCGACACCGGCCCCTGCTCCCGCACCGGCCCCTGCTCCCGCACCGGCTCCGGCAGCCGCTCCCGCGCCGTCAACCGGCGGCGCCGCGTACGGCGTCGCGTTCCAGCCCATGATCGCGGGCTTCGCGGCGCAGTTCGTCAACGGCACGGCCTACGCGCCCGACCAGGCGCCCGACGCGGTCAAGCAGGCCATCTGGGCCGCCAACACGATCGTCGGCCTGCCGTATCGCCTCGGTGGCGG
>DATDJX010000105.1:0-4151 GCA_036520275.1 Asanoa sp.
TCCGCTCGGCCCCGCCCACGCAGCGTGAGCTGGTAACCGCATCGCTGCTCGCCCGCCCGTAGGCGCATGGCGAGACGGCCCGCCCCGACGGCAGCGTCCCGACCGTCGCGACGAAAAGGCCGACGAGCCACGCCGTCGGCCGTAACGCTCCGGAAACAGACGCAAAGTCCGGCTAGGCCTCAAGTGGTCGTTGCACGATCACTGGGGGTCGTGGTGTCCGAGGGACGGTCGAAGTTTGCGCGCATGACGCGCGAGGACAGGTTGTTGGTGTTGGAGTTGATTTCGTCCGGGGCGAGTGCGGACGAGGCCGCCGCGCGGATCGCCGAGAACCGCTCAAGTGCGGTCGTCGCCATGCGAACGGCGCGCGACCGGATCAGGACAATGGACCAAAGGAGCGACCCGTGAGCCCCGACCAAGGACGCACCGAGAGCAAGAACAGCGTGCGACGCCCTTCGCGAACCCGCAGCGATGCTCACGCGAAGGCGCGGCCCCGGTCGGCCGGGGCGCCGGTGGCGGAACCCGAACCGCCGAGCGGTGCGCCGGGACTCCGGGGTGGCTTCGACATCCTGGTCACGGACGCTCCGATCCGCTCGACCTTCCTTGCCCCTGCCCCCGCCGCCAAGGCAGCCTTCAGTTTGGCGCGGCGGCCGGCGCGGGTGACGCGCCGGCTGGGAGGCCTCGCCGGAGAGCTCGCGGCGACGGTCGCGGGAGTGTCACCGCGCGCTCCGAGCCCGAAGGACCGGCGCTTCGCCGATCCGGCCTGGCGGCACAGCTGGCTGTTCCGGCGCGTCGTGCAGGCCTACCTCGCCGCTCGCGCCACGGCTGACGATCTGATCAGCGACGCCGAGCTCGACTGGGCCGCCGAGGAGGAGCTGAGGTTCGCGGTCGAGAACGTCGCCGATGCGCTGGCCCCGACGAACTTTCCGTGGTCCAACCCGGCCGCGCTCAAGGTGGCGATCGACTACGGCGGCGCCAATCTGCTTGCCGGAGCGAGGAACCTGCTGCGGGACATGTCGACGTCCCCCCGCATCCCGGCGAGCGTCGACACCTCGAAGTTCACGGTGGGTGTGAATATCGCGATGACGCCAGGGTCGGTGGTGCACCGGACCGAGGTCTTCGAGCTGATCCAGTACGCGCCGACGACCGACACGGTGCGGCAGGTGCCGATCATGATCATCCCGCCGACGATCAACAAGTACTACGCCTGGGACCTTTCGCCCGGGCGCAGCATCATCGAGTGGTTCACCGCGCAGGGCATGCAGGTGTTCACGATCTCCTGGAGGAACCCGGACGCCGAGCAGGCGCACTTCAACCTGGATACCTACGCGGGCGCGTGCGTCGAGGCGGGCAGGGTGGTGGAGGAGATCAGCGGCGCGGACTCGCTGCACGTGACGGCCGCCTGTTCCGGGGGTCAGATCGCCGCCGCGACCGTCGGGCATCTCGTCGCTTCGGGCCGGCTCGGGCACGTCGCCAGCCTCGGGCTGTTCGTCTGCGCGCTCGACAGGCCTGAGGAGGGCGTCATCGGCGCGGTGACCACGCGCGAGGCGGCTGCCGCCGCGGTGGTCGCATCCGCGGCCAAGGGCTACGTGGACGGGCGCGCGCTGGCGGAGATCTTCGCCTGGCTGCGACCGAACGACATGATCTGGAACTACTGGGTCAACAATTACCTCCTGGGCGCCCCGCCACCGGCGTTTGACATCCTGTACTGGAACCAGGACAGCATCCGCATGGCCGCCGGTCTGCACGGCGACATGATCCGAGTGGCCGTCGAGAACTCGATGCGCGTCTCCGGCGGGCTCACGGTCCTCGGCACGCCGATCGACCTTGCCTCCGCCGATGTCCCAACATACGTCCTGGCCGGTGAAACCGACCACATCGTGCCGTGGCAGAACGCCTACCGGGCCACCCAGATGCTCGGCGGAACCGCCCGGTTCGTTCTCGTCAACAGCGGCCACATCCAGGCGCTGGTGAACCCGCCGGATCCCAAGACCCGCCGGGCCTACCGCATCGCCGATGCCGCGCCGGCGAGCCCCGACGAGTGGCTCGCCGCGGCCGCTGAGCACAAGGGCAGCTGGTGGCCCGACTACCTGGCCTGGCTGGAGCCGCGCTCGGGCGAGCTCAAGCCGAGGCCGAAGACGCTCGGCAGCAAGGAGCACAAGCCGCTCGCCGACGCCCCGGGCACGTACGTCCTGGCGAGCTGATGGCACAACGCCACCTGCGGCTCCCGGCGCGAGCGCTGACCGCGCCGTCTGCCGAGAGCAGGGTCGACCCGCCGGCGTGGTGGGGGCGCCCGGTCGCGGAGACGCGATCGATGCTCGAGCTCGCGCGGCTGCTCGTGGATCCCGTGTTTCACGCCCAGTCGGGCGTGGCGCGCGGCGACGGGCGCCCGGTGGTGTTGCTGCCGGGGTTCCTGGCGGGCGATGCGACGCTCGCGGTGATGGGGCGATGGCTACGGCGGCTGGGCTATGCGCCGTATGTCTGCGGGTTCGTCGCCAACGTCGACTGCTCCGACCGGGCGCTCCAGCGCGTCGAGCGCCGCGTCGACGCGCTCCATCAGCGTCATGGCCGGCGCGTCGCCCTCATCGGCCACAGCCGCGGCGGGCACTTCGCGCGCGCGATGGGAGCGCGGGCGCCGGAGCGCGTGTCGCACGCGATCTCGCTCGGTGCCGATCTGCGCGGACTGATCGGTATCAGCGTCCCCACGCTCGCCGCGGTGGCCGCGGTCCGGCGTGGCCTGGTGCTGACGCGGCGGACGCGCGCGGAGCGGTGCTTCACCGCGGAGTGCACGTGCGGGTTCGCCCGGGATTACGCCCGATCGTTTCCTTCCGACCAGGTCCGACTGACGAGCATCTACTCAAGACAGGACGGCGTCGTGCGCTGGCAAGGCGCCGTCGTGCCGGAGGCCGAATGCGTCGAGGTGACCGGCAGCCACGTCGGCCTCGCGTTCAACCGCCAGGCCTACCGCGCGATCGCCCAGGCGCTCGCGAGACCCGAACTGGAGGGCTGAACATGTCCACCACAGCGATGCCGTACGAGCACCTCGGCCACGCGCTCGCGACCGACTACTTCTTCGTGCGCGAGACCTTCACCGACGGGCGCGACATCACCGGCGTCGGCGCCTTCACCTAGGTGGTGGTGTGGCGATCGTACAGCGATTGCCGCCCGTGCCGGCACCGAGCTCACACCGCGGCCGGCGCCACGCGGAGCGGGGCAGGGGTCAGGAGCGCGGCCACGCAGACGCTCGCGAAGCCGAGCATCAGCGCGAAGGCCGCGACCGTGCCCGCGGGCACGGGGTCGCCGAAGACGATAAACCCGCCGACGATGTTGGCCACGTTGGCGGCCGCGCCGGTCAGCGCGATCACCGGCACCGCCTCGCCCTGCTGCAGCGAGCGGGCCGAGGCGTAGAAGGCCACCAACGACGCGATGAGCGCCACCAGCAACGACGGGGCAGTCAACTCCGCACCGCCACCATCGGCGAGGGGATCAAGGAGCGCCTTGAGCGCGACGTCGGAGACCGCGAACAGGGTGCCGGCGGCCGCGCCGAGCATGAGGCCCGCATGCGCCCGGCCGCGACTGCTGCACGCTCCCGCGACCAGCGCCCCGGCGACCACGAGCAGCGTCGCCTGGAACCCGAGGAGCCCGGCCGGGGCGACCCCATCCCCGCGCCCGGACGTCGCCGGCAGGGTGGCTACGATCAGCACGAGACCACCGGCCGTCAGGGCGAGACAGATCCGCTGTCGGGCGCCGACCGCACAGCCGAAGAACCGCTCGGCCGTCACGGCGAGCAGCACGACGCCGCCGGCCAGCACGACCTGGACGATCGACACCGGCGCGAACGCCAGCGCGGCGATGTGGAAGACCCACGCGCTCCCCGCAACGGCCATCCCCAGGGCGAACCACCCTGAGCTCAGCAACGCTCGCAGGCTGCGCAACGGGCGCCGGACATCGACCGCCGGGGCCGCGCACGCGCCCCGGTGCTTGCACAGAAAGCCAACGT
Source organism: Asanoa sp. (assembly GCA_036520275.1). Taxonomy (GTDB): domain Bacteria; phylum Actinomycetota; class Actinomycetes; order Mycobacteriales; family Micromonosporaceae; genus Asanoa. Next base: position 3,998 of record DATDJX010000105.1, read on the forward strand.
TCGTCACCAGCGAGCAGGCCAGCGCGAACACGATCCCCAGAGTCATCGACACGACGCCAGCGCTCCCCTCGCACGAGGCGCGGATCGGCAGATGCGAAGCGGAAGCGGATCACGAGTTCTCGGCATGCCGACAAGTTCCCAGCGCCGGACCCTG
>DATDJX010000106.1:0-2490 GCA_036520275.1 Asanoa sp.
GACCGGGAACCGCTTGCCCTCCGACCCGCTCTTGAACGGCTCCGGGAACGAGCCGACCACGGCCGGCACGCGCTGCGCGGCGTCCCACTCGTGGTGGTCCCACCAGACGCGCTCGCCGGCGGCGACGCGCCGCTCGGCGGCGCCGACGGGCGCCTCGATCCCGTTCACGTAGTAGAACCAGTCGGCCCGCCGGCCATTCTCGCGGCCCCCGGCGACGCCGTCGATCTCCTGGACGAAGCCGCCGCCGAAGCGCGTCTGGACGTCGTACTTGCGCTCGAGCAGGCGCATGACCGTGTCACCCTCGGAGGCCTTCTCCTGGTCGATCCCCTCGTGCAGCGTCTGGGCCCCGAAGTCGCGCGTCACGGTCAGCGTGACGTCGCCCGTCGAGGCGCCGGAGCCGAAGCCGCACCCGGCGAGGGGCAGCAGCACGAGCAGGACGACCAGGCGCCTCATCCGACGGCGACCCCGCGCGGGAAGGCGCGCACCATGCCGGAGCGCTCGGCCTGCAGCCGCAGCGTGCCGGACGCGGCCGGGACCGTGAGGACGGCGACGCCGTCGGCGCCGCTGACCGCGCTCGCCGAACCCAGCCGCACGGTCGCGCCCTGGACCGCGACGCCCTTGCCCTGGTCGTCGTAGCCGCGCACCGTCACCCGCAGCGCCTCACCGGGCGCCGCGCTGGTCCGGTCCGGCCGCGCCTCGAGCGTCCGCTGGCAGCTCCCCGACGACTGCAGCTCGCACCAGAACCACGGTATCCGCTGGCGGCCGTGCAGCCGGCGGCCGGTGCCGAACGGGCCCGCGGGGTCGGCGGCGGCGGTGGTGCCCGCCCGGCGCCCGACCTTGTAGACCCAGCCGCCGTTGCCCTTCTCGCGCTCGCCCGCGACCGCGGTCACATAGAGCCCGCCGGCGTCGCGCGGGCGCTTGCCGCAGCTGCCGTAGTCGCGGAAGCCGAGCTTGAGGTGGGTCGCAGCGAGCACCGACAGCGGCGTCGCTCCGAGCACGCGGCAGCGCTTGCCGGCGACCTTGACCGTCCGCGGCTTGAGCTTGACATGCTTGGGGCCGCGCAGCACGCGGGTCTTGCCCACGACCATGACGTCGACCGTCGCCGCCGCGGCGGGCGCCGGGGCGGCGAACGCGACGGCGGCGGCGATCAGCGCGATCCGCCTCATCGCACCCGGAACGCGACCCGCTCGGTCGCGCCGTGGTTGAAGGCGTTGTCGATCGCGTACGTCTCGAGCACGTAGCGGCCGCGCCGCAGGCGCGACGGCAGCAGGTAGCTCCATTCGGCCTGCTCGCCGACCTTGAACGCGTACGTCTTCCCGCACGTGCGCTTGAGGAATCGCTCCCTGCTGCCCGAGAAGTACCAGCACGTCTTCCCCAGCTTGCGCGTGAGCCGGATCTTGACCGCCCACAGTCCCGACGGGTCGTCGGTCACGCTCCCGCGCAGCTGCCGCGGGGCGCGCCGGCGCGAGAACCGCTGACCATCACGGATGCCCTTGATCGTGGCGACCGGAGCGGTCGTGTCGCGCAGCGACGGGAGCTGGCTGCCACATGCGCCGTCGGCCCCGTCGGTCACACACACACGCACGCGGTTCGAGCGAATCGCCCCGGTCCTGGTGGCCTTGAAGTCGTTGTTGCCGCGGGCGGTGAGTGGTCCGACGGTCACGGTGCCGCCGGCGCCCGAGAGCCGGCCGGCGACGGTCGCGCCGGCGACCGCCGCGTGCGAGACCGCGTCGCTCACGCGCAGCGTCACCGACTCGCCGGGGCGGGCGCGCGCCGGGCCGGACAGCTCGAGCAGCTGCTCGGTGCCGTCGCCGTAGGCGAACAGCACGTGGTCGCCGGTGCGGGAATCGTCGGCGCACGCGCCGAGCTGCGCGAACACTCCGTTCTCGTACTCGGCGAGAAAGCGGTTGGTGTTGGGATCGAACGCAACGGACTCGCCGGCGATCTTGGTGAAGCTCGCGCCGAACTGGCCGAAGGTGCCCTCGAGTTGGAACGGGGTCGTCTCGGCGGCCTGGGCGATCACCGCTCCCCGGGTGGGCACCGGCGTCGGGCTCGAGCCGCCGAGCGCCGCGGTGCCGTCGCACTGGTGACCGGTGCTCTCGTTGGTGAACTTGAACGGCCGCACGTCGGTGGTGACCGGACCCTCGAACAGCGTCCGGGTCGGGCCTTCGATCCGCAGATCGACGGTGACCGGAGCGGCGACGGCTGCCGCCGGCAGCAGCGCGGTCGCGACGAGGCCGGCCGCCAGGCCGGCGCTGAATCGGATCTTCATTCGGTGAGCCACCCCTTCCGCGAGGGCGTTTCGGCTTGCGGTCGGAGGGAGGTCTCCTGGCTCCCGGGCCTACCGTCCGCGCCTTCCCGGCTCGCGTCGCGATGCCAGTGGCTTCCTGCGGATCGGCTTCCCCGGTCACAGTGGCGGGTCCGCGCCGGATTCGCACCGGCTTCCCTGTCCACCGACCTGGTCGCGCCCCATGCTATACCCGGGGCTCG
>DATDJX010000107.1:0-5302 GCA_036520275.1 Asanoa sp.
CTCGCCCGCGTGCCGGACGCCCCGGTCGACCAGGGCCAGGTCAGAAGACCGTGATCAGCCAGTCCGGCTGGTTGCCCGGCTTCCACTTGAGGCTGCAACCCGTGCTCGGCTGGTGCGGCTCGGGTACCGGCTCGCCGCGGAGCACGTGGTCGAGCGCCTGCCGCAGGCGCTCGCCGGTGACCGGCCGGCCGTTGCCGGGAGTGCTGTCGTCGAACGCGCCCCGGTAGGCGAGGTTGCGCTGCGCGTCGTACACGAACAGGTCTGGGGTGCACATCGCCTTGAAGTCCTTGGCGACCTGCTGACCGGCGTCCACCAGGTAAGGGAAGGTGAACCCGGCACGGCGGGCCTGCTCGGCGAGGCCGGCCGGACCGTCGCTCGGATGGGCGTCGACGTCGTTGCTGCAGATCGCCACCGCGGCCACGCCGCGCTCGGCGTACTCCGCCACGGTCGCGCCCAGCGCCCGCTCGACGTGTCGCACGTAGGGGCAGTGGTTGCACAGGAACATCACCAGCAGCGCCGGCCCGTCGAGGTCGGCGAGGGCGACCCGCGGCCCGGCGACGGACGGCAGCTCGAAGTCGGGCGCGGTCGAGCCGAGCGGCACCATCAGCGACGAAGCAGGCATGCCTGGTCCTCCAACCAGCCGCGCCGGGCAGGTCGCGCCGGTGGCGGCAAATCGCGATCACACGTGCGGGACGCCGCCCAGGCTATACCGCTGCCGCCAGCGCCCTCGGCCAGCAAGGCGCCATCCCCTCGTCTGTCCACAGTTATTGAAGCTTGCTGGACCGGGACGCCGGCTAGCGGCGCAGGTACGGGTGGAGCGGCAGCTCCTTGCCGCGCCAGCGGGAGACCTCCTCGGTGGCGATCCTCCCGAAGTAGTTCATGAAGTGCGCGCCGCCGGCCTCGAGGACCCGTTTGGCTCGATCCCGCTCGGCGACGCGGCGCGCATGCACCGAGAGGACGGCGCGGCCGTCGCGGAGCGCCGCCTCGTACACCGCCAGGTCGACCATCTGGTCCATCTGCGTGAACTGCACGATGCGCCAGGCGCGTGCCAAGAACCCGCCGGCCTTCCCCAGGCTGTCCATGCGGTCCGCGTCCTCTTCGCCCAGCAGGACCACCACGGCCTCGCGAGGGAACCCCGCTTGGACGAGCGCGGCGGCGGCCGCCGTGCCGGCCTCCGGCTGGTCGACCACTGCCATGAGCCGGTTCACCGTCACGACCTTCTGTCGCCGTGCCATCCCGGCTCCTCACTGGCCGCCCGAACTCAGATAGAAGGCTAACCCGCTCACGATCGCATAGGCTCCCTCCACGACACGAGGTGGCAGGCGGAGGTGAGCCGATGGACCAGCCCGTACTCCAGGTCCCCGACAGCCATCGGGACCTGCTCGAACAGCCGCTGCTCGCGCACGTGGCCACGGTCCGTGCCGACGGTGGGCCGATGAGCAACCCGATGTGGTTCGGCTGGGACGGCGAACGGATCCGCCTGACCCACACGAAGACCAGGCAGAAGTTCCGCAACCTGCAGGCAGAGCCGCGCGTGGCGCTGTCGATCACCGATCCCGCCGAGTCGCAACGCTACCTGGAGGTCCGCGGCGTGGTGGAGTCGACCGACGACGACGCCGGCGGCAACTTCTACCGGCAGCTGCGGGCGCGCTACGGCGTCGACCCGGACGCGCCGATGCCCGACGAGGCGGTGCGGGTGGTGGTCGTCATCCGCCCGACGGTGCTGCTCGCCCGCAGCCCAGCCACCGCCGAAGGACCTCCCGCGATCGAGCGGATCACCGCCGGCAGCCATACCGTCTTCCGGCCCTGACCACCGGCGGCGCCCGGTCTCAGCTGGCGAAGAACTGCTTGAGCGCCTGCGCCATGACCTCCGGGTCGACGTTGTGCTCCTGCCCCTCGAGCGTGCGGCGGTGCGCGTTGGGGATCAGCTCCGCCAGCGCGTCGGCCGTCTGCGCCATGAAGCCGAAGCTCGCGCCACCGACGAGGATGATCGTCGGCACCGAGACGGCCCTGGCCCGCTCGGTCGGGATCGTGTAGTCCCCCATCACGGTGGCGTCGTAGGCCAGGGTGTGGGCGATCGCCTCCTGGTCCTTCCACCACGGCGCCTGGCGCGCGGCGGCGGCGAACTCCTCGGGCATCCCGACCACCTTCAGCATGAAGTACTCGACCGCGTCGCCGCGGCGACCGGCCGCCACCAGCTCGCGGTAGACGCTGGCGGTGTCGTCGGGTAGATCTGGACGACCTTGGACGCTGTACGGCGGCTCCCACAGCGCGAGCTTCCTGATCGGCAGGCCGCTGGCCGCCGCCTCCATGGCGAGCGCCGCGCCCGAGGAGGTGCCGTACAGGTGCGCCGACCCGCCGGCGGCATCGATCATCGCCGCGATGTCTTCCACCTCGCGCGCGACGGCGTACTCGGGAGCGTCGCCGCTGTCGCCCCGGCCGCGACGGTCGAAGTTGTAGGCGGTGAAGTCGCTGGCCAGCGCGGCCGCGAGGCCGGCGTTGGACATGCGGTCGACAGAGCCGCCGCAGACCAGGACGACCGGCGGCCCGTTGCCGAGCCGGTCGAAGGCGATGCTGGTGCCGTCCTTGGAGGTCACGGTGTCCACAGGCTCCTCCTCGTCGTCAGATTGCTCCTCGGCGGCTCTTACGGTACTGGCGATCGGCGACAAGCGGTCCACGGAGCGCAGACCGGTCCACCGCTCGCTGTGCGGGCGCCACGATGGCTGGCCCGGGTGAATTGACACTGCGGTGTGGGAACCATCAGAGTCCGGTCGGCCCGGTCCCAGGCGTGGACGCTGGAGGCGCTGCTCTCGGCAAGGTGGGCTCTGTCGGCGGCATGGGAGGTAGCTGTGAGGCGCATCGGAGCGGCAGTGGTCGTCATCTGGCTGGTCATCGGCGTCATCGCGGCAGCGCAGCGCGATTACTTCTCCGGCTCGGACGCCAACTGCGCCAAGGTGGGCACGATCGCGATCACGATCGTCGCCGGCCCGTTGAACTACGCCGGTGCCAACCCCAAGGTCAAGTGCGACCTCGACGTCGACGTGCCCCAACCGTCGAAGTAGCGGCAGCGCCCGACCCTCCTCCGGCCGGCGGCGTGCGGCGACCAGGGATGCGTCCATCCTGATCGCGGCGCGGCGAATCACGGTGGAGGGGTGCCCAGCGGCCAGGCGGTCGGGTTACGGTAACCGGAGCGACCGACCCGGCCCGTGCGTGGCCGGCGAGCCTGCGCACCCGGCGGCGTCGCGATGGCGACGCGGAGGGAGGATGGGATGGCCCCCGACGACGAGCGAGGATTGGTGGAGACGGTGGCGGCGGCGCTCCGCGGCAACGACCCTGCGATCGAGGTGGCCGGTCTTCATGTGGCCGACGGGGCCGACGCCATGCCGGTGATTCAGGGCCGCGTCGGCTCGGTGAAGGACCGGCAGTGGGCGCTCGCGCTGGCCCGCGAGGCGCTCGGCCGCGAGGTCCACGACGGGCTGCAGGTCGACGAGTCCCTGCCCAGCAGCGCCCCCGCCGAAGTCACGAGCGGGTTTGAGGACGAGGGCGGCACCGACCCGGACGTGGACGCGAGCCAGGGTGCGACCAGCCTGCTCGGATCGGGCGTCGATTCGAGACGCCCGCACCTGCCGGGAGAGGAGGACGAGCACCTCGGCGACGCGAGACCGGCTCGCGAGTACGTCGCCCCCGGGATCGAGCAGCTGAACGAGCCGGAACCACCGCTCAGCGGCTAGTCAGGCTCCGGGGGAGCTCATCGCCGCCGCGCCTGCCAGCGGGTGGTTGCTGGCAGGCGGCGGCGCGGCCGTCCTGCGGCAACCGGTACCCCGCCTCGCTTCCGAGACTCGGTCCTACCGCGTAAGGTACCGGGCTGGATGGCAGGCACCAGCCGGGATTCGAGGGGTGCGTGAGCGGATCCGAGGAAGCCAGCGTCCGCACCGTGGTTGTCGCGGTCGCCGCGAACCTGCTGGTCGCCGTGGCCAAGGGCGTCGCCGCGGTGCTCACGGGCTCGGCGGCGATGCTGGCCGAGACCACCCACTCGGTCGCCGACACCCTCAACGAGGTGCTGCTGTACATCGGCGTGCGTCAAGGCGCCCGTCCCGCCAATGCCCGCCACCCGTTCGGCTACGGGCAGGCCCGCTTCTTCTGGTCGCTCCTGGCCGCGATTGGCATCTTCGTGATCGGCGGGTTGTTCGCCATCGCTGACGGCGTCCAGACCCTCCGCCACCCCGAACCGGTCACCAATGTGCCAGTCGGCGTGGCCGTGCTGCTGGTCTCCGCCGGGTTGGAGGGCCTGTCGTGGCGCACGGCCCGCCGGCAGTTGCGCGCGGAGGCCGGCGCCCGCCACCTCGACTTCGGCGAGTACCTCGCCACCTCGTCGGACCCGACGCCGACGGCGGTGTTCATGGAGGACTCGGCCGCGCTGGTCGGCATCGCACTGGCCCTTGCCGCACTGGCACTGCATGTCGTCACCGGGTCGGCGGTGTGGGACGGCGCGGCGAGCCTGCTCATCGGGCTGCTGCTGATCGTGGTGGCGTACCTGCTGACCCGCCGCAACGCCGCGCTGCTGATCGACGAGGCGCCGCCGGCCGACGTCCGCGAGCGGCTGCGGCGGGCGGTGGCCCGGGAGCCGTGGGTTGCCGAGGTGGCCGAGTTGACCGCGGTGTACGTCGATCCCAGGCAGCTGCTGGTGCTCGCCCACGTCGTGCCGGTGGACGGGGCGGAACTGCCGGTGGCCGTCGGCCAGCTGCGCCGCAGGCTGCTGGCAGCGCCTGCGATCACCGCGGTCGAGATCACACCGGTCGAGCGGTCGAGGTGAGCTCCAGGGCCGCCTACGCGGCGTGCGCGCTGGCGCTGCTGTATGCCGTGCCCAGCTTCTACTGGGCCCTCGGCGGCACCGCGGGACTCGGCACCGTGGGCGGAAGGATCGAGGAGCTCGGCCGGGCGCATGATCCCAGGGCCTTCGCGCTGGGAGCGGTCGCCGGCATCCTCAAGGTCGCGGTGGGGCTGCTGGCACTGGCGCTGGTACGCCCGTGGGGCCGGGCGGTCCCGCGCCGGCTGCTGCTCGGTGCCGCCTGGACGGCCAGCGTGGTGCTGACCGTCTACGGCGGCCTGCTGGTCGCCGTTGGGGCGCTGGTGCTGACCGGGGTGATCAGCCCGGCCGGCCCGGTGGACCGGACCGCGCTGCGGTGGCACGTCCTGGTCTGGGACTTGTGGTTCCTGGTTTGGGGTCTGCTGCTCGGCGTGGCCGCCTGGCAGTTCATGCGGGAGCCACCTGATCGGTGAACGCCGCCCTAGGGTGACGGTG
>DATDJX010000108.1:0-2331 GCA_036520275.1 Asanoa sp.
CCGGTCGAACCGTCGGGGAACCGGCACTAGGTCTGTGGGCCGCGAATCAAGAAGGGCGCGGCTGTGTCGCGAACGAGTCGATCAACGAGCGCCAGTATAGCCGGGTATGGCCGCCGCGAAGCGATCTCCGTGACCGGCGCGTGCCTCGATGACCGAACGCGCGCGCAGGCATGTCTTCATGCGACGTGCGGGAACGTTCGTATCGATCCGCACGACGCGGCCGCCGCGGCCCAGCCACACGAGGTCCAGAGGGAAGCGCATGCCGAACGTGTGGACCGAGTTCGTGCCCACGATGCGTAGGGCGTGATCGGTCGGCATCGGCTCCATCCTGGCCAGCCCGCGGCGGCGCTCGCCGTAGCGGCGGGCGACGTGGAGCACGAGCTCGTCAGCGGTCGGCTCGGTGGCCAGCAGGCCCAGGCGGTCCTCCCACGGGGTCACCGCTTGGTCACCCCGATGACCACGCGCCGGTTCTTCTTGCGCCCCGCCGGGTTGTCGGAGCCGTCGGGCTTGGTGTTGGCCGCGACCGGCTGCGTCTCGCCGTAGCCCTGGACCTTCATCCGCGAGCGATCGATCCCCTCGTGGTCGGCCAGCCAGGCGGCGACCGCGTTCGCGCGCCGCTCAGACAGCCCCTGGTTGTACTCGGGCGAGCCCTTGGCGTCGGTGTGCCCGTCGACCTGGATCGCCGCGTTCGGAAAGCGCTTCTCGATCGACTTGGCCACCTCGCGCAGGATCTTCTCGGCCGACGGGCGGATGTCCGAGCGGTCGAAGGCGAAGAGGACGTCGGTGCACAGCTGATACGCGGTCGTCTTCTGGTCGGCGAAGACGCTCACGCACTTCGACCGCACCTCCGGCAGGTTGCGGCCCTGCAGCACCTCGGGCTGGACGCTGACCGGCTGGACGTTGACCGGCGGCACGTTGACCGCCGGGACGTCGATCGGCGGGATGCAGTCGTTCTTCACGCACACCCCGGGCCGATGGACCGCCTCGCGGTAGGCCGCGGGCCGATAGGCCGCCTTGCGATAGGCGGCCGGGCGGTAGACCGAAGGCCGGTACTCGCCGGGGCGCACCTTCTGCGCGCACACCAGCTCCTGGATCGCCGACGCCACGGTCACCGCCGGCTGCGCGACCGCGGGCTGCACGACCGCCGGGACGTTGGCGCCCGGCACGTCGACCGCCGGGATGCGCACCTCGGGGATCTTCACCTCCGGAATGGTCACCGCGGGGATCGTCACGCGGCCCAGGCAACCGGCAGGCGCCGGATCGACAGCCGCGCACTGGGCCGGGACGTGCTGGGCGGGGATGATCAGGCCGGCGATCACGAAGCCGGGCACGACCTTGCCGCCGAGCTTGTGCTCGGCGACCCGCACGGGCTGGGTGCGCACCTCGGGGATCTCGACCGCGGGGATGTCGATCCCCTCGCGCCCGTTGCACGGCTGGTCGGGCTCCGGCGGCGTCGTGGGGACCGTGATCATCGCCGGCGGCGGCTTGGACTTCGACGCCGCGCTGGTCGTCTTCGGCTCGTCCTTCCCGCCTCCGCCGCAGGCCCCGACCGCGAGGCCGACCGCGAGCAGGGCGAGCGCCGGCGGCGCGCGGCGCATCAGATGTAGCCGAGCTTGCCCGCGCATTCCCACGGCTGCAGCCCGCGGCGCTGGTAGAGCATCACCGCGCGCATCCACTGCTCCTCCGGCGGCGCGTCGCGTGGGTCGCCGTGCCCGCCGACCGACTCCCACGTCGGAATGTCGAACTGGAACAGCCCGTAGTGGCCGTACGGTCCACCGTTGCCGCCGGGCGCCTCGGTCGCGTTCGGATCGCCTCCGGACTCGCAGATCATGATGTTGAACAGGACCTGGCGCAGGCTGTCGGGAACGTCGTCGGGCACGCCGCCGATGTCGGCGACGCGGCCGCCGGAGCCGTCGTAGCGCACGAGGTGGACCCGCAGGCCGAAGGCGCCGCCGAGCCCGCCGCCACCTCCGCTGAAGCCACCGCTCGGCGCGCTGCCGACCGGGACGCCGGCCTTCGGCGGCCCGGCCTCGTCGTCGCCGGACTTGGGCGGATCGGTGTCGGCGATGTGAACGTGGTCGTAATGGTCCTCCGCGGCGTACGGCGCCACGCGCACGCCGTTCTTGATCCCGAAGCCAAGCGGCGTGTGGATCAGCTCCTCGAGCTGGGCGCCCCAGTGCTCGGCGGCATACTGGGCGAAGCGCAGCATCGCCGCCTTGCCCTCGGGCGTCATCGGCGCGGCGAGATCGACCGCGTTGCCGCTGCCGTGGTAGCTGTCGCTGTCGCCGGGACGCAGCCCTGAGGTCACCTGCAGGCCGAACTTCGCCGCCG
>DATDJX010000109.1:0-3444 GCA_036520275.1 Asanoa sp.
TTCCCGCACACGGTCGCGGGCGCGTTCCTCGCCGCGGGTGGCCTCGTCACGGCGGTCGCGCTGTGGCACCTCGTGCGCGGCAGGCAGCCCGACGACGCGCCGGTCTACCGCAGCGCGCTGCGGTTGGGCGCCTGGACCACCCTGGTCGCGGCCGTCGCGGTCGTGCTCACCGGCGACCGGCAGGGCAAGATCATGGTCGACGTGCAGCCGATGAAGATGGCCGCGGCGGAGGCGTTGTACCACACGCAGGCGCCGGCGTCGTTCTCGATCCTCACGATCGGGACCCTGGACGGCAGCCGCCCGATCTTCCAGATCACCGTCCCGCACCTGCTCTCGTACCTCTCCACCGGCAGCCTCGACGGTCAGGTCCAGGGCATCGACGACCTGCAGGCGCAGTACGTTCAGTTGTACGGCCCGGGCTCGTACACGCCGGTCATCCCGGTCACCTACTGGACGTTCCGGGCGATGATCGGCTTCGGCATCCTGGCCGCCCTCGTCGCGCTGTGGGCCCTGTGGGCGCAGCGGCGTGGCCGTACGCCCAGCAACCGTTGGCTGCTGTGGGCCGGCCTGCTGCTGCCCTTTCTGCCGCTGGCCGCGAACGCCACCGGCTGGATCTTCACCGAGATGGGCCGGCAGCCGTGGATCGTCTTCGGCGAGATGTTCACCCGCAACGGCGTGTCGCGCAGCGTCTCGTCGGGCGAGGTGATCGCGTCGCTGACGGTCTTCACGCTGCTCTACGGCGCGCTCGCCGTCGTCGAGGCGGCCCTCATGCTGCGTGCGGCACGGCGCGGGCTCGGGCCGCCGCGGCGGCCGGTCGCGCCGCACGGCGGCGAGGACCGGCCGCTCGAGTTCGCCTACTGAGGAGGGCCGGCCATGCAGTTGAGCACCGTCTGGTTCGTCCTGATCGCCGTGCTGTTCACCGGCTACTTCGTGCTCGAGGGCTTCGACTTCGGGGTCGGCATGCTGCTGCCGGTGCTGGCCCGTGACGAGCGGGAGCGCCGCGTGATGATCAACACCATCGGCCCGGTCTGGGACGGCAACGAGGTGTGGCTGATCACCGCCGGCGCCGCGATGTTAGCGGCGTTCCCCGAGTGGTACGCGACGCTGTTCTCCGCCTTCTACCTGCCGCTGCTGCTGATCCTGGTGGCGCTGATCCTGCGCGGGGTGGCGTTCGAGTACCGCGGCAAGCGGGCCGACCCCGGGTGGAAGCGTCGCTGGGAGGCGGCGATCGTGTTCGGCTCGGTCGTGCCCGCGCTGCTGTGGGGGGTGGCTTTCGCCAATATCGTGCGCGGCGTTTCCCTCGACGCCGGGCACGAGTACTCCGGCGGGCTCGCCGGGCTGCTCAACCCGTACGCGCTGCTCGGAGGCCTGACGCTGCTGACCGTGTTCGCGTTGCATGGCGCGGTCTTCCTGGCCCTGAAGACCGCGGGGGAGATCCGCGAACGGGCCGCCGCCCTCGCCGCCCGGATCGGGATGGTCGCCGGGCCGCTGGCCGTCGGGTTTCTCGCCTGGACGCTGCTCGGGCAGCGCCGCAGCGCGGCCGCCGTCGCGCTCGCCGTGCTCGCCGCCGTCGCACTGGTCCTGGGGCTGGTCGCGACCGGCGCGGGCCGCGAGGGCTGGGCTTTCGCCGGTACGGCCGTCTCGATCGCATTCACCGTGGGCTGCCTGTTCGCGGCGCTCTTTCCCGACGTCCTGCCGTCCACGGCCGAGCCCGCGGGCACGCTGACGACGGCCAACGCCTCCGCCACCCCGTACACCTTGAGGATCATGACCTGGGCGGCGGCGGTCTTCGCGCCGATTGTCCTGCTGTACCAGGGATGGACGTATTGGGTGTTCCGCCGGCGCATCGGCGCCTCGAACATCCCCGATTGAACTGTCACACTGACCGTGTGTACGACTTCGACGTGCTGGTGCTGGGCTCCGGGCCCAGCGGCCAGAAGGCCGCGATCGCGGCTGCGAAGCTCGGCCGCCGGGTGGCAGTCGTCGAGCGCGACAACATGATCGGCGGGGTGTGCATCAACACCGGCACGATCCCGTCCAAGACGCTGCGCGAGGCGGTGCTCTACCTCACCGGCCTCAACCAGCGGGAGATGTACGGGAGCAGCTACCGGCTCAAGGAGGACATCACGGTCGCCGACCTGGCGGCGCGCACCCAGCACGTGATCGGGCGCGAGATCGACGTCATCCGCAACCAGCTCTCGCGCAACCGGGTCACGATGCTGACCGGCACCGGCCGGTTCACCGACCCGCATTCGGTCGCGATCACCGACCGGAACGGGCGCGAATCTCTCGCCTCCGCCGAGAAGATCGTGATCGCGTCGGGGACCCGGCCGGCCCGGCCGTCCACCGTCGACTTCGACGAGAAGACGATCGTCGACTCGGACGGCATCATCAACCTGGAGCGGGTACCCCGCTCGATGGTCGTGGTGGGCGCCGGCGTGATCGGCATCGAGTACGCCTCGATGTTCGCCGCCCTGGGCACCAAGGTGACGGTGGTCGAGCGGCGCGAGCGGATGCTGGAGTTCTGCGACGTCGAGATCGTGGAGGCGCTCAAGTACCATCTGCGTGACCAGGCGGTGACGTTCCGCTTCCGCGAGTCGGTGGCGTCGGTCGAGCGGTACGCCGGCGGCGCGGTCGCCGTCCTGGAGAGTGGGAAGAAGATCGCCGCGGACACGGTGATGTATTCCGCTGGACGGCAGGGCACCGCGGCGGAACTGGCGCTCGATCTGGCCGGGCTGGCGGCCGACGCCCGCGGCCGGCTGGCGGTCGACGAGTACTTCCGCACCTCGGTGCCGCACATCTACGCGGTGGGCGACGTGATCGGCTTCCCCGCGCTGGCGTCGACGTCGATGGAACAGGGCCGGCTGGCCGCCCACCACGCGTGCGACGAGCCCGTGCGGGCGATGGCCGCGCTCCAGCCGATCGGCATCTACTCGATCCCGGAGATCAGCTTCATCGGGCAGACGGAAGACGAGCTGACCGAGGCGTCGATCCCGTTCGAGGTGGGCATCTCGCGCTACCGCGAGCTCGCCCGGGGGCAGATCATCGGCGACTCGTACGGCATGCTGAAGATCCTGGTCGCGCCGGACACGGGGCGGCTGCTGGGCGTGCACATCTTCGGCACCGGGGCGACCGAGCTGGTCCACATCGGACAAGCGGTGATGGGCTGCGAGGGGACGGTCGACTATCTCGTCGACGCGGTCTTCAACTATCCGACGCTGGCCGAGACCTACAAGGTCGCGGCGCTGGACGCGATGAACAAGATGCGGCACCTGTCCCGGCTGAGCGACTGGTGAGGCTGGCGGTGCTTCGGGGGGCGGCGGCGTGAGGTTCGAGGCGATCGTGCGACAGGTCGACCGTGACGACCCGTCGATGTGGGACGACGGTCCCAACGGCAAGCAGGTGTTCGTGGGCAGGCCCCTGCGCGAGTTCCTCGCGGAGATG
>DATDJX010000110.1:0-3770 GCA_036520275.1 Asanoa sp.
GGACCGGCGGTGCGCCCGGGATGCGAGGAACCGATCGGCAGCGTGGTGAGAACCGGGCAGAGCTGGCGCATCACCCAGTTCATGAGGTGCTTCGCCGTCCGGGCCAGCGTCTCCAGCTCGGCGGGCGTCTCGCCCTGGTGAACGTAGTACCGGCTCAGGACCTGGAGCATCACCTCGTATGCGCCGTTGCACAGGTCGGCCACCCTCGCCGTGAGAGCGTCCTCGATCAAGGTTCCGGACGCGACATCAGGTGGCAGCCGGACGTAGGCCGGCTCGACCGGCCGCGCAGGCTCGAAGCCGGGGTCGGCGGCCCGCATCGCGAGGAAGTCCTCGAGGATTCCCACGAACGTCCCGAAGTGCGACTTGACCCAGTCGCCGCGCGCGCCTTCGCCCTGCTCCACGATCAGTTCGATCGCCCGGCTCGCCGAGGCCAGGTCGGTGACCGCGGTCAACTCCTTCCACTCCAAGGTTGCGGTGACGGCCTGCGCGGCCGGCGGCCCGATGAACACGGCGTCCTCGCCGTACCGGCGGCATAGCTGGGCGAGCCCGGCCTCGATCCCCCGGTACAGGTGCCCCACCGTCCGCCATTGCTCGGGAACCGCGACCACCGGCCGGTCCAGCTCGGCCAGCGCTGCGATGCCCGGCTGCACGGCGAAGCCCTCCGCATCGGCCAGCCTCATCCCCTCGGGCCGCTCCAGATACATGAAGTGCCGCAGCGCCCGCTCACCGAACGGCAGGAGCGCGATCTGAACCTCGGGCGGATACCATCGCGACAGGATTGGCAGGTTGGGGCGCTCGAAATGCGGCGCCGCGCCGATCGCGGTCAGGATGTTGGTGGCCAGGGCCAGGTGCAGCATCTCCTGTTTGATGATGTCGATGAGGGCGGACTCCCACGCCTGCACCCGGTCCAGCTGCGCAGGCGTGAGGCCTTCGTCAGTGGTGCGCTTCAGTGAGAACTGCGCATAGAGGTACTCGCACATGAGGCCATGCTCCAGCTCGCATGCCTCGCCGAGGAGGTAGACAAGCTCCTCCCGGCTCTCGACTCGCAACGGCGGCTCGGCGGTCATCGAAACCTCGATTCACAGTTCCCGCACCTTCTGCGAGATGCCCGCTGACATGCTCGCACGGCGGATGCCAGGCGGGACGCGCAACGCACGCGTGGTCGACGTGCGGGGGATCTCACCCTCCAATGGGGACTCCAATAACCGATTGGTCAGCTGCGGCAACGAACCGCATACCACACCTGCGGATGATGATTGCGTCGTGGTCAGCCACGCCTACCCCCACGAGAGCTCGTCGAGGCGTTCGGTGAGGATGATCCGCCCGGCCGCCTCGATGAGCGCGAGGTGCGAGAACGCCTGCGGGAAGTTGCCGAGGAACCGGCCGGTGCCGGCGTCGAACTCCTCGGCGTACAGCCCCAGCGGCGACGCCACCCGCAGCAGGCGCTCCATCAGGTCGCGGGCGCGCTGCATCTCGCCGACGATCGCCAGCGCGGAGACCAGCCAGAACGAGCAGATCAGGAAGGTGCCCTCCTTGCCGGACATGCCGTCGTCGGTCTCGTCGGTACGGTAGCGCAGCACGAACCCGTCTTCGGCCAGGTCGTCGGCGATCGCGTCGACGGTGGCGCGCAGCCGCTCGTCGGTCGGCGGCAGGAAGCCGAACAACGCGGCGAGCAGCGTGGAGGCGTCCAGCGCGTCGGTGCCGTAGTGCTGGCGCAGCACGCCCTTGTCGGTCACCCCTTTGGCGAGGATGTCGGCGTGGATCTCCTTGGCCGTGGCTCGCCAGGTGGGCCCGTGGTGCGAGTCGCCACGGATCTCCGCGAGCTTCGCCGCGCGGTCCACGGCGATCCAGCACATCAGCTTCGACGACACGTAGTGCTGCGGGTCGCCGCGGGCCTCCCAGATCCCCTGGTCGGGGTCGCGCCAAATCTTCGTGGCTGCCTCGGCCTGGGAGACCACGACGGGCCAGAGCCGCCGGGGTAGGCGCTGGCTCTGGCGGGTGTGCAGCAGGATCGAGTCGAGCACGGCCCCGAAGACGTCGTTCTGGCGCTGGTCGAACGCCCCGTTGCCGATCCGGACGGGATGGGCGCCCGCGTAGCCGGACAGCTCGTCCCGGGTTGACTCGCTGAGGTCGCGCCGGCCGTCGATGCCGTACATGATCTGCAGCGCGCCGTCCTCGTTGGGTTCGAGGTCGGCGACGAACTGCATGAATTCGTCCGCCTCCCAGTCCAACATCAGGTAGTGGAGCGCCTGCAGCGTGAACGTGCTGTCGCGCATCCAGGCGTAGCGGTAGTCCCAGTTGCGCTCCCCGCCCGGCGTCTCCGGAAGCGAGGTGGTCAGCGCGGCGACCGTGGCGCCGGTCGGCATGTAGGTCAGGCCCTTGACGGCCAGCGCCGAGCGCTGTAGGTACTCGCGCCAGCGGTGGTCGGGCAACCGGGCGGCGGTGAGCCAGCCGTGCCAGAACCGACGGGTGGCGTTGAGTCGCGCGGTCGCCTCGTCGGCGGTGGTCGGCGCCACGCTGTCCGCGTCCCAGGACAGCACGCAGTACGCCTTCTCCCCGCCGTGCAGCGCGTGCCGTGCGCGCACCCACTCCTTCTCGACGCCCAGCTCCAGGTCGGTGCGCAGCCAGAGGGTCTGGCCGTCCGCGCCGGAAGCCTTGGCGCAGTGCCGGTCGTCGCCCAGCAGCTCCCACTGCGGCGTCGTGCGGCCGTAGTCGAACATCGGCTCGCACACCAGCTGCACCTCGACCCGGCCCTCCACGCACTCGACCGTGCGGACCAGCAGGTGGTCGGCGTCGTAGTCGGTGGGCGGGCGGGTGTGCGGCGTGACCCGGTCCTCGCCGGCGTTGCGCGGCACCATGGTCAGCGCGTCGCGCACGATCAGCCACCCGCCGGGCGTGCGCCACGTCGTCTCGAGGGTGTTGGTACCCGGCTCGTAGCGGCGTGAGCCGGGATGGTTGAAGCCGTACGGCCCGAAGCGGAACATGCCGGCCTCCCGGTCCAGCAGGCTGCCGAACACGCTCGGCGAGTCGAACGACGGCACGCACAGCCAGTCGATCGAGCCGTCCGGGGCGACCAGCGCCCCGGTGTGGCAGTTGGACAGGAACGCGTAGTCGGCGATCGGCGGGAACGGGCTCAGCGCCGCGGCGCTCTGCGGCCCGCCGCCGTCCGCCTCGGTGCCCGCGTCAGGGTTCACGACCCGCTCCACGGCTGGTGCCACTCGCCGCGCCCCGCCATCAGCGTGTCGGCGGCCTCCGGACCCCACGACCCAGGTGCGTAGGAATGGACCGGCGGCCCGCCGGCCAGCAGCGGATCTATGACCCGCCACTTCTCCTCGATGCCGTCCTGCCGGGTGAACCGGGTGCTGTCCCCGCGCATCGCCGCCCCCAGCAGCACCTCGTACGGGGTCGGCCCCTGCCCGCCCTGCTCGGCGAAGTCGACGTCGAGGTGGACCGGCCGGGGGCCGGGAGCGTCGGCGCGCCGCGAGTCCAGCAGGATCCGGACGCCGGTCGACGGGTCGAGCCGGACGACCAGCTGGTCGGGCACCGGCGGCCGGTCGATGCCGAGACGGAGCCCCAGCCGAGGCGGCCGATGGAACACCAGGCGGAACTCGGTCTGCGTGACCGGCAGACGCTTGCCGGTGCGGATGTAGAACGGGACGCCGGACCACCGCCAGTTGTCGATCTCCAGGCGCAGCGCTGCGTAGGTCTCGGTGCCGGAGTCGGCGGCCACGCCGGGGATGTCGCGGTAGCCACCGTACTGGCCGCGCACG
>DATDJX010000111.1:0-4125 GCA_036520275.1 Asanoa sp.
CCGTGGCGCAACATCGCCTCGGACTGGTCGCTCTTCCACTACCTCTGGGGCCTGCACACCGGGCTGAGCAAGTACTACCGCCCCGAGGACACCTACAACGGGAACCTGCTGGGAACGGCCGAGGCGCTCGACTCGGGCATCACGACGCTCCTCGACTGGTCGCACAACCTCAGGACCCCCGACCACACCG
The DNA here is from genome assembly GCA_036520275.1 of Asanoa sp. Taxonomy (GTDB): domain Bacteria; phylum Actinomycetota; class Actinomycetes; order Mycobacteriales; family Micromonosporaceae; genus Asanoa. Next base: position 191 of record DATDJX010000111.1, read on the forward strand.
ACGGCGCGATCGCCGGCCTGCGCGACTCCGGCGCGCGCACGATCTTCGCCCACGGCGGCGGCGCCCCGCAGTGGGCGGTGCTGCCGGGCAACGACGTCCCCCACCCGGCCGACGACGTCCGCCGCGTCCGCGAGCAGCACTTCAGCTCCAACGACGGGCTGACGACGATGGCGCTCGCGCTGCGCGGCCCGCAGTTCACGACCGACGCCGTCACCGAGCACGACTTCGCGCTCGCCGCCGAGCTCGACCTGGACATCACGATGCACGTCGGCGACGGCGAGCTCGGCAAGACCCGCCCGATCGATTGGCTGCGCGACCGCAACCTGCTCAGCGACCGCATCACCTACGTGCACTGCTGCACGCTGGGCGACGACGAGCTGCAGGAGATCGCCGACTCGGGCGGCAAGGCGTCGGTCGCCGCCGACGTCGAGCTGCAGATGGGCCACGGCTGGCCGGCCACCGGGCGCCTGCTCGCCGTCGGCATCCGCCCGAGCCTCTCGATCGACGTGTGCACGAGCACCGGCGGCCACATGTTCGGGCTCATGCGCACGGCGCTCGGCGCCCAGCGCGGCCTCGACAACGCGCAGCTCGAGGAGTCCGGCGGCACGCTGGCCAATGGCGAGCAGATCCCGCTCACCGCGCGCGACATGCTCGAGTTCGCCACCATCGAAGGCGCCCGCGCCGCCGGCCTCGACCACAGGATCGGCAGCCTCACGCCGGGCAAGGACGCCGACGTCATCCTCGTGCGCACCGACACCCTCGGGATGTCGCCGCTCAACAACCCGGTGGGCGCGCTCGTCTACAACGCCCACCCCGGGCTCGTCGACACGATCCTCGTGGCTGGGCGCGTGGTGAAGCGCAACGGCGTCCTGACCCACCTCGATCCCAAGCACGTCCTCGAGCTGGCCCATCAGACGCGCGACCACGTCCTCGAGCAGGCGCGCGACGACGAGCTCATCGGCGACATCGAGCTCGGCGGGACGTGGACGCCGCGCAACCCAGCGCACGCGCACAGCCACGCGTGAGCGCGGGGACGCCACCGAGCGTGGCCTTCCTCGGGCTCGGCCGCATGGGCGCACTCATGGCCGGCCGGGTCGCTGGCGCGGGCTTCCCGCTGGCGGTCTGGAACCGCACCGAGCGGGCCGATGCGGTTCCGGAGGGCGCGCGGCTGGCGTCGTCGCCGCGCGACGCGGCGGCGGGCGCGGAGATCGTCGTGACGATGGTCGCCGACGCGGCGGCCCTCGATGCGGTGCTGGACGGGCCCGACGGCGTGCTGGCCGGCGCCCGTCCGGGGACCGTGCTCGTCGACATGAGCACGGTCGGCCCGGACGCCGCGCGCGACGTGGCGCGCCGCTGCGTCGAGGCCGGCGTCGCCTTCCTCGACGCGCCGGTGTCGGGCTCGACGCCGGCGGCCGCGTCCGGCCAGCTCGTGGCGATGGTCGGCGGCGACGAGGCCGTGCTCGCACTGGCCAGGCCGGTGCTCGCGGCCATGACCCGCGACCAGCGCTGGCTCGGCCCTTCCGGAGCGGGCGCGGCGATGAAGGTCGCGCTCAACCTCGCCGTCGCGATCACCAATCAGAGCGTGGCGGAGGTGCTCGCGCTCGCCGAGCGCGCCGGGATCGCTCGGGCGCGCGCCTACGACGTCCTCACCGCCGGCGCCGTCGCGTCGCCGTACGTGCAGTACAAGCGCGACGCCTTCCTCGACCCCGACTCCGCGCCGGTCGCGTTCTCGATCGACCTCATGGCCAAGGACGTGCGCCTCGCGCTGGGCGTGGCCCACGAGACCGGTGTCACGCTGCCGCTCGCGGAGACCGTCAGCTGGGAGCTCGAGCGGGCCAGGGCGGCCGATCTCGGCGCGCACGACCTCGCCGGCGTGCTGGGCATGTATGCGTGAAGCACGCGCGAACGGCCGTCGCGCGAGCGCGGGTAGGCTGAAGGGCATGACGAGCGAGCGAGCACCGCGCGCCGAACCGCCCGACGGCGATACCTCCGACGAGGTCCCGAAGCGGCTGCGCGAAGCGCGCGAGCGATCGGGCCAGAGCCTGCGCCAACTCGCCAAGCGCCTGGACATCTCACCCAGCGCGCTGTCGCAGATCGAGACCGGCAAGTCGCGGCCGTCGGTGCGGACGCTCTACGCGGTCGTCTCGGAGCTCGGCATCTCGCTCGACGAGCTCTTCGATCACCACGGCGCCCGCGTCGCGCCCGACCAGAAGCCGGGGCGCGAGCCGGTCGTGGACAACGGCTGGATCCCCTCCGGTTCGCCGCAGCAGCCGCTGCTGCGCGAGCAGGACCGCCCCGTCCTCGAGCTCGACACCGGCGTGCAGTGGCAGCGCCTGACCGCCGAGCACGACCCGGTGGTCGACTTCCTCCACGTCACCTACGAGCCGGGCGGCGCCTCCAACGCCCACGGCAAGCTCGTCCGCCACGCCGGGCGCGAGTACGGCGTCGTCCTCAGCGGCCACCTCACCGTCACGGTCGGCTTCGAGACCTACGAGCTGAGCCCCGGCGACTCGATCTCCTTCAACTCCGACGAGCCGCACGTCCTGGCCAACAACACCGACGCGCCGGCCACCGCGATCTGGTTCGTCCTCGGCCGCCGCCAGAGCGACCCGCGCCAGCCGATGTTCGACAGCCCGGCGGGCGACAGCACGAGCCTCTAGCCGCGAAAAAGAACGACCGCCCAGGGGGCGGTCGTTTGGCCTGCGGTGCTGTTCTCCTCGGATTTCTCGTCGGCGCCTGTCGAGAATGGGCGGTCGGCTCCGACTTATGGGCACCGGCGGCCAAGGGGGCCGCCAACACGAGAGGACCACGAACGATGACCAAGGTGACCGCCCAGATGTCGGTGTCCCTCGACGGCTTCTACACCGGACCGCGGGACACGCGGGCCCCCAAGGACATGAGTGGCTGGATGCGGGGCCCCGAAGCGCCCGGTTTCTTCCGGGTCACCCGCTGGGTCGTCGACGCCATGGCCTGGCGCGAGCGGCAGGGCTTCGCCGGCGGCGAGCAGTCGATCGACTCGGAGATCATCGAGGAGACGTTCGCGGCGGCCGGTGCCTATGTCATGGGCCGGCGCATGTTCGACGCCGGCGAGGTCCCCTGGGGCGAGGAGCCGCCGTTCCACGCCCCGGTGTTCGTCGTCACCCACCGTCCCCGGGACGTGCTCGAACGCCAGGGTGGCACCTCCTTCACCTTTGTCACCGAAGGACTCGAGCGGGCCATCGAGCTGGCCCGGGACGCCGCCGGTAGCAAGGACGTGGCGGTGGCCGGCGGCGGGGAGCTCCTGCGCCAGGTGCTGACCGCCGGGCTGCTCGACCAGCTTGAGTTGCACATCGCCCCGGTGCTGCTGGGCGACGGCCAGCGCCTGTTCGACCCCAGCCTCGGCCTCGGCGCCGACGACGGCATCGAGCTGGTCCCGACCCGGGTCGTCGAGGCGCCCGAGGTCACCCACATTCGCTACACCGTCACCGGGCGGTCGAAGCTGGTGCTGGACGATCGCGGCGCCAGCGGCGACCTGGTCGGGCCAGCCCAGCCGGAGCAGTGAGAGAGGAGCGCCCCGTGAAGTACATGCTGCTGATCTACGGCAACGAGGAAGCCTTCAGCTCGGTGGGTGCGGAGACCCTCGCCGAGATCATCCGCGAGACCGATGCCCTCAACCAGGAGCTGTTCGAGTCGGGTGAGCTGGTCGGCGCCTATGGCGTGGCCGACCAGGTGAACGCCAAGATGGTCCGGGTCACCGGCGGGACGCCGGTGGTGACCGACGGCCCCTTCGCCGAGGCCAAGGAGTACCTGGGCAGCTTCACGATCCTCGACTGCGACAGCCTGGAACGGGCCCTGGAGATCGCGGCTCGCAACCCGGCGGCGCGCTACTGGGGTGTCGAGGTCCGGCCACTCATGCACGAGGCCAACGTCGAGCCGTGACCGACTGGCGGGCCGTC
>DATDJX010000112.1:0-2650 GCA_036520275.1 Asanoa sp.
CGGGCGTCGAGAATCGCCTGGCTGGCTCCGTTGGACCCGACGGGGTACATCGGGTGCGCCGCGTCGCCGAGCAGGGTCACGCGGCCGTGCGACCACCGCGGGAGCGGGTCGCGGTCACACATCGGGTACTCCCAGAACTCCTGCGTCGCCGCGATCAGCGCGGCGACGTCGACATGCGGGATCGCCAACTGCGCGAGGTGCGGCAGCAGCTCGTCGCTGCGACCGGGCCGCGACCAGTCCTCACGGCGCGGCGGTGGCGTCCCCTGCCGGCCGATCTTGGCGACGATCGCCCAGTTGGTGAGCCGGCGGGCGGCCGGCGGCGCGTCGGCGATCGGGTAGACCACGGCCTTCGCGCTCATCCCGCCGGCGATGATCATGGAACGCCCGGTCAGGAAGCTCGGCCACTCCGTCGCCCCGCGCCACAGCATCGCCCCGTTCCACCGCGGCGGGCCCTCGTCGGGGAACAGCGTCGCCCGCACGGTCGAATGGATCCCGTCGGCGCCGATCAGCACGTCGCCGTGATCGGTCGCGACGGTATTGCCGGCCCGATCGAAGAGCCGCACGGTGACGCCGTCGTCGTCGTCCGCGAAGGCCCCGACGCGCCGGCTCGTGGCCACTGCGGATCCGCCGAGCCGCTCGACGACCGCCCGGTAGATGACGCCCTGCAGCGCACCGCGATGGATCGAGAACTGGGGAACGTCGTGCCCAGCGTCCAGGCCGCGCGGCTCGCGCCACACCTCCTGGCCGAAGCGGTTCATGTAGATCAGCTCGCGCGTCCTGATGCCGACCGCGTCCAGCCCGTCGAGCAGCCCGACCTCCTTCAGCTCGCGGATGGCATGCGGCAGCGTGTTGATCCCGACGCCGAGCTCGCGAACCTCCGGCGCCTGCTCGTACACCTGACAATCGATGCCGCGCGCGTGGAGCATCAGTGCGGTCGTCAGGCCGCCGATCCCGCCTCCGGCGATGATGGCCCTCATCGCCGGCTCTGCCCGCGTCGCATCACCGCGCCATCGTCGTCTGAATGCGTTGGCGACTCAAGACCGGTGGTCAGCGAGTGGGCTCGCCCGTTGGTCCTGGGCTGGCAGGATCCCGCCGATGATGGACCCCAACCGGCGCGACGCGTCGCTCGATCTGACCGGGGAGGACTTCCGCGCCCTGCTCGCCGGCGTGACGGCCCTGGTGGAGCAGGAGGTCGCTGCCGCTCGGTCCGGGCCCGTGTTCGAGCGTCCGCCGTCCGCCGTGGAGGTGGACCGAATGGTCGGCGCCGACCGGGCGTTGCCAGCGGACGGCGAGAGCGTGGAAGAGCTGCTCGCCGCGTGCACGGCCGTCCTCGCCGCCGGGCGGCGGACCACGCCGACGTTCTTCGGCTACGTGCAGTCGCCGCCGGCGCCGGTAGGGGTGGCCGCGGACCTGCTGGCGTCGGCGGCCGACCAGAACCTCACGTCGTGGCGGTCGGGTCCGGCCGCGGCGGCCGTCGAGCACCAGACGTTGCGCTGGCTGGGCGAGTTCGTGGGCTTCGACGCGGCGGCGACCGGGATCCTGGTGAGCGGCGGGTCCGCCGCCAATCTCACCGCGCTGCTCGTCGCTCTGCGCGCTGTGACGGGCCCGGACGACGACCGCCGCGCGATGCGGGTCTACGCGTCACCCGAGACGCACTTCTCCGTTGCCAAAGCGGCGACGGCACTCGGCGTGGGGCTCGAGCCGGTGGCCGTCGACGGCGACCGCCGGCTCGACCCGGCGGCGCTGCGGACGGCGATCGCCTCCGACCGTGCCGCCGGCTTGTTGCCGATCTGCGTCGTCGCCAACGCCGGCACGACGTCCACCGGCGCCGTCGACCCGCTGGACGCGGTGGCCACGGTCGCGGCCGACGCGGGCGTCTGGCTGCACGTGGACGGCGCGTACGGAGCGCCCGCCGCGGCAGTCCCCGCCTCACGCCATCTCTTCGCCGGCCTGCACCGCGCCGACTCCCTGTGCATCGACGCCCACAAATGGCTCTACGCCCCGGTCGACTGCAGCGCGCTGCTGTTGCACGATGCGGCGGCCACCGCACGGGCGTTCGGCGCCGGTGCCGACGACTACGTCCGCGTCCTCGCCACCCAACCGACGGAGACCTTCGCCTTCTGGGACCACGGGCTGGAGCTCAGCCGCCGTTTCCGGGCGCTCAAGCTGTGGGCGACGCTGCGGTTTCACGGCGCGCGCCGGCTCGCGGCCGCGATCGGCGAGGACATCCGCCTCACCGCCCACCTCGCCGAGCTCGTCGCGGCCGCGGAGGACTTCGAGCTCCTCGCCGGCCCCGGACTGAGCATCTGCTGCTTTCGGCATGCGCCGACGCACGTCGACGAGCCGGCGCTCGACGCCCACAACGAGCGGATCCTGCAGGCGCTGCAGCGCGACGGTCGCGTCTATCTGTCGAACGCGACCGTCGACGGGCGCTTCGCTCTGCGTTCCTGCATCACGAACTTCCGCACCACGCGGGCCGACGTCGAGCGGGTGCTCACGGTCGTGCGCGAGCTCGCTGGCTGACCCGGCAATACCGAGCCTCGCCCGGACGCCTGTCACTGCACGGGGAGCAGGACCTGGAACCGCGTGTCGCCGGGCTGGGACTCCAGCCGGATCTCGCCGCGGTTGCGGACGACGATGCGCTGGGCGA
>DATDJX010000113.1:0-32520 GCA_036520275.1 Asanoa sp.
CGGGGTCTTGGCTGATCCGGTCAGGCGCGGTAGCCGGGCATGGGGAAGGCCGACAGGAACTCGCGCACCTCGGCGGCGATGCGGGTGATCGCCGCCTCGTCGTCTTTGATCGACGCGGTCACCGCGTCGTCCATCCAGGTCGCGACCCGCACCATGTGCTCCTCGGTGAGGCCGCGGGTGGTGAGGGCGGCGGTGCCCAGGCGGATGCCGGACGGGTCGAAGGGCTTGCGCGTGTCGTACGGCACGGTGTTGTAGTTCAGCTCGATGCCCGCGCGGTCCAACGCCTGCGCCGCCGGCTTGCCGCCGACGCCCTTGCCGGTCAGGTCGGCGAGGATCAGGTGGTTGTCGGTGCCACCGGAGATCAGCTCGAAGCCACGGTCGGTCAGCGCCGCGGCCAGCGCGGCGGCGTTCGCCACGACCTGGGCGGCGTACGTGCGGAAGGAAGGCGCCGACGCCTCCTTCAACGCCACCGCGATCGCGGCGGTGGTGTGGTTGTGCGGACCACCCTGCAGGCCGGGGAAGACGGCTTTGTCGATCGCGGCGGCGTGTTCGGCGGTCGACATGATCATGGCGCCGCGCGGACCGCGGAGGGTCTTGTGCGTCGTCGTGGTGATGACGCCGGCGTGGCCGACCGGCGACGGGTGGGCGCCGCCCGCGATGAGGCCGGCGATGTGGGCGATGTCGGCGACCAGCACCGCACCCACCTCGCGCGCCACCGCGGCGAAGCCGGCGAAGTCGATCGTGCGCGGCACCGCCGTGCCGCCGCAGAAGATGACCTTCGGCCGCGCCTTCAGCGCCAGGTCGCGGACCTCGTCGAGGTCGACCCGACCGGTCTCTCGCGACACGTCGTAGCGCACGGGGTTGAACCATTTGCCCGTTACGGACACGGACCAGCCGTGGGTGAGGTGGCCGCCCATCGGCAGTGACATGCCCATGACGGTGTCGCCGGGCGAGAGGAACGCCAGGTAGACGGCCAGGTTGGCGGGCGAGCCCGAGTACGGCTGCACGTTGGCGTGGTCGACGCCGAACAGGTCACGGGCCCGGGAGATCGCCAGCGTCTCGATCGGGTCGATGAGCTGCTGACCCTCGTAGTAGCGCTTGCCGGCGTACCCCTCGGAGTACTTGTTGGTGAGCACCGTGCCGCTCGCCTCGAGGACGGCCGCGGACACGTAGTTCTCGGACGCGATCATGCGCAGCTTGTCATGCTGTCGCTGTGCCTCCCGCTCGATCAGACCCGCCAGCTCGGGGTCGGTGGCGGTCAGATCGGGGATCGGCGGCACGTGCATGGCATCCTCCTGGGGCTGGTCGACCGTGGCACCCGGGCGCGCGGTGCCAGGTCTTGCGGTTCGCTCCCCGGTGGTCGCTTCCACCTCGCCGCGCCAGTCGCGAGTACGCCGCAGATGCTATCGGCTCGCGTGTCGCCGGACGGAACCGACCCGCGTCGTACGGCGCAGGTTCGCACCCCGATCCGTACGGTATTTTGCTAATCCGGTTCACCATGCGAGGTCGTTCATGGGCACATTTCGTCCGTTGCACGAGGGCTGGACCCTCGCGGCGACCGGACCGGTCGACGTGGGCGTCGTCCCCGCGACCGTGCCCGGGTGCGTGCACACCGACCTGCTCGCCGCCGGCCTGATCCCCGACCCCTACCTCGACGACAACGAGCGCGCGTTGACCTGGATCGGCCGTACCGGCTGGGAATACGCGACGACGTTCCGGTGGACGCCCGGCGCGCCCGGCGACCGGGTCGACCTCGTCTGCGCGGGCCTCGACACCGTCGCGACTGTGGAGCTGAACGGCGTCGAGCTCGGCCGTACGGCCAACATGCACCGGTCCTACCGCTTCGACGCCCGGCCGGCGTTGCGCGCCGGCGACAACGAGCTGGTGGTGCGGTTCGAATCGGCCTACGCGTACGCCGAGCGCTGGCGGGACACGCTCGGCGCAAGGCCCAACGCGTACGCCGAACCGTTCAACTTCATCCGGAAGATGGCCTGCAACTTCGGCTGGGACTGGGGCCCGACGCTCGTCACCGCCGGCATCTGGCAGCCGATCGGCCTGCAGACCTGGTCCGGCGCCCGGCTGGCGACGGTGCGTCCACTGGTGACGGTCGAGGACGGGTTCGGCCGCGTCGAGGCGCACGTCGAGGTCGAGCGCGACCGTGCCGATGGCCCGCTCACCGTCATCGCGACGGTGGCAGGGGTGCGCGCGGAGGCCACCGTGCCGGCGGGGGAGCGCACGGCGGTCGTGTCGCTCGCGGTGCCGGACCCCGCGCTCTGGTGGCCGCGCGGGTACGGCGAGCCGGCGCTCTACGCGCTCGAGGTGCGGCTCGGCGACGACGCCTGGCGCCGGCGCATCGGGTTCCGCGCGGGGCGCGTCGACCCCGCGCCCGACGGCGCCGGCACCCCGTTCACCGTGGTCGTCAACGACCGCGCCGTGTTCGTCCGCGGCGTCAACTGGATCCCGGACGACGTGTTCGTCACCCGGGTCACCGGCGAGCGGCTGGCGCACCGGCTCGGCCAGGCGGCCGGCGCCAACGTCAACCTGCTGCGGGTGTGGGGCGGCGGGCGCTACGAGTCCGACGACTTCTACGACCTCGCCGACGAGCGCGGCCTGCTCGTCACGCAGGACTTCCTGTTCGCATGCGCCGCCTACCCCGAGGAGGAGCCGTTCGCCGCTGAGGTCGCCGCCGAGGCGGCCGAGCAGGTCACCCGGCTCGCCAGCCACCCCAGCCTGATCCTGTGGACCGGTAACAACGAGAACATCTGGGGCTGGCACGACTGGGGCTGGCAGCGGGCGCTGGCCGGACGCACCTGGGGCGCCGGCTTCTACCACCGCCTCCTGCCCGATGTGGTGTCCACGCTGGACCCGACGCGCCCGTACTGGCCGGGCAGCCCGTGGTCCGGCACTCCCGACCGGCATCCCAACGACCCCGCCCACGGCACCACGCACATCTGGGACGTGTGGAACCAGGTCGACTACGCGCACTATCGCGACTACCGGCCGCGCTTCGTCGCCGAGTTCGGCTACCAGGGGCCGCCGGCCTACGCGACGCTTCGGCGGGCGTTGTCCGACGACCCGCTGGCAACCGACTCCCCGGGCATGCGGCACCACCAGAAGGCGATCGACGGCGACCGCAAGCTGCGGCGCGGACTCGACGCTCATTTCCGGCCGCCGTGCGACTTCGACGACTGGCATTACCTGACCCAGCTGAACCAGGCGCGCGCGGTCACGCTCGGCGTCACCCACTTCCGTGCACTGTGGCCGGTGTGTGCCGGGTCGGTGGTGTGGCAGCTCAACGACTGCTGGCCGGCGACGTCGTGGGCGGCCGTCGACGGCGACGGGCGGCGCAAACCGCTGTGGCACGCGCTGCGCAAGGCGTACGCCGACCGGTTGCTGACCGTGCAGCCGCGCGACGGCGTGCCCGCGCTCGTCGCGGTCAACGACACCGACGAGGCGTGGCGGGCCGCGGCGACGGTGAGCCGGCTGGCCTTCGACGGCGCCCGGTCCGCCACGTCGGCAATTCCGCTGGACGTCCCCCCGCGCTCGACGGTGACCGCGCCGCTGCCGCCCGACGTGCGCACCCCCGACGACCCGCGGCGCGAGCTGCTCGTCGCCGACGCCGGCGATGCCCGCGCGTTCTGGTTCTTCGCCGAGGATCGCGACCTCGACCTGCCGGCCGCGCGGTGGGCGGCCGACGTCGAACCGGTCGACGGCGGCGTACGGGTCATCGTCACGGCCCGAACCCTGCTGCGCGACCTCACGCTGTTCCCGGACCGACTCGACCCCGCCGCCGAGGTCGATGACGCCCTGGTGACGTTGCTGCCCGGGGCGTCGGCGACGTTCACGGTCACCGCGCCGAGCCCCCTCGACCCGGTCGCGCTGACCAGCCGACCCGTGCTTCGGGCGGTCAACGACATCGCGGTTGGCGCGCCGCCCGCGGGGTAAGCGGACGGCATGACGGATCCCACGTATCCCGACGAGGACACCGACCACGCCGTCGGTGCCGACCTTGGGCCGGGCGCGCCGGATCCCGACGACCAGACCGGCGAGCCGAACGAGGAGTTCCACTCGCCGATGGGTGTGGCCGGCGTGGCGCCCGGCGGCGAGGAGGCGCCCCCGGACGAGAACCCGGCCGCCGACCCCGGACCCGGCTTCCCGGTCTGAGCGCCTATTCGGGCACGAGGCGGTAGGCGCCGTCGCTCGCGGAGGTCGCCATCGAGGCGTACGCCCGCAGCGCGGCCGAGACCGTCCGCTGGCGGTCGACCGGCGTATACGGGCGCACGCGCTTGTCCTGCGTGACCATGCGTGCGTCGAGCACCTCGGCCGGCACGTCGAGGGTGATCGACCGCGCCGGGATGTCGACGACAATCTCGTCACCCTCCTCGACCAGCGCGATCAGCCCGCCCGAGGCCGCCTCGGGGGAGACGTGGCCGATCGACAGGCCCGAGGTGCCACCGGAGAACCGACCGTCGGTGACCAGTGCGCACGCCTTGCCCAGCCCTCGTCCCTTGAGGAACGAGGTCGGGTAGAGCATCTCCTGCATGCCCGGGCCCCCCTTCGGACCCTCGTAGCGGATGACCACCACGTCGCCGGGCTGGATCCGCTTGGCGAGGATGCCGTCGACGGCCTCCTCCTGCGACTCGAACACCTTGGCCGGCCCGCGGAACCGCCACAGCTCCTCGTCGACGCCCGCGGTCTTCACCACGCAGCCGTCGGGCGCGAGGTTGCCGTGCAGGATCGCGAGTCCGCCGTCGGCCGTGTAGGCGTGCCCGCGGTCGCGGATGCATCCGTCGACCGCGTCGGTGTCCAGTGTGGACCACCGGTTGGCGGTGGAGAACGGCTCGGTGGTCCGGACGCCGCCCGGCGCCGCGTGGAAGAGCTCGACCGCCTCGGAAGCCGCCGACCCACCGCGGACGTCCCAGGCGGACAGCCACCGGTCGAGGCTCGGCGAGTGCACCGAGTGCACGTCGCGGTGCAGCAGGCCGGCCCGGTCGAGCTCGCCGAGGATCGCCGGGATGCCGCCCGCCCGGTGCACGTCCTCCATGTGGAACTTCTGCGTGTTGGGCGCCACCTTCGCCAGGCAGGGCACCCTGCGCGAGATGGCGTCGATATCCGCGACGCCGAAGTCGAGCTCCGCCTCGCGGGCGGCGGCCAGCAGGTGCAGCACGGTGTTGGTCGAGCCACCCATCGCGACGTCGAGCGCGACCGCGTTCTCGAACGCGTGGCGCGTGGCGACCGAACGGGGCAGGACGGACGCGTCGTCCTCCTCGTACCACCGCTTGGCGATCTCGACGGCCGTGCGCCCGGCGGTCTCGAACAGCGCCCGGCGCGCGGCGTGGGTCGCCAAGGTGGATCCGTTGCCCGGCAGGGCGAGGCCGATGGCCTCGGTGAGGCAGTTCATCGAGTTCGCGGTGAACATGCCGCTGCACGACCCACAGGTCGGGCACGCGGACCGCTCGATCTGGCCGAGCTGTTCCTCGCTCACCGAGTCGTCGGACGCGGCAATCATCGCGTCGATCAGGTCGAGCTTGGGATGGACCACGCCGTCGACGGCGACCGTCTTGCCGGCCTCCATCGGGCCGCCGGAGACGAACACGGTCGGGATGTTCAAGCGCAGCGTGGCCAGCAGCATGCCCGGGGTGATCTTGTCGCAGTTGGAGATGCAGACCAGGGCGTCGGCGCAGTGCGCGTTGACCATGAATTCGACGGCGTCGGCGATCAGCTCGCGGCTGGGCAGGGAGTAGAGCATGCCGCCGTGGCCCATCGCGATGCCGTCGTCGACGGCGATGGTGTTGAACTCGCGGCCGACGCCGCCCGCCTCTGCCACCGCGTCGGCGACGAGCCCGCCGAGGTGCTTGAGGTGCACATGCCCGGGCACGAACTGCGTGAAGCTGTTCGCGATGGCGACGATCGGCTTGCCGAAGTCGTCGTCGGTCATGCCGGTGGCCCGCCACAGGGCGCGGGCGCCCGCCATGGTCCGGCCGTGTGTGGAGGTCTTCGACCGCAGCTCAGGCATGGATGTCAGTGTGGCACCGCGCGCGGCCAGCCAGCACGTCCGGGTGGCGCCGAGGCCCACCCATCGGGACCGGGGCGGTGTGGCCGACCGTGCCGTTCGTGCCATTCTGCTCCGCGTCGGACACGGCGTCCCCCATGCCGGGCTCACATCCGGCACAGTAGCTGCGTGCACCTCCCCACGGGCGCCGAGGCCATTGCTGCCGCGACGACGATGGCGGTCGCCGTGGCGACTGCCGCTCAAGTCGCCTCGGGCCGGCGCCGGGTCGGCGTCGCGCGCCAGGCGCGCCGGTGGCTGGCCGCCGGCACCGGGATCTGTGCGGCCGCCACCCTCGTCGGCCTCACCGGCGTGGTCGCCTACGGGCCGCACTGGGCTCACCACCGCCACCAACGCACGGACCTGGCCACGGTGATCGCGGTGATCGTTGCGGTCGGTGTCGCCGTCCTGTGCGTCGGGCTGCTCCGGCTGCCGGCGGCGGCGGGCAGCCGCCGGCTAGCCGTTCGCCACCTGCTCGACGCGCTGGTCATCGCGTTCGCGCTCTGGTTCGTGGGTTGGGTGGCGGTCTCCGAGCCGACCCGGATCCTGGGCGAGGCGACACCACGGGCCTGCACACCCATCATGATCACTGCGGCCACCGCCGCCCTGGCCTTCGGCGTCACCGCTATCGTGGGCCTGCGCTGCTCCGGCTCGCGCACCCGGCTGGTCCTGATCGGCGGCGGCATCACCGCGGCGGCCAGCGCCGGCGTCGGCCTCGCCACCGGCGTGTGCCAGGTGGGTCCCCGGCTCGCGCTGGCCAGCGGCGTCCTGATGGTGGTCGCGCTGGGCCTGGTCACGATCGGCGCACTGGGCGCCGACACGCGCGTCGCGGCCGCCGTCGACCTCACCTGGCGTGGCACCCTGTTCGCATTCCTGCCGACGCTCGCGATAGCGCTGGCCGGCTTGTACCACGTGCTGCTCGGCGGCCGGTTCACCGCGACGGCCATCGCGCTGGGCAGCTTCGAGTGCTTCGCGCTGGTCGCCCGCCAGCACGTCGCCCTGCTCGACGTCCGCGGCTACGCCGTGCGCCTGGCCGACGGCGAGGCGCATTTCCGCGAGCTGGCACACACCGACCCGCTGACCGGCCTCGCCAACCGGCGCGGCCTGCTGCGCGCCCTCTACGACGACGTCGACGGCGGCCCGCCGTGCGTGCTGCTCGGCCTCGACCTCGACGGCTTCAAGATCGTCAATGACATGCGCGGCCACGACGTCGGCGACCAGGTGCTGATCGAGGTCGGCCAGCGGCTGCAGGGAAACCTGCGACCCGGTGACGTCGCGGCCCGGCTCGGCGGCGACGAGTTCGCCGTGCTGATGTGGGCCCGCCCGCCCGAGGCGCACCGGGCCGCCGAGCGGCTGCTGGGCGTGCTGAGCCTGCCCTACCAACAGCCGCACGGCAGGGTCTTCCTTTCGGTCAGCATCGGCCTTGCCGGCCCCGACACGGCGCCCGACGCCACCAGCCTGCTGCACCAGTCCGATCTGGCCTTGCGCTACGCCAAACAGCGCGGCAAGAACCGGGTCGAGCGCTACGACGCCTCCTACGAGCGCCGGCTGCGCCGCAACACCGCCCTCGAACACGAGATGCGCGGCGCCGTCGAGCGCGACGAACTGCACCTGGCCTTCCAGCCGGTGACCGCGCTGCCGTCGATGCGGCCGGTGGGTGCCGAGGCGTTGCTGCGCTGGCACCACCCGTTGCTCGGCAACGTCAAGCCCGACGAGTTCATCCCGCTCGCCGAAGACTGCGGCATGATCGCCAAGCTCGGGTCCTGGGTGCTCCACCGGGCCTGCCACCAGCTGTCCCGCTGGCTGGCGGACGGCCACGACGTCTGGGTGTCGGTCAACGTCTCGCCGCGCGAGCTGCACGCCCCGGACTACGTCGAGCGGGTCGCCGAGGCCCTGCGCGCCCACCGGGTACCGCCGCAGCGGCTCGTCCTGGAGGTCACCGAGCATGCCGTCGCGACCGACATCGACGTGCTGATCATGCGCCTGCGGGCGCTGCGGGCCACCGGCGTACGGATCGCCCTCGACGACTTCGGCGCCGGGTACTCGTCGCTGGGCCAGTTGCGCCGGCTGCCGATCGACATCCTCAAGATCGACCACAGCCTGGTCGCGGAGCACCGGCCGGGCGAGCCGTCCGGCGACGGCCTGCCTGTCCCGCCGTGGCAGCCGGCCAACGAGCCACCGAGCGCGCGAATGGTCGACGTGGTCGTGCGGTTGGGCCACGGGCTCGGCCTCGAGGTGATCGCGGAGGGCGTGACCAACCAGCGCGAGCTCGCCGCGGTGGTCGACGCCGGCTGCCGCTTCGGCCAGGGCGCGCTGTTCGGCTGGGGGGTGCCGGCCGAGCACCTCGAGGCGATGCTCGACGCCGCGACCTCGTCCGGGGCGCGGTCGGCGCCGGTGCCGGCGCCCAGCCCGACGTCACCGGCGGTCGCGCCGGCGCCCGTCGTGCCGAGCCGGGGCGCGGGATCAGAGGGCCCCGCCGGCGGTGCGTCGCGGCGCGGCGACGGTGTCAACATGTGAGATGAGTTGACTCACCGCGTGAGATGCGACAGAGTTAGCCCCATGTCGCCTACCCGGTCGTCGCGAGTACTTACCTGAGCGCACTCTCCCCACGCGAGAGTGCGCTGGCCCCGTGCATCTGCACGAGGGCCATTTTTGTGCCCGTACGACCCCGGACCGCACGAGCCGAAGGCCACCTGACATGACGAGACCCACACCCGAGACCATCGCTCAACGGATCCATGCCAACCCGGCCACGGTCGCGGCGGCCTCGACGGCCCACCCGCCGGTCCCGACCGCCGCGCCCGCCCGGCCGGCGCCCGCGTCACCCGTACGGGCGACCGGAGCCGGCTCGCTCGTCAAGTCCCTCGAGGCACTCGGCGTCGACGTGGCATTCGGCATCCCCGGCGGCGCCATCCTGCCGGCGTACGACCCGCTCTACGACTCCACGGTCCGACACATCCTCGTCCGGCACGAGCAGGGCGCTGGCCATGCCGCCACCGGTTACGCCCAGGCCACCGGCAAGGTGGGCGTCTGCATCGCCACCTCCGGTCCCGGCGCGACCAACCTGGTGACCCCGATCGCCGACGCCTACATGGACTCGGTGCCGATCGTCGCGATCACCGGCCAGGTGCCCCGACCCGCCATCGGCACCGACGCGTTCCAGGAGGCGGACATCCAGGGCATCACCCTGCCGATCACCAAGCACAACTACCTGATCCAGACCGCCGATGAGATTCCACGCGTGCTGGCCGAGGCGTTCCATCTGGCCAGCACCGGCCGGCCGGGTCCGGTCCTGGTCGACATCCCCAAGGACATCCTGCAGGCCCAGACGACGTTCAGCTGGCCGCCGACGCTCGACCTGCCCGGCTACCGGCCGACGCTGCACCCGCACGGCAAGCAGATCCGCGAGGCCGCCCGGTTGATGTCCAGCGCCCGCCGGCCCGTCCTGTACGTCGGCGGCGGCGTGCTCAAGGCGGGCGCGACGGAGAGCCTGCGCACGCTCGCCGAACGGACCGGAATCCCGGTCGTGACCACGCTGATGGCCCGCGGCGCGTTCCCCGACTCGCACCGGCAGCACCTGGGGATGCCCGGAATGCACGGCACGGTCGCCGCGGTGTACGCGCTGCAGAAGGCCGACCTGCTGGTCGCGCTCGGCGCCCGCTTCGACGACCGGGTGACCGGCAAGCTCGACTCGTTCGCGCCCGACGCGGCAATCGTGCACGCCGACATCGATCCCGCCGAGATCGGCAAGAACCGCGCGGCCGACGTGCCGATCGTGGGCGACGCCAAGTTTGTCATCGACGAATTGATCGGGGCCGTCGCGGCGGAGGAGACGGCCGGCCGCACGGGCGACCGGACGGCGTGGTGGGCGCAGCTCGACGACCTCCGGCACCGCTACCCGCTGGGCTACGACGAGCCGTCCGACGGCACCCTCGCGCCGCAGTACGTCATCGAGCGGCTTGGTAAAACGGCCGGTCCGGACGCGATCTACTGCGCGGGCGTCGGCCAGCACCAGATGTGGGCGTCGCAGTTCATCTCCTACGAGAAGCCGCACACCTGGCTCAATTCCGGCGGTGCCGGCACGATGGGCTACGCGGTCCCGGCCGCGATGGGCGCCAAGGTCGGCAAGCCCGACGCGGTCGTGTGGGCGATCGACGGCGACGGCTGCTTCCAGATGACCAGCCAGGAGCTGGCCACCTGCGCCCTCGAGGGCATACCGATCAAGGTGGCCATCATCAACAACGGTAACCTGGGCATGGTCCGGCAGTGGCAGACCCTGTTTTACGGGGAGCGCTACTCCAACACCGACCTCGGCACCCACAAGCACCGCATTCCCGACTTCGTCAAGCTCGCGGAGGCGCTGGGCTGCATCGGGCTGCGCTGCGAGTCCGCCGCCGACGTCGACCAGACGATCGAGGCGGCGATGGCCATCAACGACGCGCCCGTGGTCGTCGACTTCGTGGTGGGCAAGGACGCGATGGTGTGGCCGATGGTGGCGGCCGGCACGAGCAACGACGAGATCATGTTCGCGCGCGGTGTGCGCCCGGCCTTCGACGAGGATGAGCTCTGATGTCCAAGCACACGCTGTCGGTGCTCGTGGAGAACAAGCCCGGCGTCCTGGCCCGCGTCTCGGGGCTGTTCTCCCGCCGCGGCTTCAATATCGACTCATTGGCGGTCGGCGAGACGGAGAACCCGCAGGTCTCCCGGATCACGATCGTGGTCAACGCCGACGAGTCGCCGCTCGAGCAGGTCACCAAGCAGCTCAACAAGCTCGTGAACGTGCTCAAGATCGTCGAATTGGACCCGGTGCAGTCGGTGCAGCGCGAGCTGGTGCTCGTGAAGGTGCGCGCCGAGCGGACCGTACGGTCGCAGGTGATGGAGACCGTCGACCTGTTCCGCGCCCGCGTGATCGACGTCGCACCCGACACGCTCACCATCGAGGCGACCGGCACGGCGGACAAGCTCGATGCGCTGCTGCGCGACCTCGAGCCGTACGGGATCAAGGAGATGGTCCAGTCCGGCATGGTCGCGATCGGCCGCGGTTCCCGTTCCATCACCACCGGTCCGGCGCTGCGCGCCGCGTGAGGTTTCTACGAAGGGGTATCGACCGTGTCCGCTCGAGTTTTCTACGACGACGACGCCGATCTGGGCATCATCCAGGGAAAGAAGGTGGCGGTGCTGGGCTACGGCAGCCAGGGCCACGCCCACTCGCTGTCGCTGCGCGACTCGGGCGTCGAGGTCGTGATCGGCCTGCCGGAGGGCTCCAGGAGCCGGGCGAAGGCGTCGGAGCAGGGCCTGCCGGTCATGACGCCGTCGGACGCCTCGGCCTGGGCCGACGTCATCATGGTGCTGGCGCCGGACACCGCGCAGCGGTCGCTGTACGCCGAGTCGATCGCGCCCAGCCTCTCGGCGGGCAAGGCGCTGTTCTTCGGGCACGGCCTCAACATCCGGTACGGTTTCATCACCCCGCCGTCCGATGTGGACGTCTGCATGGTGGCGCCGAAGGGCCCGGGTCACCTGGTCCGCCGGCAGTACGTCGACGGTAAGGGCGTACCGGTGCTCGTCGCGGTGGAGCAGGACGCCACCGGCTCGGGGCTTGCGCTCGCGCTCTCGTACGCCAAGGCGATCGGCGGCCTGCGGGCCGGCGGCATCGGGACGACCTTCAAGGAGGAGACCGAGACCGACCTGTTCGGCGAGCAGGCGGTCCTCTGTGGAGGCGCCTCGGCGCTGGTGCAGACCGGGTTCGAGGTGCTGACCGAGGCCGGCTACGCGCCGGAGATCGCGTACTTCGAGTGCCTGCACGAGCTGAAGCTCATCGTCGACCTGATGTACGAGGGCGGCATCGCCCGGATGCGGTACAGCGTCTCGGACACTGCCGAGTACGGCGACTACTCGCGCGGCCCGCGGGTGATCGACGCCCGGGTCAAGGACGAGATGCGCAAGATCCTCTCCGAGGTCCAGTCGGGCGAGTTCGCGCGCGAGTGGATCGCCGAGGACGACAACGGCCGACCCAACTTCACCAAGTGGCGGGCCGAGGGCGCGGCGCACCCGATCGAGGAGACCGGCAAGAAGCTGCGCGGCATGATGAGCTGGGTCGACCGCCCGATCACCGAGACCGCCTGACCCGGCAATCGAAGGCCCCTCGCGCGGGAGGGGCCTTGGCCGCGGTGAACGGGCGTTAGGTCGGGTTTGTGAGGGCACTCACGCTGTCCCGTGGTCATCCCGCGGGGTCGGTGCGCCTACGATTTCGGTGAGAGGCGGCCGGCGTCCGGCGCCCACATCCCGAAACTACGAGGACCGATGACACCCGTCGTACTGATCGCCGAAGAACTCGCCCCGGCCGCTATCGACGTTCTCGCGCATGACTTCGACGTCCGTCATGTCGATGGTTCCGACCGCGACGCACTGCTGCCGGCGCTCGCCGAGGCCGACGCGGTGATCGTGCGCTCCGCCACGCAGATCGACGCCGCCGCGATCGCCGCGGCGCCTCGGCTCAAGGTCGTCGCCCGCGCCGGCGTCGGCCTCGACAACGTCGAGGTGGCGGCCGCCACGGCGCGCGGCGTCATGGTCGTCAACGCACCCACGTCCAACATCGTGTCCGCGGCCGAGCAGGCCGTCGCGCTCATGCTGGCCGTGGCGCGCAACACCGCGAGCGCCAGCACCGCGCTCAAGGCCGGCGAGTGGAAGCGGTCAAAGTTCACCGGTGTCGAGATCCAGGGCAAGACCGTCGGCGTCGTCGGCCTCGGCCGCATCGGCGTGCTGTTCGCGCAGCGGATCGCGGCGTTCGGCGTGCGGCTGATCGCGTACGACCCCTACGTTCAGCCGGCGCGCGCGGCGCAGCTCGGCGTCCGGCTCGTCGGTCTTGAAGAGCTGCTCAGGGAGAGCGACTTCATCTCCATCCACCTGCCCAAGACGCCGGAGACGGTCGGCCTCATCGGCGAGAAGGAGCTGCAGCTCGTCAAGCCGGGCGTGCGCATCGTCAACGCCGCGCGCGGCGGGCTCATCGACGAGCAGGCCCTGTCCGACGCGATCGCCGAGGGCCGGGTCGCCGGCGCGGGCATCGACGTCTACAGCAAGGAGCCATGCACGGCGTCGCCGCTGTTCGCGTTCGACAACGTGATCGCCACCCCCCACCTCGGCGCGTCCACGCACGAGGCCCAGGACAAGGCCGGCCTCGCGGTCGCCCGCAGCGTGAAGCTCGCGCTGCAGGGCGAGTTCGTGCCCGATGCGGTCAACGTGCAGGCCGGCGGCGTGGTCGCGGAGGACGTCCGCCCGCTGCTTCCGCTCGCCGAGAAGCTCGGCCGGGTGTTCACCGCCGTGGCCGGCGGGGTTGCCGCGAGCGTGACCGTGGAGGTGCGGGGCGAGATCGTCGAGCACGACGTGTCGGTGCTCAAGCTGGCGGTCACCAAGGGCCTGTTCGCGTCGGTGGTCGAGGAGCAGGTCACGTACGTCAACGCGCCGCAGATCGCGGCCGACCGGGGCGTCGAGGTCGAGCTCGCGACGTTCACCGAGACGGGCGACCACGCGACGCTGGTCAGCGTGCGCGGCGCGCTGCCCGACGGCCGTACGGTCTGCGTGTCCGGCACCGTGTTGGTCAGCGGCACGCGCGAGGTGGCCAAGCTGACCGAGGTCGACGGGTTCGACCTGGAGCTGGGCGCCGAGGGCATCCTGCTGTTCTTCCGCTACCTGGACCGGCCCGGCGTGGTCGGCGCGATCGGTTCGATCCTCGGCAAGGCTGGCGTCAACATCGCGGCCATGCAGGTGGCGCGGCGCGAGGCCGGCGGCGAGGCACTGATGACGCTGACCGTCGACAACTCGGTCGACGCCGAGCTGCTCACCGCGGCGGCCGATGAGATCGGCGCGACCGCCGCGAGCGCGGTCGACCTGCGCGACGAATGAGCCCGGAGCGGGCCGCCGCCTCCGGGCGGTAGACCGTCCGCCCTGCGGGTCCAACAGGAGCAGCCGGTGAGGTGTTCGATATCCGGGAGCGCCTCGCCGGCGACACGCCGGGGCTCCCGCACTTGCGTGAGGTTGCGTCGAATCGATAGCGTGTTCGTGCGGTTACGCAGAGAGTTCCCCGGCGTCGTGGATCTTCGGGTGATCCGATCGGCGTTGACTCTGTTCGACCGGCACCTTCCGAGGTGCGCGAGCCACGCGCGCTCGACGTGATCGGCTCTCCGTCGCCCTTGTCGAGGCGGCGGAGAGCCGATCGTCTTTCCGGCGCCACGGCATGGCAGGTCGTTGCCGATCTTGCAGTTTGCGCTGGCTCCGTTGCCCGATTCGGGCGTTATGCGGGGACCGCTGCTGGGTTACGCCGGCGGCGTCTCCAACGCCGCCCGGTAGCCCTCGGCCGTCGGGAACCAGGCCAGGCCGGCCGGGCCGGCGGCGTACAACGCCGTCGCGTACGCGTCGGCGGTCGCCAGGTCCGGGCCGGTCACGGTGGCGGCCGCCACGCGGTTGACCACCTCGCCGCTGTGCGGGTCGACCACGTGACCCCGGCGCCCCGTGACGCCGGAGGTCCCGATCGCGCCGGCGGTCAGCTCGACCACCGCGGGCGGGCGGCGGCCGTCGTACGGGTGGTGGACCGCCACCCGCCACGGGCCGCCGTGCGGCGCCTTGCCTCGCACGGTCAGGTCGCCGCCGCTGACCACGGCGTAGTCGGCGACGCCCGCGGCCCGGATCCGGGTGGCCGCCCGCTCGACGGCCCAGCCCTTGACCAGCGCGCTCGGGTCGAAGCCGCCCGGGGCGGCCCACGCGTCGAACCAGCCGTCGGTGGCCGCGCGCATGGCGTCACAGCGCTCGACCAGCTCGACCAGCGGCGGGTAGGCGTCGACGGCGACCTCGCCGCGGCGCAGCTTGGACACCAGGCTGCCGCGGCGCAGCGGGCTGTAGGTGAGATCGACCGCCCGCAGCTCGGCCACGGCGTCGGCGAGCGCCTCCGACACGGCACGCCGGCTCATCGTGCCCGGCGTGACGAGGGTGAGGGAGAACGTCGCGGTGGTGGTGGGAACGGTGTGTCGAACGACCATGCCGCCGCCGGCGGCCCGCGGGTAGGCGGCCGGCGTCACGCCGGGGCCCAGGCGCAGATCGGCTCGCATTCTTCCGGCCCCCTTCCGGTGGACACACAGCGAACCTAGGAGCGGCGGATTACCGTGGCATGGGCGTTCGCTGTGAGTTGGCTGGCAACCCGACCCTAGGCACGTATCCCGGGACCCGGGAGCGGATTTCCAGAAACCGGGACGATGTCTTAACGTTGCCTAGGCACGGAACCAGGGCGAAGGAGCAACGGTGGCGCGCATCGCGGTGGTGGCCGGCGACGGCATCGGACCCGAGGTGATCGCGCAGTCGCGCAAGGTCCTCGACGCGGTCCTGCCGGGCACGGAGGCCACCGAGTACGACCTCGGCGCCGCCCGATACCACCGCACGGGCGAGGTGCTGCCCGACTCCGTCCGCGACGAGCTCGCCGGGCACGACGCGATCCTGCTGGGGGCGGTCGGGGACCCCACGGTCCCGCCCGGCGTGCTCGAGCGCGGGCTGCTGCTCAAGCTGCGCTTCGACTTCGACCAGTACGTAAACCTGCGCCCCAGCCGGCTCTTCCCCGGCGTGCGGAGTCCGCTCGCTGGCGTCAAGCCGGGCGAGATCGACATGATCGTGGTTCGGGAGGGCACGGAGGGCCTCTACGCGGGCGCCGGCGGCGGCCTGCACCGGGGCTCGCCGGCCGAGATCGCGATCGAGGAGAGCCTCAACACGCGGCACGGCGTCGAGCGGGTCATCCGCGACGCGTTCGTCCGCGCGGGCCGGCGGCCACGCCGGAAGGTGACGCTCGTGCACAAGACCAACGTGCTGACCCACGCCGGATCGCTGTGGCAGCGCACGTTCGAGGCCGTCGCCGCCGAGTTCCCCGACATCTCGACCGAATACCAGCACGTCGACGCCGCGTCGATGTTCCTGGTCACCCAGCCTCAGCGCTACGACGTCGTCGTGACCGACAACCTGTTCGGCGACATCCTGACCGACATCGCCGCCGCCGTGACCGGTGGCATCGGCATGGCGGCCAGCGGCTGCATCAACCCCGAGCGCACGTACCCCTCGATGTTCGAGCCCGTGCACGGCTCCGCCCCCGACATCGCCGGCAAGGGCGTGGCCGACCCGGCCGCCGCCGTGCTGTCGGTCTCGCTGCTCCTCGACCACCTCGGGCACCCCGGGGCCGCCTCCCGAGTAGCCGAGGCGGTCGCGGCGGAGCTGGCCGGGCGTACGCCGGGCGGCTCGCTGCGCACCGCCGACGTCGGAGACCGGCTCGCCGCGGCCGTCGCCTGAGCGACGGGCCCCGAGGCCCCGTACGACCAAACCGTCCTCCCCGCTGAACGACCGTTCGGGGTAAGTTCTGGGCGGGGTCTTTCACACACTTTCTGGAGGTCCGCGCGATGAGCGGCGGTGACAAGCTCGACTTCGAGATTCGCCGGAATCCTCAGCCCGTAGCCGCCGCCGAGCGCGCTGCCAGGCTGGCCAACCCGGGTTTCGGCCGGGTCTTCACCGACCACATGGTCACCATCCGCTACGCCGACGGCAAGGGCTGGTACGACGCGCGCGTCGAGGCCTACGGGCCGATCCCGTTGGACCCGGCGACGGCCGTACTGCACTACGCGCAGGAGATCTTCGAGGGCCTCAAGGCCTACCACTGCGCCGACGGCGGCGTGACGATGTTCCGACCGGAGGCCAACGCCGCCCGGATGCAGATGTCGGCCAAGCGGATGGCCATGCCGCAGCTGCCGCAGCAGGTCTTCCTCGACTCGCTGCAGCACCTCATCGAGATCGACCGGGAGTGGGTCCCGACCGTCGACGAGGCCAGCCTCTACCTGCGCCCCTTCATGTACGCGAGCGAGGTCTTCCTCGGGGTCCGCCCGGCTGCCGAATACCTCTACGCGGTCATCGCGTCGCCGGTCGGCCCCTACTTCGCGGGCGGCGTCCAGCCGGTCACGGTGTGGGTCTCGCCCGACTACACCCGTGCGGCGCCCGGCGGCACCGGCGCGGCCAAGTGCGGCGGCAACTACGCCGGGTCGCTCGCCGCGCAGGCCGAAGCGATGGAGCACGGCTGCGTCCAGGTGGTGTTCCTCGACGCCGTCGATCGCCGGTTCGTCGACGAGCTCGGCGGGATGAACATCTTCTTCGTGTACGACGACGGGTCGCTCGCCACGCCGCCGCTCGGCACGATCCTGCCCGGCATCACCCGCGACGCGGTGATGACGCTGGCTCGCGACGCCGGCCACGAGGTGGTCGAGCGGCCGGTGTCGTTCGACGAGTGGCAGGCCGACGCCACGAGCGGGCGGATGGTCGAGGCGTTCGCCTGCGGCACGGCGGCCGTCATCACGCCGATCGGCACGGTCCGGCATCCGGGCGGCGAGTTCCGGGTCGCCGATGGCGGCACGGGCACGGTCACCGCGGAGCTGCGTTCATCCCTTGTGGACATCCAGCGCGGCCGGGTCGCCGACCCGTACGGGTGGGTCCGGTGGGTCCTGTAGCCATCATTCCAACAGGTGGCCGCGCATCGACGCGATCTCGTCGGGGGCCACGCCCGCGTGCCGGGCGTAACCCTCGACGGACCCGTACCGCTGCCGGACGTCGAGGAGGAACAGCTCCATCGTGGCGACGGGTGAGGCGAGGTACGGCGGCGGGATGTCGGCCTCGTCGGGAACCGTCTCGCGCACCCAGGCGTGGAAGCGTTGCGACGCCTGGGTGCTGAGCGCGTAGTCGGCCGCCACGTCCGCGTCGGACACGCCGAGCAGCGACAGAGTCAGCCCGCAGATGATGCCGGTGCGGTCCTTGCCCGCCACGCAGTGCACGACGACCGGCGCGGCCTCCGGGTCGGCGATCACCCGCAGCGCCGTGCCGATGCCCTCGACACCCGTCTCGGCCAGGTCGGCGTAGCGGTCGGCGAGGTACTGCTCGAGGGTCTCGGGACCGTCATACGGCTCCCACTCGTCGTGCTCCGGGTGGATGTGCCGGTAGGCGAGGCCGTCGTATTCCGGTACCCGCCCGTCGCGCTCCACCTCGCCGGGGCGGCGCAGGTCGACGACCGTGCGCACGCCGAGCGCCCCGAACTCCTCCTGGTCGATGCGGTGCAGCGAGTCGGACCGGTAGAGCCGGCCCCACCGCACGGTGCGGTCGCCGCGGCCGGCGTAGCCACCGACGTCGCGGAAGTTGAACGTTCCCGAGAAGGCGTATGACCGGTTGCGCATGGCACAACCGTATCCGCGTCCCGCGACCGCGAATCGCGGGCAGAGATGTCCGAGATGGACGGCGGCCCGGCGATCCGGCCGCACCTCGTTCGCGCGGTCGCAGTCCGTGCGCGCCCCCGAACCCGCCACCGTGGCGACCTCGCCGCCGGCAAGGCCGATGGCCGGCGAGCCAGAGCCCGCCGGCCATCGAACGTGACTACCCGGATCCGCTAGGAGCGCGGCATCCGGGGCGGCGGTCCGGCGGTCCCGTAGGTGTCGCCGTAGTAGCCGCCGAGCTTGTCCCGGAACGCCGGGTCGGTGTGGGTCTCAGCGTCGTATTCCGGAGCGATCTTGATCTGCTCCTTGCTCCGGTCCACGAACACCTTGCGGTCCTCGTGGTCGACGCGGGTCACCACGCCGGCGGGCAACATGGTCTTCTTGCCGAAGATCCACGGGCCCGTGTCCACGACCAGGTAGCTCGAGTTGACGTCGTGGCTCGCACCGTCGATCTTGCCGATGCTGCCGTCGGTCGCTTCGACCTTGTAACCCACCAGGTCGTGGCCGGTGATGCCCGCCTCGTCACGGAAACGCCACGGATCGAACGCGCCGGTAGGCACGCCGCCCGAGGCCGACGGGGGAGTCCGGTACTCGGTCGTCTGAGGGTCGAGCGGGTTCATGATTGAACCTTTCCTCTCCTCTTCTCGACTGTTGTGCTCGGTCCCGAACACTCCTACCCTCGCGCCACCATCGATAACCCGGATGCCGTCCGCTCGTGCCGGCGTCCCGGCATGTGGGCGGGAGTTCCCAGGGACGCCGCCGGCGTGGCATGCTACGGAGCGTGACTCGCCTCGCCCTCATTATTGGCACCTAGCGCGCCGGCATCCCCTCCGCCGAGCGCGCAGACCTCCCGCATCCGCGGGGGGTCTTTTTGTTGGCGTCAATCAGGCTCGAAAGGACCCAGCCCATGCCTCCCTACCAGGTGTTCGACACGACGCTGCGCGATGGTGCCCAGCGTGAGGGGATCAGCTACTCCGTCGCCGACAAGCTGGCGGTGGCGCGCCTGCTCGACGAGTTCGGGGTCGGCTTCATCGAGGGCGGCTGGCCGGGTGCCATGCCCAAGGACACCGAGTTCTTCCGGCGGGCGCGCACCGAGCTCGACCTCAAGCACGCCCTGCTCGTCGCCTTCGGTGCCACGCGCAAGGCGGGCGTGACCGTCGACGAGGATCCGCAGGTCAGGGCCCTGCTCGACGCCGAGACGCCGGTAGTCTGCCTGGTCGCGAAGTCCGACATCCGCCACGTCGAGCGGGCCCTGCGCACGACCGGCGGGGAGAACCTCGCCATGGTCCGCGACACCGTGGCCTCCTTGGTGGCGAACGGCCGGCGGGTCTTCCTCGACTGCGAGCACTTCTTCGACGGCTTCCGCTTCGACCCCGCGTACACCTCGTCCGTGGTCGAGGCCGCGCTCGACGCCGGCGCCGAGCGGGTGGTCATGTGCGACACGAACGGCGGCATGCTGCCCTCGCGGATCACCGCGGCCATCGCCGACCTGACCGCGCGCCTGGGCATCGCGCCGGACGTGCTCGGCATCCACTGCCAGAACGACACGTCGTGCGCCGTCGCGAACACCGTCGCCGCCGTCGAGGCGGGCGTCGGGCACTTCCAGTGCACGGCCAACGGCTACGGCGAGCGTCCCGGCAACGCCGACCTCTTCGCCGTCGTGTCAAACCTGCAGCTCAAGCTCGGTCTGCCCGTCCTACCGGACGGCTGCCTGGAACAGGCGGTCCGCGTCGCGCACGCGATCGCCGAGATCGCCAACATCGCCCCCGACACCCACCAGGCCTACGTCGGGGCCGCCGCATTCGCCCACAAGGCGGGGCTGCACGCGAGCGCGATCAAGGTGGATCCCCTGCTCTACAACCACGTCGATCCGTCGGTCGTGGGCAACGACATGCGGATCCTGGTCACGGAGATGGCCGGCCGGGCCAGCATCGAGCTCAAGAGCCGCGAGCTCGGCATCGACCTGGCCGGCCACCCGACCGAGCTGTCCCGGGTCACCCAGCGGGTCAAGGACATGGAGGCGGTGGGCTGGTCGTTCGAGGCCGCCGACGCGTCCTTCGAGCTGCTCGTGCGCGACGAGCTGGGCGGGGTGGCCAGGCCGTTCGCGCTCGAGTCGTACCGCGCGCTGGTCGAGCACCGCGAGGACGGCGCGGTCGTGTCCGAGGCGACGGTCAAGGTGCGGGTACGGGGCGAGCGGGTCATCGCCGCCGCCGAGGGCAACGGCCCGGTCAACGCGCTCGACGAGGCGCTGCGGGTCGCGCTGTCCAAGCACTACCCGGAGCTGTCCACGTTCGAGCTCGCCGACTACAAGGTGCGCATCCTGGAGGGCTCGCACGGCACGGGCGCGATCACGCGGGTGCTCGTCGAGACCCACAACGGCGGCGGCCGGGACTGGACCACGGTCGGCGTGCACGAGAACGTCGTCGAGGCCAGCTGGCGGGCGCTCGTCGACGCGCTCACGTACGGCCTGAGCCGCTCACCCGCCAAGGCATAGGTGGCCATGCGCCGTAGCACCCCGCCCGGCCTCCGCCGATCTTGCACTTATCTCGGCGAATTGCCCGAGATGGGACATGACAAGTGCAAGATCGACGGGGGATCTGGAATCCCCGCTGACGTGGGAGATGTGCTTTTTCGGGAGCGATAGTGCAGTCCGACCGCGCAACGGCGGATTTCACGGCAACCTAGCAGCATGGGAACTGAGCCGAACGAGGCGCAGCGGCCCCCGGAAGCCGCCGTCGCCGGCGAGCTCGAGCAGACCCTGTTCGAGGTCAAGCGGGTGATCGTCGGCCAGGACCGGTTGGTGGAGCGGCTCGCCGTCGCGCTGCTGGCCGACGGACACTGCCTGCTCGAGGGCGTGCCGGGCGTCGCGAAGACCCTCGCGGCACAGTCGCTGGCAACCGCCGTCGGCGGCACGTTCAGCCGCATCCAGTTCACTCCGGACCTGGTGCCGTCGGACATCGTGGGCACCCGGATCTACCGGGCGTCGAAGGAGTCGTTCGACGTCGAGCTGGGTCCGATCATGGCGAACCTGGTGCTGGCGGACGAGATCAACCGGGCGCCGGCGAAGGTGCAGTCGGCTCTGCTCGAGGCGATGGCCGAGCGGCAGGTGTCGATCGGCGGGCGGTCGTACCGGGTCCCCGACCCGTTCCTGGTGCTGGCGACCCAGAACCCGATCGAGTCCGAGGGCGTCTACCACCTGCCCGAAGCGCAGCGCGACCGGTTCCTGATGAAGATCGTGGTCGGCTACCCGACCGACGACGACGAGCTCGGCATCCTCTATCGGATGAGCGGCGAGCGGCCGGAGGCGCGCCAGGTCCTCGACCCCGACCGGCTGCGCACGTTGCAGGCCCTCAATCGCACGGTCTTCGTCCACCACGCCCTGGCCGAGTACGTGGTCCGGCTTGTCCTGGCCACCCGCGAACCGGAGCGGTTCGGGGCGACGGAGGTCAAGGAGCAGCTGGCGTACGGGGCGAGCCCGCGCGCCACGCTCGGACTGGTCGCCGCCGCGCGAGGGCTGGCCCTGCTGCGGGGCCGCGACTACGTGTTGCCCGACGACGTCCGGGAGCTGGCGGTCGAGGTCATCGCCCACCGCCTGGTGCTCTCGTTCGACGCGGTGGCCGACGGCATCGCCGCCGAGACGGTGGTCGAGCGGCTGCTCGAGGTCGTTCCCCCGCCGCGGATCGCGCCGCAGCAGGGCGAAGATCAGCGTCGAGGTCTGGCGGCGGCATGAGGATCCCCGCGGCGATGCTCCGCCGCGCTCCATATCGCGGCGGGGGCCACGGATGAACCGGGACCAGCCGTCCGGCGACCGCGATGCGACCGTCCACCGGCTGACCCCGCGGGACGCGTCGCGCACCCGTCCGGTGGACGGGACCGCGGAGCGGCGGCTGCGGCGCCTGGAGCTGAGCATCACCCGGCGGCTCGACGGCCTGCTGCACGGCCAGCACCTCGGCCTGCTGCCCGGCCCGGGCTCGGAGCTGGCGGGCAGCCGGGAGTACCGCCCGGGTGAGGACGAGGTCCGGTTCATGGACTGGGCGGTGACGGCGCGCACCACGGTCCCGCACGTGCGCGAGGTCGACGCCGACCGGGAGCTGACCACCTGGCTGCTCGTGGACAGCACGCCGAGCATGGACTTCGGCACGGCCGAGCTGGAAAAGCGCGACCTCGCGGTCGCGGCCGCGGCGGCGGTCGGCTTCCTCACCGCCGGCCACGGCAACCGCCTCGGCGCGCACCTGATGCTGCCCGACCGGATCCGCCGCTACCCGTCCCGCGCCGGCCGGACACACCTGCTCGGGCTGCTGCGTACTCTGCTCGCGACGCCCCGGGGCGCGGCCGGCGAGACGTACTCGCTCGCCTCGGCGATCGACGGCGTGCTGCGCGCCGCCACGCGGCGCGGCCTGGTGGTCGTGGTCTCCGACTTCCTCGACGGGCTCCCCGACGACGGGCTGGCGCACGACGCCGCCGCGGAGCCCGAGTGGGAGCGGCCGCTGCGCCGGCTCGGCGCGCGCCATCAGGTGCTGGCGGTCGAGGTCGTCGACCCGCGCGAGCTCGAGCTGCCGGACGTCGGCCTGATCACGCTCATCGACCCGGAGAGCGGCGACCGGCGGGAGATCTCCACCGGCAGCACCCGGCTGCGGCAACGGTACGCCGAGGCGGCGGCCGCGCAGCGGGACACCGTCGCCCGTGCGGTGAAGCGGACCGGTGCCGCCCACCTGACGCTGCGCACCGACGGCGACTGGGTCGCCGACGTGGTGCGCCACGTCATGACGCAGCGGCGCCTCGCGGCCGCCGCGACGAGCCGGGCACCGGCGCGCGGCGGGCGGGGAGGCTGACGATGGGCTTCCTCAACCCGCAACGACTGTGGCTGCTCGTCGGCCTCGCCTCGCTCATCGTCGCGTACGTCGTCATCCAGCGCCGGCGCAGCAGGTACGCCGTACGGTTCACCAACCTGCGGCTGCTCGACCGGCTGGTGCCGCGGCGCCCCGCCTGGCGCCGGCACGTGCCGGCCGCGCTGTTCCTGGTGATGCTCGGCCTGCTCGTGGTCGGCTTCGCCCGCCCGACCGCCGACGTCAAGGTGCCCCGGGAGCGCGCCACGGTCATCATCGCCGTCGACGTGTCGACCTCGATGCTCGCCGACGACGTCACACCCGACCGGCTCACCGCGGCCAAGGCCGCGGCACACGAGTTCGCCGCGGGGCTGCCCAACCAGTTCAACGTCGGCCTGGTCGCGTTCGCCGGCAGCGCGTCGGTCATCATCGCGCCGATCACCGATCGGGCGGCGCTCGACAACGGCATCGAGCGGCTGGCCGAGGGCAGCACGGGCATCGGCGGCACGGCAATCGGCGAGGCCATCGCGACGTCGCTCGAGGCGATCCGCACGATCGACGCGCAGGCGGCGGACCAACCGCCGCCGGCGCGGATCGTGCTGCTCTCCGACGGCGCCAACACCTCCGGCCGCGACCCCGCGGAGGCCGCGCGCGACGCGCTCGGCGCCGGCATCCCGGTCGACACGATCTCGTTCGGTACGCCCGGTGGCGTGATCGCGCGCCGCGGCGGCGTGCCGATGCGGGTGCCGGTCGACGGGGAGACGCTCGCCGCCGTCGCCCAGCAGACCGGCGGCAGCTACCACGAGGCCGGCAGCGGCTCCGAGCTGCGAAGGGTGTACGACGACATCGGCACGTCGGTCGGCTACACCAAGCAGCGCGCCGACGTGTCCGCCCGGTTCATCGGCATCGGCCTGCTGTTCGCGATGGCAGCGGCGTTCGCCTCGATGTTCTGGTTCTCCCGGTTGCCATGAGGAGCTGGCCATGACGACCCCACCCGGCCTCGGCGAACCCCGCGGGCCCCGGTTCATCTCGCCGGACCTCGAGGCGTACGGCCAGGACGGCGAGGTCGCCGGCGGCAGGGGCATCCGCGCGTTCACGACCGGGTGGCGCCTGGCACTGCTCGCCGCGCTGGCCGTGGTGGCGGTCTCGGCGGTGTCCGGCGGGATTGCCGGGAGCATCACCGGCGGCGGCGCCGCGCCGGCCGCGTCACCGTCACCGTCGCCGTCGGCGTCGGCTCAGCCGTCCGCGGCGGCGGTGCCGGTCGACCTCGTCGGCGCCGCGGCCGTGTCGCTGGCCGGCGTGGTGTCGGTGCAGGTGCAGGCCGCCGGCGGGTCGACGATCACGGGCTCCGGCTTCGCGATCGACACCCTGCAGCACATCGTCACGAACGATCACATCCTCGGCGACGGCGACCCCGTGTCGGTCGTGGTCGTGACCCCCGATGGCCGGCGGGTCGCCGCGCGGGTCGTTGGCCGCGACCCGGGCAGTGACATCGCGGTGCTTCGGGTGCCCGCGAACACCGGGCTGCGCCCGCTCGAGCTGGCACCGGCCGGCAGCACGCAGGTGGGCCAGGCGGTGCTGGCGGTGGGGGCGCCGTACGGCCTGACCGGCACGGTGACGGCGGGGATCGTGAGCGCTCTGGACCGCGAGGTGCGGCTCTCCAACGGCGCGCGGCAGCAGGCGGTGCAGACCGACGCCTCGATCAACCCCGGGAACTCGGGTGGCCCGCTGGTCAACGCCAAGGGCGAGGTGATCGGCGTGAACTCGGCCATCGCGACGCTGCCGAGCGGCGGCTCGACCGGGATAGGCTTCGCGATCCCGATCGAGCAGGCCGCCAAGTCGGCCGAGCGCATCATCGGCCAAGGCGGCTGACGCCGTCGGCGGCGGAGGGCCGACAAGTGGAGCGTGGCGGCGAGCCAGGCCGTCGCCGGCCCTCCGGCGTCTGTACGCGCACCGGGTCGTAGCCGAGCGCGGACGGGTCGTACCGGCTGGTTCGGCTTGAGAGGCAACACTCGCGTGCCGCATCTCGTTAGTGGTCGCGGTGCTCCGCCTTGGGCTGCAAGGGGTCACCGTCGGGGCATGCCCCTTCGGCGCTGATTGCGATCTGGATCAGGGTGGTGTTCTGGTCTCGTCCCCGCCATTGCGCCAGTGACACCGGCAGGCGCTCACCGGTCAATGGATCGGTGATGAATCCCTCCCAGCCACCACCGATCACCTTGCGCGCCACGCGGAGCGGTACGCCCAGGGTCACGTCGGCGTCCGGCATCGTCATGACGTTGCCGGCTTCGCCGAGGTGGACCTCGTTAACGATCACTGTTGGGTGGGCGCCGGAGGTCAGCTTGACATCGGGCGCCGTCGGATAGGTGGGACGACCACCTGCCTTGACGTGCTGGAGGTGTGACCACTCCTGGCCGTCCATCTGCGGCCTCGGGTCGCTCATCGCTTGTCCCCCTAGCTGCAGTATCCGAGAAGGTAAGACTTGGCCCAGCAGTACTCCCCCGTGACCTTGTCGAAGCATTGATAGATGGCCCAGAGAAGCCCGTTACTGCAGATTACGCGCCACGGTTTGCAGTAGACCGATGTCGGGCCGGCGCACGGCTCGCGAGGGATCGAGTCGGGGTCGAGGCCCGCCTGGGCGCTCGTGGCGGCACCGACGACTACGGGCCCCACCGCCGCGAGCACGGCCGCAGCCAAGAGATGACGCCTGCTAAACCTTGTGTCCCCGTCAGCGAGGCTGTCTTCCGGGGCCGTCGGAAGTCTCCACATGGCGGGAATGTAATTGTCCAGCCACATAGAGTTCCATAGACCGTCGCCGAATTGGCTGTGCCTGGGTAAACCGCCTATAGACAGATTCCTATATAGGCATGTCTCAGACCGTCATCTCGCCAGGGCCTGGGAGGTTGTCGCCGTCAGGTTGCTGCACGACCTAGAGGGCGATGTGCGCGAGCGACAGCCCGTCGCGCAAGGCTCGACGCCTTGCCGCATCCCATCGGGCGTGATGGCTCCGGCACATCGTCGCTCGTGGGCCGCCCGGCGCCCGCCGCGCAGACGCGGCCGCACCGCGGCCGCAGCATGGGCGGGAGCGCTCACCGCACCAGGCTAGCTCCGGGCCGCACCGTGGCCGCCGGGCGCCAAGTGCCTTCCGCTCGCTGTCGATCGCAGCCGGGGAGACGAGGACCACCGTGCCGTACGCGGCCGCGCGTTACGGGCGGTGACGTCGGTCTTGGCGGGATCGTCGCCTGGCCCACCCTGCGCCGGGGCGGATCCGGCTAGATTGGCCTTGTGCGCATCGCTCTGATTGCCCATCCCGGCGGCCAGTCGTTCGGCGTCGTCGAGGGGGAGGCCTCCGCCGGCCCCGAGGCGCTCACCGTTGCGGAGATCGAGGGGCTACCGTTCGGTGAGATCCGCTTCACCAACCGGCGGTGGGCCCTGGCCGACGTGCGGCTGCTGCCGCCTATGCTGCCCCGAAAGATCGTCTGCATCGGCCGGAACTACGTCGAGCACGCCGCCGAACACGGGTCCGACGTGCCGAAGGAGCCGCTGCTGTTCCTCAAGCCGCCGTCGGCGATCATCGGCCCCGGTGACGCGATCCAGCTGCCGGTGCAGTCCCGTCAGGTGGAGCATGAGGCGGAGCTCGCCGTGGTGATCGGCGCCCAGGGCGCGCGCCGCGTCGACCGCGCCGGCGCGGACGGGGCGATCTTCGGCTACCTGTGCGCCAACGACGTGACCGCGCGCGACCTGCAGCGCTCCGACGGGCAGTGGACCCGCGCGAAGGGCTTCGACACGTTTTGCCCGATCGGCCCGTGGATCGTCACGGGTCTCGACGTCGGCGACCTCGAGGTGCGGTGCGAGGTCGGCCGCGAGCCCGACGCGCTGGAGGTGCGCCAGCTCGGACGCACCAAGGACATGGTCTTCGACGTGCCCACGATCATCTCCTACATCTCCCACGTGATGACCCTCGGACCGGGCGACGTCATCCTGACCGGCACGCCCGCCGGGGTGAGCCCGATCACGGACGGCGACATCGTCTCCGTGCGCGTCGAGGGCATCGGGGAGCTGTCCAACCCGGTCGTGGCGGTGGAATGAAGCGCCGCCCCGGATTTGTTGCGCCTGTGGCGCTCCGGTAAGGTTCGTCTGCGGTGCGCGTGGAGGTGTTCGTCGCATCGATGGGGTATGGGGTAATTGGCAGCCCGGCTGATTCTGGTTCAGCTAGTCTAGGTTCGAGTCCTGGTACCCCAGCGGTTCTGATACAGTTCAGCACCGCTGCGCATGGCAGTGAATGGCCCCGTCGTCTAGCGGCCTAGGACGCCGCCCTCTCAAGGCGGTAGCGAGGGTTCGAATCCCTTCGGGGCTACCACGATCGGTCCGCATCCCAGGGGGATGCGGACCGTTTCTGGTGCACCAGCAGGCCGCCGGCCTCGATGGCGACGGCGACCGGCCCCTCGGCGACCGTTCGCACCGGTCCACCTGCCAAGATCGGCGTATGCGGTGGCCGCAGGCTGATCCCCGTCCCACCGGTCCGAGTGATCCCGAAACCCGACCTGCCTAAAGACCCGATAGCCGCTGACCCGCCCGGACGACGGCCATCGCGTGGCGATCGCCGGGTCGCCGGCCCAACCGCTCGATCGGGCCGGAAACGCTCACCGCCGCGATCACCCGCCCCGTACGGTCACGGATCGGCGCGGAGACGCTCGCCACGCCCGGCTCGCGCTCGGCCACACTCTGCGCCCAGCCCCGGCGGCGCACCTCCGCGAGCGTGCGCCCGGTGAACTTGCAGCGCGGCAGCAGCGGCATCACGGCCTCCGGCGGCTCCCATGCCAGCAGGATCTGCGCCGCCGAGCCGGCCGTCATGGGCAGGACCGACCCGACCGGCACGGTGTCGCGCAGGCCGCTCGCGCGCTCCGCGGCCGCCACGCAGACCCGCTCGTCCGCGCGCCGCAGGTAGAGTTGTGCGCTCTCGCCGGTGGCGTCACGCAGCGCCGCCAGCAGGGGCTCGGCCGCGGTCAGCAACACGTCCGGCGCGGCGTTGGCGAGCTCGCCCAGCCGCGGGCCCGGCCGCCAGCGGCCCTGGGAGTCCCGGACGAGCATCCGGTGGATCTCCAATGCCTGCGCCAGCCGGTGGGCGGTGGCCCGCGGCAGCTTGGTCCGCTCGACCAGCTCGGCCAGGCTGGCGCCGTCGACGCAGGCGGCCAGGATCACGACCGCCTTGTCGAGGACGCCGACACCGCTCATACTGTGTCCCATAAGCCGAAACATATCTCCCAAACTTTAGGATGTCCAGATGGTGGGAGCCACCCCGAAGCCAACGTCACCGAAGACCCTGGCCGAGAAGGTCTGGGATGCCCACGTCGTGAGGTCCGCCGACGGCGAGCCGGACCTGCTCTTCATCGACCTGCACCTGCTGCACGAGGTGACCAGCCCGCAGGCCTTCGACGGCCTGCGTGGGGCCGGCCGGCGCGTACGGCGCACCGACCTGACGCTGGCGACCGAAGACCACAACACCCCGACGGGTTACGCCGACCCGTCGTTCAACGCCCGTCGCGGCGACCCGCTGACGATCGCCGACCCGACGTCGCGCACGCAGATCGAGACGCTGCGGCGCAACTGCGCGCAGTTCGGCATCCGCCTGCACCCGCTGGGCGACGAGAACCAGGGCATCGTGCATGTCATCGGCCCGCAGCTGGGCGTCACCCAGCCCGGCATGACGATCGTCTGCGGCGACTCGCACACCGCCACCCACGGCGCCTTCGGCGCGCTGGCGTTCGGCATCGGCACCAGCGAGGTCGAGCACGTGCTCGCGACGCAGACGCTGCCGCAGTCGCGACCGAAGAGCATGACGGTCGACGTGGTCGGCGAGCTGGCACCCGGCGTCACCGCGAAGGATCTCGTGCTCGCGTTGATCGCGCAGGTCGGCACCGGCGGCGGCCGCGGCCACATCGTGGAGTACCGCGGCGAGGCCATCCGCAACCTCTCCATGGAGGGCCGGATGACGATCGCCAACATGTCCATCGAGTGGGGCGCCAAGGCCGGGATGATCGCGCCGGACGAGACGACGTTCGGCTACCTCAAGGGCCGTCCCCACGCGCCGCAGGGCGACCGCTGGGACGCGGCGCTGGACTACTGGCGCAGCCTGCCCACCGACGAGGGCGCCGTCTTCGACACCGTGGTGCGGCTCGACGCGGGCAGCGTCAGCCCGTTCGTCACCTGGGGGACCAACCCGGCTCAGGGCGTGCCGCTGAACGGATCCGTTCCGGCGCCCGGCGACTTCGACACGGAGGCGGAGCGCGCCGCGGCGGCGCGTGCGCTGCAGTACATGAACCTCGCGCCGGGCACGCCGATACGCGACATCCCGGTGGACGTCGTGTTCGTCGGCTCGTGCACCAACGGGCGGCTGGAAGACCTGCGGGCCGCGGCCGAGGTGATCCGCGGCCACCACGTCGCCGACGGCGTACGGATGCTCGTGGTTCCCGGTTCCGCCAAGGTGCGCGAGGCGGCCGAGTGGGAAGGCCTCGACAAAGTGTTCACCGAGGCCGGCGCAGAGTGGCGGTTCGCCGGTTGCTCCATGTGCCTGGGCATGAACCCCGACACGCTGTCGCCCGGCGAGCGCGCCGCGTCCACGTCCAACCGCAACTTCGAAGGCCGCCAGGGACGCGGCGGCCGCACGCACCTGGTGTCACCGCCCGTCGCGGCCGCGACCGCCGTCGTCGGCCGGCTGGCCTCGCCCGCCGACCTGTGAGCAGGAGAGCAGACATGGACAAGGTCACCGTGCACACCGGCACCGCGATGCCGCTGCGGCGGTCCAACGTGGATACCGACCAGATCATCCCTGCCGTCTACCTCAAGCGGGTCACCCGCTCGGGGTTCGAGGACGGACTGTTCAAGGCGTGGCGCGACGATCCCGGGTTCGTGCTCAACGCCCCGGCGTATGCCGGCGCCACCGTTCTCCTGGCCGGACCGGAGTTCGGCACCGGCTCGTCGCGCGAGCACGCCGTCTGGGCTTTGCGTGACTGGGGTTTCCGCGCCGTGATCTCGCCGCGGTTCGGCGACATCTTCCGGGGCAACGCGCTGAAGGAAGGGCTGCTGCCGGTCCAGCTCGAGCTGCCCGTGGTGGAAGGGTTGTGGGACCTCGTCGAGGCCGACCCCCGGACCGAGATCACCGTCGACCTCGGGGCCCGGGAGGTACGCGCAAGCGGCCGGACGTGGGCCTTCCCGCTCGACGACTTCAGCCGATGGCGTCTCCTGGAAGGCCTGGACGACATCGGTCTGACGCAGCGGCACGAGGACGCCATCACCGCGTACGAGGGGCGGCGTCCGCCGTTCCTGCCCGCGGTCGCATAGCCCGTTTGCCCGATCCCACAGGTGATTTCGCCCCCTCCGGCCGAGCCGGAGGGGGCGAATCCGTTACGACACAACGCCTTTTTTCGTTGCCGATGTTTGTGTACGGATGACACGGGGCATACCGTGCGCGCAGAATGGCTCGCGTTGAGTCCAGTTGAAACGTTCGGAGGGAAGTCGTGAACAAGGCCGAGCTCATCGAGGCGCTCGCCGCTCGCCTGGGGGACCGGAAGATGGCGACGGCGGCGCTCGACGCAGTTCTCGCGGAGGTCCAGTCCGCGGTCACCAAGGGCGACCGCGTGGCGATCACCGGATTCGGTGTCTTCGAGAAGCGTGTCCGCGGTGCCCGTACGGCCCGCAACCCGCGCACCGGCGAAGCGGTGAAGGTCAAGAAGACGTCTGTGCCGGCGTTCCGCGCCGGTGCCGGCTTCAAGGACATGGTTGCCAGCGGTCGGGTGCCGAAGGCTGCCGCCGCGAAGAAGACCACCGCCAAGACGGCGACCAAGGCCACGGCAACGAAGTCGACGGCCGCAAAGTCCGCCCCCGCCAGGAAGACCGCGACCAAGGCGGCGCCGGCCAAGAAGACCGGCACCGCCGCCAAGAAGGCCCCCGCCAAGAAGGCGCCGGCCCGGAAGGCTCGCTAGCCCCTACGAGACGTGAGAGGCGCCCGCCGGGCCCGGCGGGCGCCCTCTCTCCGTGTGCCCGCCCGTCCGCTGTGGACGCGGCGGATGGGCCGAACCCCGAAAGCGGACCGATGTCGTGGTCATCGACGTCCGCGGGCCACCACGACGGAATCTGGCCACCGGCCGTTGGCCGCGATGCTCATCCCGCGTCGACGTCGCGCCGGTCGCGCAGGCGCAACCGATCGGCGCCGACCAGGCGGTCGCGATCGAAGGCGAGCAGCCAGCCGTCGCCCTTCTCGGTCGTGTAGTCGGCGTCCGCGGTTCCCGTGAGGTGCGCCAGCGCGGACGGAATCACCTTGCCCTGGCTGCAGACCACGAAGGTGTCGACCTCGGCGGCAAGCGCCACCAGGAGGGCGGCCGCGGCGAGCGCGTTCTCGTCGGGATTCTGGCCGGGCCGAGGCTCGTCGAACGCGGAGTCGGCGCGGATCGGCAGATCCAGGAGGGTGGCCAACGGCTGCAGCGTCTGCCGACACCGCACGGCCGTCGCGGACACGAGCCGCCGCGGCATGATGGACGAGGCCACCGTCGTGATGGCCCCGGCTTCCCGCCAGCCCTGCGCGTCGAGCGGCCGGGCATCGTCCGGTCCCGACCACGTGCCGCGCTTGCCGGCGTCCGCGTGCCGGATCAGCATGCATGCGGCGGTCACCGCCGGCAGGGCGGCGAAGGCGCCGACCACGTCCAGGTCATGGCCGTACGACAGGCGGTCGGCGGCGACGTCGACCGGCAGCCACTTCACCGCGTCGGCCTCGGTGGTCATCAGCGCCGGCTCCTCGGCGACGTAGCGCATGGACCAGTAGTCGACGGTCTTCGGCCCGCCGTCGACCGTGTAGTGCACGCTGGGCAACCGGATCTGCGGGATCGCCCGCACGCCGGTCTCCTCGCCGACCTCGCGGACCGCGGCGACGAGCGGGTGCTCGCCCTTCTCGAGCTTTCCCTTCGGCAGCGACCAGTCGTCGTAGCGCGGTCGGTGGATGAGGCAGATCTCCACACCGTCGCCGGTGGGCCGCCAGGCGACGCCGCCGGCGGCCCGGACGGTCGTCGTCACGGCAACCACGCCGTGCGCCGTGGTTGCGCCGCGCTGCGCCAGGCCTTCGGGAACCCGGCGCGGGCCTCCCGCACGGCTGCCCGCTCGCGCTCGAACAGGCGGCCCGCGGTCACCGCGAGCGCGTGGTCGGCCGGTTGCTGGCGCGCGATGTCGACCCACGTCTGCGCCGCGACCGCCGCGTCCTGGTGGTCGCCCAGCAGCGACTGCACCTTGGCAAGCGCCTTCGCCAGCGCGGGTGCCTCGCCGTCGATGACGGTCGCGACGGCGTCGACCGCGTACCGCGCCTTCTTGCCGTTGATGCGCACCGCGT
>DATDJX010000114.1:0-3033 GCA_036520275.1 Asanoa sp.
CGAGGCCGGCGTCGTTGTCGCGCTCCTCGGCCAGCTCCGGACCCTGCCCGTACTCGCGCCGGCCGATGCACCAGGAGTCCACGGTCATACGGTTCTCGGTGAGCGTGCCCGTCTTGTCCGCGCAGATGACCGTGACGCCGCCGAGACTCTCGACGGCCGACAGGCGTCGCACGAGGGTGCCACGTCGCAGCATCCGCTGGGTCCCCAGGGCCAGTGTCGTCGTCGCCACCGCTGGCAAGCCCTCCGGCACGGCGGCGACGGCCAGGGAGATCGCGCTGCGCGCCATCTCGAGCAGGGGAACGCCGCGCAGCACGCCCAGGCCGAGGGCAGCCGCGCAGGCGCCGAGCGAGAGCCCGACCAGACGCCGCCCGGTGCGGTCCAGCTGTTGCTCGAGCGGCGTCGGCGGTGAGCCGGCATCCGCGACGAGCGCACGGATCCGGCCGATCTCGGTGTCACCGCCGGTGGCGGTGATGACCGCCAGGCCGGAGCCTTCGGCGATCACCGTCCCGGCGTGCACCATGTTGACGCGATCGCCCAGCGCCCCGTTCAGGCCGGCCGGCACCGAGACGGTCTTGGCGACCGGTACGCTCTCGCCGGTGAGGGCGGACTCGTCGACGCCCAGGCCATCGACCTCGATGAGGCGTGCGTCGGCCGGCACGTCGTGGCCGGCCTTGAGCACGAGCACGTCGCCCGGCACCACGGCGGCGGCTGGCAGCGTCGTCTCGACGCCGTCACGACGGACGAGCGCGCGGGGCGTGGTGGTGCTCCGCAGCGAGGTCAGCACGCGCTCGACCCGACGCTCGGTGACGTAGCCGACCGTGGCGTTCGCGGCGACGACCGCCAGGATGACGGCCGCCTCGATCGGCGCCGCGCTCACGAGCGACAGCGCCGCGGCGCCGCCCAGGAGGAGCACGGGCAGCGAGGTGAGGTGTCCGCTGAGGATCGCCAGCGACGACTTGGGCTCCGGCGTGGGAAGCCGGTTGGCGCCGACGATGGCCAGTCGACTCTCGGCTTCCTGGGTCGACAGTCCCCTGGAGCCGGGGGTGCTCAGTCGGTTCATGACCTCCGACGCGGGCAGCTGGTGCCAGACGTCGGTCGACGCGCGATGGCCATTGGTGCGTTCGTCGACGAGGCGGGAATGGCGTCGCACTGCGAGCATCAAGGCCCG
Source organism: Asanoa sp. (assembly GCA_036520275.1). GTDB lineage: Bacteria > Actinomycetota > Actinomycetes > Mycobacteriales > Micromonosporaceae > Asanoa. Next base: position 1,169 of record DATDJX010000114.1, read on the forward strand.
CACGTCCAGGCGAGCCGGGTCGAAGGACACGAGCAGGCTGCCGGTCACTGCACTGGCCCGGACCTGGTACACGCCGCCGTCGCTCGAGAGACGATCGGCCAGGCGGCTGGCGAGCAGCGGCTTGCCGCGGACGCCGGGCACGCGGAGCCGGGCCCGTCCCGGCACGGCATGGGAAACGGCAGTGACGGTCGCGGGCACCGTCAAGCCTCGTGCGCCCGCCGGCGGCGGGGCGCGGGAAGGCGAACTAGCGGGTGGGCGTGGCCTTGGGCGGCGTCGAGCGGAAGCCGCGATCCTGGCAGTAGCGATCGATCTCCGTCCCGTACGCCCGCCGCATCGACGAGGCGGTATCGAACACGAGTTCGGCGACGAGACCCATCAGCAGCGACACGATCATCACCGCTTCCCCCCTTCGAACTCAGAATGCAGTGCTTCTGCTTATCAGGGTACGGAACCAGTGTGACAGCGACGTGTCGCCAGTCGTACATGTTTTTTACGGTCTGTCCAATGCCGGGGGGTTGGGGACGATCAGCCGACCCGCCGCCGAGGTGTTCAGGAGGGCGGCGGCCACCGTGGTGCCATGCGTCAAGAGGATGCTGGCCATCGGCCGGGCGAAGCCGAACGACGCCAGGCCGACGACGATCAGGTTGGCGTGCGCCGCGATGCCGAGCGTGCGCCGGACGCCGTCGATGCTCTCGCGCGCCAGGTCGAGGGCGAGCACCACGCGATCGAGCCCCCCGCGGAGCAGGACGACGTCGGCGGCCTCGGTCGCGACCTCGGCCCCGCCGGGCACGGCGATGCCGACATGCGCCTCGCCCAGCGCCAGCGCGTCGTTCACGCCGTCACCCACCATGGCCACCACGCGGCCCTCGGCTTTCAGTTCGGCGATGAGCCGCGCCTTGTCCTCCGGCAGCAGTTCCGCGGAATGGTGGCGCAGCCCCAGGGACTCGGCGATCACGCGCGTGGCCTCGGCGTGGTCGCCCGAGAGAAGGATGACGTTGCGCATCTGCCGGGCGCGGAGCGCCTGCACGGCCTCGGGCGCGTCGTCACGCAGCTGATCTTGAAGGACGAGCAGGGCGGCCAGCCGGCGGTTGACGGCCACAAAGAGGGGTGAGGCGCCCACCGCGAGGGCGGTGCGCTCGTCCTCGAGCGCGGCCCGGAGCGGGATCTCGTGACGCTCCATCAGGCGCCGGCTGCCGATCAGAACGTGAGCGTCGCCGACCCGGACCTCCAGCCCGAGACCGACCCGCTCCGACGTCATCACCGCCTCCGGTACCGCGACGCCGCGCTCGGCGGCGAGGCGGGCCACCGCCCGCGCGACGGGATGGTGGAACGGCCGCTCGGCGGCGGCCACCAGCCCCAGGATCTGGTCCTCCGAGAGCGGGCCGTACCGCACGATGCGGGTCACGCGCGGCGCGCCCACCGTGAGCGTGCCGGTCTTGTCGAAGACCACCGTGTCGACCCGGGCGAGATTTTCCAGAACCCGAGGTCCCTTGATGAGGATGTCCCGACGGTAGGCGCGGTCGATGGAGCCGAGGATGGCGGTGGGGATGCCGACCCGGGCGGCCATGCCGTAGTCGGACACTAGAATTGCGGTGCCGGCGTCGAGGTTACGTGAGACCGCCGTGCCCAGCGCGGCGAGGCCGAGGGTCCGGCCGACGTCGCGATCGGCCAGGCGCTCGGCGAAGGCCTGGATATCGGATTTCTCGTCGGCGGTGCGCTCGATGGCGCGCACGATCCGACCGAGCGCGGTATCGAGCCCGACGCGATCCACCCGCACCTCGATCTCCCCGTGCTCGACGCTGGTGCCGGCGAAGACCGTGTCGCCCGGGCGGCGCTCCACGGGCAGCGCCTCACCGGTCATCGTC
>DATDJX010000115.1:0-2781 GCA_036520275.1 Asanoa sp.
AAGAGGAGCTGATCAAGCAGTCCTCGATCCCGTACTCGATCGTCCATGCGACGCTCATTCAGCCCGTGGCGGCCGACGACATCGCCGGCGCGCTCGGCGGGATCGCCGTGGGCTCACCGGTCAACGGCATCGTCGAGATCCCCGCGAGGTGATCCCCGACCCGACGACGCGCATATCGCCCTTCTCACACCTGAAGGGAGGCGAGCTGCTCCTCGAAGTGGGCGATCGCGCCGCGGTACAGCAGATGTCCCCAGCTCACGCGGGCCACGCCCAGCGCGGCCAGCGCGGCGAGCGACGGCGCCTGCGGCAGGCGTACCACGTTCACCGGACCGCGGACCTCCGACATGAAGCGGCGCAACGCGTCCGTCTCCCACAGGGTGATCGGATACACGCAGTCGACGCCGGCCTCGAGGTAGGCATTCGCGCGCCGCAGCGCTTCGGGAACGAGCTCCTCCTGGGTCCCGGGGCCGGCACCGGCGAGAAAGGGACCGAGGAAGACGTCCACCCGGGCGTTGATCACGAGCCGATAGCCCTCCGCCGACGCGTCTTGGCGAACCGCCGTCAGCCACTCCGCGTGGCGGTCGGGATCGCGGAGGCTCTCGTCGGTGTGGTCGGTGTCCTCGAGATTGCAGCCGGCGGCCCCGGCGCTCTGCAGCGCAGCGACCAGCTCGGCGGGCGCCATCCCGTAGCCGGCCTCGGCGTCGACCGTCACGGGCACCTCGACGCCTCTGGCGATCCGCGCGGCCGCGGCGAGCATCTCATCGCCCGGTGCACCCTCGTGGTCCTCATAGCCGAGCGTCTCGGCCACGCCGCCGCTGGTGGTCGCGACCACGGGAAACCCGGCAGCGACCACGGCTCTCGCCGTAGCCACGTCCCACGCGTTCGGAAGCAGTAGGGGGTCGCCGGGGCGGTGCAGCGACCGCAGCAGATCACATCGGGTCTGGAGGTCCGTCGTCTGTGTGGAGGGCATGTCGCCAAAAGCTACGCCGCCCTGGGCGAGCACGCTTGCACTCGGCCACTGGGACCGCAGACCGGGGCACCGACTAGGGCCTCATACGGAAGCGGCGGGCGACCACGAGGCGTCACCGTGGCAACCGTTCCGCCCAACCGAAAGGAGCTCTCATGCGCCCCACCGTCGTTCTCGTCCACGGTGCCTTCGCCGAATCCGCAAGCTGGGACGGCGTCGTCGACCGCCTCCTGGCCTCGGGCCACGACGTCGTCGCCGCCGCCAACCCCCTTCGCGGGCTCGCCACCGACGCCCAGGCGGTCAGCGACGTCGTCCGCTCTATCGAGGGCCCCGTCGTCCTCGTCGCTCACTCCTACGGGGGCGCAGTGATGTCGAACGTCGACTCCGACGCCGGCGAGATCGTCGGGCTCGTCTACGCCAACGGATTCGCCCCGGCCGCCGGTGAGAACTGCTTCCAGCTCGCGGCCATGTTCCCGGGCAGCATGCTCGGCGAGGAGACGGCGCGGCCGGTCCCGCGCAGCGACGGAACGACCGACCTCTACATCGCTCGGGACGGCTTCCACGACATCTTCTGCCAGGACGTCCCCGCGCCGCAGGCCGCACTGATGGCGGCGACGCAGCGCCCCGCCACCCAGGAGGCGCTCGTCGAGCCGTCAGGCGAGCGTCCGCTGTGGAAGCACGTGCCCTCGTGGTTCCTGATCGGCGAGGACGACCGCATCATCCCCGCCGCTCTGCAGCATCACATGGCCGAGCGTGCCCAGGCGCACCGCACGATCGAGATCCCGGGCGCGTCGCACGCGATCCCCGTCTCTCACCCCGACGCGACCACTCACCTCATCCTCGAGGCCGCGGCGCTGCGCGTGGCCGCCTGATCCCCACCTGACGCCCCTCGCCTCGCATGCGCCCTTGCACAGACCCACTCGCGTTGGATCCCTTCAGCCCGATCGGAATCAGCCCGATCGCGGACATCGCCGCGACGACGGACCCGCTGTCGATCGAGCCATTGTCTCCGCCGTCTGCTGGCGCACGACCGATCGACGCGGGCTTGTTCGACTCGACGCTGTTCCTGCACCGCCTGCGGCCGTGATGATCCCGCGACCACTGACACACCACCTGCGCCCGCGAGGCGAGGGCATCACGCAGCCGATCACCACGGTCGAGCTGTTCTTCGACCTGGTTTACGTCTTCGCGGTCACGCAGCTGTCGCACATGATCCTCGACGATCTCACGGTCGCCGGGGTCGCGCGGGCGGCGTTCCTGCTGCTGATCGTGTGGTGGGCGTGGATCTACACCACCTGGATGGCCAACTGGTTCGACCCGGCGTCGCCGGCGGTGCGCGCGGTGCTCACCGGCGTGATGCTCGCGAGCCTGCTCATGGCCGCCGCTCTGCCGGGCGCGTTCGGAGCGCATGGCACCCTGTTCGCGGTCAGCTACGTCGCGCTGCAGGTCGGGCGCAACGCCGCGGCCGCGACCCTGCTGCGCCGCGACCAGCCGCTGCGCGACGTCTTCGAGCGCCTCGTCGGCTGGAGCGCGGCGTCCGGCGTGCTGTGGCTGGCGGGCGCGGCGCTGCCCGGCGATCGGCGGCTGCTGCTGTGGATCCCGGCCGTGGTGCTCGACCTGTGCGCCCCGGTGGCCGGCTACTGGCTGCCGCGCCGGGGCCGCGCCGTGACCAGCGACTACGACATCGAGGGCGGCCACTTCACCGACCGCTGCCAGGGCTTCATCATCATCGCGCTCGGCGAGTCGATCGTCGTCACCGGCGCGACGGCCGCGGACGCCGGCCTGTCCTCCACGGTCGTCCTCTGCCTCGGCAT
>DATDJX010000116.1:0-2149 GCA_036520275.1 Asanoa sp.
ACCTGCAGGGCCACGCGCGGCTCGAGGCCTGCCTCGAGGTAGGCGCGCAGGGTGTAGCGCATGAAGGCGGTGCGGGCCAGGGCGCCGCGGCCGTGGCCGGACACGTCGCCGAGGATGAAGCCCACGCGGCCGCCCGGAAGCGGCAGCACGTCGTAGAAATCGCCGCCCGCGCCGGGTCCGTCGGCGGGCCGGTAGGCCACCGAGGTGCGCAGGCCGCCCACGCGGTCCGGGACCGGCGGGAGCAGCGCGCTCTGGAGCAGGCCGACCTCCTGGAGGAGCTCACGGCGCTGGCGGTCGAGTGAGCGGTTGCGAAGCATGGTCATGAGCGCGGCGAAGCCGAGCAGCGCGGCTAGCACGCCGGCGACCGCGAGCGCGCCCTTGAGCGCCACGGGCACCTGGTTCACGAACTGCGGCACCGAGCGGATGATCGGCGGGCCGGTCTTCGTCGTCTTGGCCTCGTCCGGCCGCGCGCGGCGGTCGGTCGCGTTGGCGCTCCCGTCGCCGCCGCCCTGGGCCTTGCCGACGTTCTCGAACGGCGGAGCAGCCGCGGCCGGGGCCGGCTGGAACTCGGCCTGCGTGCCGCCCACGCCGGCGACCGCGCCGGGGTTCGGCAGCGCGCGCTGCCGCTTCACGGCGCGCCGGAAGCGGATGCGGTTGGTGCGAGCGGGGGTGGGGCCGTCGCTGCCGAGCGACTGCACCGCGCCCGGGGTGGGCGCCTCTGCGGTGGGGCTCGGCGTGCCCGAGTTGTCCGGCGCGGTCGGGTCGGTGCCGCCGGTGGTGCCGGTCGGAGCCGGCTCCGGGTCGGCCGTGTTGCCCTTGCCGCCGCCCGTCGGCGTGGGCGTGTCGCCCCCGTTGCCCTTGCCGTCGCCGCTGTCGTCGCTCGGCGACGGAGCCGGATCGGTGGGCGGCGTCGGGCTGGCCGGGGTCGGCGGGGTCTCCGGCTCTACGGGGTCGGGCGGGTCCGCCTTGTCGGCGCCGCCCTTGCCCCAGCCGTTGCCGTTGCCGTCCCCGGTGTTGCCGTTCCCGTTCCCGTTGCCGTTGCCGTTCTCCACCGGCTCGGCGGTCTGACCATCCTGGACAACGACGCCCGTGCCCTCAGCGGCCCCCTTGTCCTTCTTGGCCTCGGCACTGGCGATGTGGACCCCGATGCCTGCGAGCAGTACGAATGCGGTCGCGACGAACAGCGCGAACGCGGCGAGTGCACGGGTAACGAACGCCCGCGTCTCGTAACGCAGGGGGTGGAAGGGGGCCACGTGTACCTCTTCGGCACCGTTATGCCCGAGCTTGAGGGGTTTTTTGCGCCCGACTCGAATTTTCGTCCAGGGGTGTCGGAATGGCATAAATCGGCACAGGTTCCGACACGCCTTTCAGCGCAAACTCGCCTCGGGATGCGAGCTCGCGGCCAATGGTTCGGTCCCGAACCATTAGGCAGCGCGTGGCCTCGGTGATCAAGATCGTGTCGCCTGTCTCCCTGGTGAGGTGCTCCACACGCGCCGCCACGTTCACCGGGTCGCCGATCACCGCGACCTCGAGCCGGCCGCCGCCTCCCACCGACCCGATCACCACCGGGCCGGAGTTCACGCCGATCCCGAACCGCACCTCGTCGCCGAAGTGCTCGGCCGCGCTCTCGGCGATCCCGCGCGCCGCCGCGACCGCGCGGTCCGCGTGGTCGTCGCGCCGCTCGGGGGCGCCGAACACGGCCAGCAGGCCGTCCCCGAGGAACTTGTTGGCGTGCCCGCCGTGCTTCGTCACGCACGGCACCGCGATCCCGAACAGGTCGTTGAGGAACGCGACCGTCTCGCGCGCGCTGGAGCGCTCGGCGAACTCCGTGAAGTCGCGCACGTCGAGGATCATCACCGTGACCTCGCGCTCCTGACCTTCGATCAGCTCGCCCTCCTCCAGCACCCGCTCGGCCACGTCCGGGTCCACGTACGCGCCGAATGCCTCGCGCAGCGCCTCCCGCTCGGAGAGCCCGTCCATCATCGCGTTGAAGCTGCCGGCGAGCTGGCCGAGCTCGTCGCCGGAGGTGATCGGAACGCGCGCGTCGACATCTCCCCGCTTCACCGCCTCGGTGGCCTCGAGCAGCCTGTCGACCGGCTGGAGCACCGATCGCGTGACCAGCACGGTCAGCTCCATTGAGATCGTGAAG
>DATDJX010000117.1:0-3908 GCA_036520275.1 Asanoa sp.
GGCATGGAACTCGGCATGGTCCTTTGTGGTCATCAGCAGGGCCTGGGTCATCGCGTCGAGCTCCATCGCTGCGGACATCGGCATGTCCAGCTCGCGGGTGAGCAGGGACTTGGTCTGGGCGAGGGCGAGGGTCGGTCCGTCAGCGAGCGTACGCGCGAGCGCGGCCACCGCGGTGTCGATCACGTCGTCGGCCACGAGCCGGGACACCAGACCGTACCGATCGGCGGTCGCCGAGTCGATCGTGCCGCCGAGCATCAGCAGCTCGGTCGCCCGGCCCAGGCCCACCACGCGCGGCAGCAGATACGCGGCCCCCATGTCGCCGCCGGACAGCCCGACCTTCGTGAACAGGAACGCGAACCGACCGGCCGTGCTGACCACCCGGAAGTCCGACGCCAGCGCGACGACCGCGCCGGCACCCGCGGCGATTCCGTGGACCGCGCTGATGATGGGGATCGGGCACTCGCGCATGGCGCGGATCACGTCGCCGGTCATCTTCGTGAAGAGCATCAGGTCGCGCGGCTCCATCTTGATCAGCTCACCGATGATCTCGTCGACGTCGCCGCCGCCGCAGAACCCCTTGCCCTCGCCGCGGATGACCAGCGCGCGCACGTCCCGGTGGTGCGGCAGCTCCGCGAGCAGGTCGCGCAGGTCGGCGTAGCTCTCGAAGGTGAGCGGGTTCAGCTTCTCCGGGCGGTCCAGGGTCACGGTCGCGACGCCGTCCGCCTTGGCGAACCGGAAGTTGTTCCACGACGTGGTCAGCCTGGGCGATGCGTGGAACCGGTAAGGCGTCGTCATCGGGTGGCATCCATGCCGATCAGCTCTCGGGCGATGATGGTTCGCTGGATCTCGGACGCGCCTTCGTAGATGCGCAACGAGCGTACATCCCGGTAGAGCTGCTCGAGCAGATGGCCGCTGCGCAGCGCGACCGCGCCGTGCAGTTGCACGCATCCGTCGACGATCTGCTGCGCCGCTTCGGTGGCGAACAGTTTGGCCATCGCCGCCCGACGGCTCTGCTCCTTCGGCCGCTCCCCCGCGTCGTACGCGGCCGCGGCGGCGTAGACGAGCAGGCGGGCGGCTTCGAGTTGGGTCGCCATGTCGGCGATCCGGTGGGCGACCGCCTGCTGCCGCGCCAGCGGTCCGCCGTGCACCTGCCGGGTCCGCACGTGCGCCACGGTGGCGTCCAGCGCCGCCTGAGCCATGCCGACGGCGAACGCGCCGACGCTGGGCCGGAACAGGTCCAGGGTCCGCATGGCGACGGCGAAGCCGCCGTCCACCTCCCCCAGCACCGCCTCCGGACCGACGTACACACCGTCGAAGACCAGACGCCCGATCGGGTGCGGGGAGAGCATGTCCAGCGGCTCGCCGGACAGCCCGTCGCTCGCGCCGGGCACGGCGAACCCGGTCACGCCCTTGCCGCGGGCGTCGGGCGTCGTCCGCGCGAACACCGAGTAGATGTCCGCGTCGGGTGCGTTCGAGATCCACATCTTCTCGCCGGTAAGCCGCCATCCGGCGCCGTCCCGGTCGGCCCGCAGCGCGAGTGCCGCCGCATCGGAGCCGGCTCCGGGCTCGGAGAGGGCGAAGGCCGCCACGGCCTCGCCCGCGACGACCCGCGGGATCCACCGGGCCGCGAGCTCGGGCACACCCGACTGCAAGATGGGGTAGCTGCCCAGGCCCTGCAGCGCCAACGCGGTCTCGGCCTCGCCGCTGACCTGGGCGATCGCCTCGCGCAGGAGGCACAGCTGCAGCGCCGCGGCATCGCGGGGTCGGTCGCCGGTGCCGCCGAAGAGGCCGCGCAGGAGTCCGAGCTCGCCCATCGCCTGAAGCAGCGGTCGGTTGACGCGGCCGTCGTGCCGGGCGAGCGGGGCCACCTTCCCGGCCGCCGTCTCCCGAGCCCAGCCGGCGAACCGCTGGTGCTCGGCGCTCAGGTGAAACTCGGCCACCGCGTCCCTCCCGGTCGGCACGTACGGCTCGGATAACGATAGCGTATCCGTGACGCCCGTTAGCAGACCGTAATCTAGGGTCGGCGGGTTGCGGTTCGTCCCGCCGGCGGCCGAACGTATGGGAACCACAGCCCGTCAGGTCAGGAGGCACGCCAATGACGTCCGTCGCAGATCTGGCCGCGGCCATCGGATCGGGCACGATCCGGGTCGTCGACCTCACCAACCCGCTGTCGTCGAGCACACCCACGCTGCGCCTGCCGGAGCCGTTCGCGAACCTCGTGGATTTCAGCCTCGAGCAGGTGAGCGCGTACGACGCACCGGGTCCGTTCTGGAAGCACCACAACATCCGGACCGGCGAGCACATCGGGACGCATCTCGACGCCCCCGTGCACTGGGTCACCGGACGGGACGGGCACGACGTGTCACAGATATCGGCGAGCCGGCTGGTGGGTCCGGCAGCGGTCATGGACTTCAGCGCGGAAGCGGCGGCCGATCCCGACTTCCTCCTCGAGGTGCACCACGTCGAGGCGTGGACCGCCGAGCACGGCGAGCTGGCGGAGGGCACCTGGCTGCTGTACCGGACCGGTTGGGACAGGTACGCGGACTCGCAGGAGCGGTTCCTCAACGCCGACGAGACCGGCTCGCACACGCCCGGCATCTCCGCGGCCTGTGCCGAGTGGCTGGCGAAGAGCACGCCGATCTCGGGGTTCGGTGTGGAGACGGTCGGCATCGACGCGGGCACCGCGGGCGGGCTGGAGCCGCCGTTCCCCGCACACTTCCACCTGCTGGGCAACGACAAGTACGGCGTCACGTCGCTGCAGAACCTCGCGCAGCTGCCGCCGACCGGTGCGATGGTCATCGTCGCGCCCCTGCCCATCGTCGGAGGGACCGGCAGCCCGACCCGCGTGCTGGCGCTTGTGGACGGTCGGTGATGCCCACGACCGTTGCCGACGTGGTGGGCCGGACGCTGGCCAGGCTCGGGGTCGGACACTGTTTCGGCGTCGTCGGCAGCGGCAACTTCCGGGTGACCAACGCACTGCGGGCAAACGGCGTCGGGTTCACGGCGACCCGGCACGAGGCCGGTGCGGCCACGATGGCGGACGCATTTGCCCGGATGTCCGGCGCAGTCACCCTGCTCTCCGTCCACCAGGGATGCGGGCTGACCAACGCCGCCACCGGCATCTGCGAGGCGGCGAAGAGCCGGACGCCGCTGGTGGTGCTGGCGGCGGAGGCGGCGGGCGCCGCGGTCACCTCGAACTTCGCCATGGACCAGCCGGGGTTCGCCCGCAGCGTCGGTGCCGTCGCCGAGCGCGTCCACAGTGGTCACTCGGCGGTGGCGGACACCGTCCGCGCGTACCGGACGGCCCGCAACGATCGGCGCACCGTGGTCCTGAACCTGCCGCTGGACGTCCAGGCGCTCGAGGTGGCGGTGGACGCGGCGCGCCCGGTGGCACCGGTACCGCGTGCGGCGCCGGTCCGCCCGGCCGAGGACGCCGTGGCGGCGCTCGCCGCGTTGTTCGAGCGGGCGCGGCGACCGGTCATCGTGGCCGGCCGAGGAGCCCGCGGTGCCGGACCGCAGCTGCGGCGGCTCGGCGCGGTCACCGGGTCGCTGCTGGCCACGTCGGCGGTGGCGAATGGGCTCTTCCACGGCGACCCGTACTCCGTCGGCATCTCCGGCGGGTTCGCCTCCCCCACCGCGGCCGACCTGATCTCGCACGCGGACCTCGTCGTCGGGTTCGGCTGCGCCCTCAACATGTGGACGATGCGGCACGGTCGGCTGATCGCCGATGACGCGACCGTCGCGCAGGTCGACCTCGACGACGCCGCCCTCGGCGCGCACCGGCCGGTCGACCTCGGCGTGGTCGGCGAATGCGGGTCCGTCGCGGAGGAGGTCCTCGCCTACCTCGCCGACCGGGGGTCGGCGCGGGAGGGCTACCGCACCGCCGCGGTGGCCGACGCGATCGCGCG
>DATDJX010000118.1:0-14489 GCA_036520275.1 Asanoa sp.
TTGGTCAGCCGGCGGCTCAGCCGCGCCTGCCACCAGTCGTAGTCCTCCCGCGCGTACGCGTAAACGGCCTGGTCGTCGCCGCCGTGGTGCTCGATGTCGAAGATCTGGTCACCGACCAGGCCGCTGTGCAGCCCGGTCGTCTTAGGCCCCGGCGCGCGCACGGTGACCAGGTGATCAACCGGCCGCTTGTTGATGCCCGTGAGACCAACGCCCTTGGCCGGGTTGGGCTCCGGCACCGCCAGGTTGACCGAAACAATCCTGCTCACGCCCGGCAACCTAACCGCCGTGGCCGCCGCACGCCGCGCAATTTCCCGCCATCCGCCGAGCCGCCCCCCAAGATCAAGTTCGCCCCCAAGATCACGCCGGTCGCCCCGCCCCAACCCCATCGATCAGGGACAAATGGGCGTTGTCTGATCTGTGGCGCGGTCTGGTTCGGTTCCCGTCACCCGCTCCACCACAATCCCCTGGTCGCGCGGGATGCCCGGCCGGGCTTACGCCTGTCATCGCTGGGTCTTCCGCTTGGCACGCCCATGAGGTGCCCGATCACGATCGCGGCGCCGTGCCGGATGTGGCGCAGGTCTGCCACCATCTGGTGATGGTCGCGTTCCTGCGGCGCTGGTGGCAAGGCAAATCCGGCAGGCCAGCCGCTTTGATCACCGGCGTTGCCGCACCCGATAAGGGCAGCGGCTGGTCGATCTTCTTCGTCAGCGAGGGGGTGGAACCGGCCGATATCCGAGCATGGACGCTGACCGAGGTCATCGACAGCGCGGCGGCGGCGGTTGCGTCCCTGTATGCGAAGTACCCGCCCGTCGACGGCGCGGAGCTGCAGCTGGCCATCTACCCCTGGGCATATGATGGCGGCCCGATATTCGACGTGGGCGGCCAGAAGGGCTCGTTCAACGCACGTGACATCCAAGGCAGCGACCACGCCATCCGAGGCGCCAGCCTGGAGGACCTGGTCACTGCGGTTGAACGGCTGCCAGGCTTGCCACCGGACGATTCGATGTTCCGATGGATCCGACCCATCGCTTCGCTTTCCGTACCGCCGGTGTCGCCACTATCTGAATAGCGGTCGCCGGTTCGGTCCCAGCCGGTGCTCCACCTCCACCGGGCAAAGCACGCAAGCCAGGATCCAGGTTGGGCGTCGTGCCGGACCTGCCGGGTCGCCCATGTCCCGTTCGACCTCGCTGGCGTGCCGTGTGCCGAAGGTGCTGGTGGAATAGGCCATCCAGACCCATTGACGGGAGGGTCGTGAGCACCGGCGAAACCACGAAGGCGGCCGCGCAGCTTCGGCTGCCCGCCGCCAGCCGCGCCACCTACATCGCGTTCATCGGCTGCGGGTTCACCATGGCCAGCTGGGCGTCGCGGATTCCGCAGGTCCGTGACCGGCTGCACTTGACCCCGGCCGAGCTCGGACTGGTGCTCCTGTCGATCGCAGCCGGCTCGATCGCCGCGCTGCTGCTGGCCGGGATCATCGTGAGCCGGTTCCATTCCCGGCCGACGGTGACCGTCATGGCGGCCCTGCAGGGCGTCGCGCTCGCCGCCGTCGCGGCCGGTTATCTGGTGGGTGTCGGGCCCGTCGTGGTCGGCCTGTTCGTCTTCGGCTTTTCCGCGGGCGCCTGGGACGTGGCGATGAACGTCCAGGGCGCCGCGGTCGAACGGCGGCTGGGGCGGGCGATGATGCCCCGGTTCCACGCCGGCTACAGCATCGGAACGGTCGGCGGGGCGCTCGTCGGCGCCGCGATGGTCGCCCTGCACGTCCCGGTGACCACGCACTTTCTCGCGGTCGCGGTCGGCGTGGCGGTCGTCGTCCCGGCTGCGGTGCGCAGGTTCATCCCCGACACCGACGAGCTGGACGCCGGGTCGAGCGCCGCCGACGCCAGCGGGAGGACCACCAGCGCGTTGCGCCGCTGGCGTGAACCCCGCACGCTGCTGGTCGGCATCGTGGTCCTGGCGTTCGCGTTCGCCGAGGGTGCCGGCATCGACTGGATCAGCCTCTCCCTCATCGACGGCTACCGGCAGCCCGCCGTGATCGGAACCGTCGGGTTCGCCGCGTTCCTCGCCGCGATGACCGCCGGTCGCTGGTTCGCTGACCACCTGCTCGCCAGGTACGGCCGGGTGACCGTCATCCGCGGCCAAACCGCGCTCGCCATCGCCGGTGTGCTGCTGTTCGTGTTCAGCCCGACCACCCCCCTGGCATTCGCCGGTGTCATTCTGTGGGGCCTCGGCGCGTCCCTCGGCTTCCCGGTCGGGATGAGCGCCGCCGCCGACGAGCCGGCCGCCGCGGCCGGGCGGGTCAGCGTCGTGGCCTCGATCGGCTACTGCGCCTTCCTCGGCGGCCCCCCGCTGATCGGATACCTGGGCCAGAACGTCACCGTGCTGCGTGCGCTCGTCGCGGTCGCCGTCGTGCTCGGCCTGGCCGCGCTGGTCACCGGCGCCCTGCGACCCCTTCCGGCCGTGCCTCGTGCCGCACCCGGCCCCGAGCGCTAACCCCGCCGCGCCCGGTCGGGACAACCGTATTCTCTGTGCAGAGAGTGGAGTGATCGCGGTGAGCCAGCCAGAGCAGCGGACCGAGCGACCGGTCAGCGGCGACGACCCGGCCGGGATCCGGGCGCGAGTCGACGATCTGATGAACCGGATGACACCGGCCGAAAAGGCTGGGCAGCTGACCCAGTTCTTCTACTTCCGGCTCCCGGCAGCGGCGGACATCGAACCGGCCCTCGGGGTGGACCTGGACGCCCAGCCCCGCACGGTCGAGGAGGCGCTCGAACGCGGCGAGGCGGGATCGCTGCTGTTCGTGACCGATCCGGCGGAGATCAACCGACTGCAGCGGCTGGCGCTGAGCGGCAATCGTCTCGGCATCCCGCTGATGTTCGGTTTCGACGTCATCCATGGGCTGCGCACCATCTTCCCGGTGCCGATCGCCTTGGCCGCCTCGTGGGATCTCGAGACGATCGAACGGGGTCAGGCGGTGGCCGCCCGGGAGGCCCGTGCGGTCGGCATCCATTGGGCCTTCGCCCCGATGGTGGACATCGCGCGGGATCCGCGGTGGGGCCGGATCATCGAGGGCGCGGGCGAGGATCCGTTCCTGGGAGCCGCCGTCGCCGCCGCCCAGGTACGCGGCTTCCAGGGCGCCGACTTCGCCCAGCCGGATCGCATCATCGCCGGCCCCAAACACTTCGCGGGCTACGGGGCCGCCATCGGCGGCCGGGACTACGACGAGGTGAACCTGTCCGAGTACGAGCTGTGGAACACCTACTTCCCGCCGTTCCAGGCCGCGGTCGAGGCCGGGGCCGGCAACGTGATGACCGCGTACATGGACCTCAACGGCGTCCCGGCGTCCGGGAGCCGCTGGCTGTTCACCGAGGTGCTGCGGGAGACGTGGGGCTTTGACGGTTTCGTGGTCAGCGACGCCAACGCGGTGCGGAATCTGGTCACGCACGGGTTCGCCGCCGACCTGACCGACGCCGGCGCCCGCGCCGTCACCGCGGGGGTGGACATGGAGATGGCGATCGTCGATCCGGCCTACGCGCACCTGCCCGAAGCCCTCCGGTCCGGCGACGTCACCGAGGAGGTCATCGACGGGCGAGTGCGGAAGATCCTGGAAGCGAAACTGCGGCTGGGCCTTTTCGACGCCCCGTACGTCGACGAGGACCGCGCCCGGGAGGTCCTCGCCGATCCGCGGCACCGCGAGGTCGCGCGCGTCGCCGCCGAACGGTCGGCCGTGCTGTTGCGCAACGAAGGCGACCTGCTGCCGCTCGACGTCGACCGGCTCGGCTCCCTCGCGGTGATCGGGTCGCTCGCCGACTCCCGACGCGACACTCTCGGTCCCTGGGTGTTCGACTTCGACCTCGACGAGACCGTAACCGTGCTCGACGGCATCCGGCGCACGGTCGGGGGCAAGGTGCGGATCGACTACGCCCCCGGCATTCGCGTCGTGCAGCGCGTCTTTCCATCCATGTTCGACATGTTCGGCGGGAACCGTCCCGAGGATCCGCAAGGCTTCGATGAGGACGCCGAGTTCGCTCACGCCCTGCAGCTCGCCGGCGCAGCCGACGTCGCGGTCGTCGTCGTAGGCGAGTGGCAGAACATGATCGGTGAGGCGGCGTCGCGTTCCTCGATCGAGCTGCCCGGCCGGCAACTGGAATTGCTTCAGGCGGTGGTCGCCACCGGCACGCCGACCGTGCTGCTGGTGATGAACGGGCGGCCGCTCGACTTGCGCTGGGCCGCGGAGAACGTGCCGGCGATCCTCGACATCTGGTATCCCGGCACCCAGGGCGGTGCGGCGGTGGCGAATCTGCTGTTCGGGACCGCCTCACCCGGTGGCAAGCTGCCGTTCAGCTGGCCCCGTACCGTCGGGCAGGTCCCGATGATTTACTCCCGCACCCGCTCCCACGAGCCGGACAACCAGGCACGCCGCTACTGGGACGAGGCCAGCACACCGCTGTTCCCGTTCGGATGTGGGTTGAGCTACGGCCGGTTCAGCTACGCCGATCTCACCGTCGAGTCGCCCTCGATTCCCCGCGACGGCACCGTCACCGTGTCGGTCCAGGTGACCAACACCTCCGAGCGCGAGGCCACGGAAGTCGTGCAGCTCTACCTCCACCAGCGCCACGGCTGCGCATCCCGCCCGGTGCGCGAACTCAAGGGCTTCCAGCGCGTGGTCCTCCCGGGGCAGACCTCTCGTCAGGTGCGGTTCACCATCGGCCGCGACCAGCGACGCTACTGGAGCACCACGGCGCGGGACTGGGTCCTCGACAGCTCTGTCTTCGACGTCTGGGTCGGCGGTGACTCCACCGCCGAGCTGACCGGGACCTTCCAGGTCGGCCCGGGCTGAGCCCGGCGACACCGACCTTGGCGGCGCCGCGGGTCCTAACCGGCGTCTGCCGTCGTCGGGTGCGGACGCGTCGCCGGGGCGGTGGTCCGCGGCAGGAACGCCGCGGCGAACAGGCCGATGGCGCCGGCGACGGCCCGGACGGTCAGCGCGAGCGCGTACGCCCGCTGAGGGGTGGCGGTGATTCCGGCGACCAGGATGGTGCCGGCGATGGCGGTGCCGAGTGAGGAGCCGAGATTGGAGACGCTGCGGGACAGGCCGGAGATCTCGCCCTGTTCTTCTTCGTCGAAGGCGGACTGCACGATATTGACCGACGGGGTGAGCATGGTGCCGACGCCGAGGCCGATGACGAAGAGCCCGGGTAGGAACGCCCAGACGTGCGACGAGGCCGACACCAGGGCGAGCAGGATGCCGACGCCGGCGATGGCGAGGATGAAGCCGGTGATGATCAGGCTCCGCTGCGCGTACCGCTTCGCCAGCCGCTGTGCCGCGAGCGACGACAGTAGGAGGCCCGCCGTGAAGGCGGTGAGGATCACGCCGGTCTGGATGGCGGTGTAGCCGCGCACCACCTGCAGGAAGGCGGCGACGACGAAGGACACGCCCAGGATCATCAGCCATTGGGTGTTCTGGGTGACGAGGCCCAGGTTGGAGGTGTGGTTGCGGAACAGGGCCGTTCGCAGCAGCGGTTCCTTGCCCGCACGCTCCCTGGCCCGCAGCCACCAGAAGAACAGGGCGAGGACGAGGGTGCCGGCGACCATCAGGAAAAGCGTCAGCCAGAGGTTCTGGTCCGCGGTCATGATGCCCGTCACCAGGAGGATGAGGCCCACCGCGGACAGGATGGCACCGACGGTGTCGAAGGGTCGGGTGGGGTCCGCGGGAACCGGGTCGACGACCCGCCGGCTCAACCAGAGGATCACGGCGATGACCAGAGCCTGGAAGACGAAGGCCGCGCGCCAGCTGATCGCCGAGGTGATCAGTCCACCGATCAGCGGTCCGGTAGCGGCGCCCACGCCACCCATGGCGCTGATCGCGCCGAACGCCTTGGCGCGCGACGTGATGTCCTTGTAGAGCAACGTGGTGAGGATGTAGACGGGCGGGATGAGCAGGGCGGTGCCGACGCCCTCGAGAATCGAGTTGCCGAGGATCAGGACGCCCAGACCCGGGGACGCAGCGCTCAGCAGCGCCCCGATGCCGTACAGGACGAGACCCGCCTCGAAGCACCGCTTCCGGCCGTAGCGGTCGGTCAACTTGCCACCCGGGATCATCAGCGCGGCCATGACCAGCAGGAAGAGCGTGATCGTGAACTGCACGCCCTGAACGGTGGTGTCCAGGTCGTGGCTGATGTCGTTGATCATCACGTTCATGTTGGAGCCCGCGAAGCTACAGATGAACTGGGCGAGCGCCAATGGTGCGAGCACCCTGCCCGCGGCGCGCGCAGCGCGCGGTGTACTGCTGCCGGCCATCTCGCCTCCGCCTCCTCCGCGCTCGACGCTCTGTCCTCCCGGCGGGTCGCGGCCTCACCCTCGGAGGGTGAATCCCGCGTTCTCCGGCGATGTGCTGCCTCGATCCGCACCCCGTCGATCCGCGGCGGCGCCACGCTCGAGGAAGGCGGCGCCGATCCGGCCGGCGCCCATCATCCGCACTTCGGAGGTCCCCGTGGACGCCTACCCCTTGATCCAGGACCACGGACTCATCGGCGATCTGCAGACGGCGGCGCTGGTGTCTACCGACGGCACCGTGGACTGGTTCTGCGCGCCGCGGTTCGACTCGCCCAGCATCTTCGCCGGGCTGCTCGACCGGCGTAAGGGCGGTTATTTTCAGGTCGTCCCGGTCGACACCGAATACGTCAGCAAGCAGCTCTACCTGCCCGGCACACCCATCCTGATCACCCGGTTCCTCAGCGCGGACGGCGTCGGTGAGCTCCTCGATTTCATGCCGATCGCCGGCGACCGCCCGACCGACCGGCACCGGCTCGTGCGTCTGCTGCGAGTGGTCCGCGGCAGCATGCGGTTCCGGGTCACCTGCATTCCCGCGTTCGACTACGCGCGCGCCGACCACCAGACGCAGGTGAGCGACGAGGGCGCGGTGTTCCGCAGCGGCGACCAGGCCGTCACCGTGCACGTCTCGCGTACCGGCGACACGCGGCTGCGCGACGCACCCGTACGACAGATCGACGGTGGTGCCGAGGCCACCGCCGTCCTGTCCGCCGGCCAAGTCGGCGGCATGGTGCTGGAAACCGGCTCGGCGGGGCCGCCACGCCTCGTGCCGCCGGACGAGATCCAAGACCTGTTCATCCAGACCCGCGACTTCTGGCGCGGCTGGATCGGCAGATCCCGGTACACCGGGCGGTGGCGGGAGATGGTCGAGCGCGCCGCGATGACGCTCAAGCTGATGACGTACGCGCCGACCGGTGCGCTGGTCGCCGCGCCCACGACCGGCCTGCCCGAACAGGTCGGCGGCGAGCGCAACTGGGACTACCGCTTCACCTGGATCCGAGACGCGTCCTTCTCGGTGTACGCGATGCTCGGCCTCGGCTACGTCGACGAGGCGCAGGCGTACGGGCGCTGGCTGAACGACCGGGTGACCCAGGCCCGGGACCGGTCGACGCCACTGCAGATCATGTACCGGGTGGACGGTTCACCGGAGCTGCGCGAGGAGACGCTCGACCACCTCGAGGGCTACCGGGGCTCCTACCCGGTGCGGATCGGCAACGACGCCGCCGGGCAGCTGCAGCTGGACATCTACGGGGAGGCGATGGACTCGATCCACCTCGCCGACGCGCACGGCGTCCCGATCACGCACGCGGGTTGGGCCAACGCCGAACACATTCTGGACTGGTTGTCCGAGCACTGGGATCAGCCCGACGACGGGATCTGGGAGACCCGTGGCGGCCGGCAGCACTTCACCTACGGCCGGCTCATGTCCTGGGTGGCGTTCGACCGCGCGGTGCGGATCGCCCAGCGCCGGGGACGGCCGGCGAACATCGCCGGGTGGTCCGCCACCCGCGACGACATCTACCGCCAGATCATGGACCGCGGCTTCCACCCCAAGCGCGAGGCGTTCGTGCAGCACTACGACACCGACGTGCTCGACGCGTCGCTGCTGTACATGCCGCTGGTGGGCTTCATCTCCGGCAACGACCCACTGTGGCAGTCCACGCTGCGGGCCATGGACGACGAGCTCGTCTCGGACAGCCTGGTCTACCGCTACGACCCGGAAGCCTCGCCGGACGGCCTGCGCGGCTCCGAGGGTACCTTCACGATCTGCTCGTTCTGGTACGTCGACGCGTTGGCCCGCTCGGGGCGCCTGAACGATGCCCGGCTCACTTTCGAGAAGATGCTGACGTACGCCAACCACCTCGGGCTGTACTCCGAGGAGATCGCACCGACCGGCGAGCAGATCGGCAACTTCCCGCAGGCCTTCAGCCACCTCTCACTGATCAGCGCGGCGATGAACCTCAACCAGCGGATCGACCATGGCACCGGCGACGTCCTGCCGGCCGAGGTCGCGGCCGCCGCCGGCTGACGGCCATCACCGGCGGCACGAAGGCGATCGGACACCCCGGGCGGCCGTCGCGGTCGGCAAGAGGGCGTGATCGGGGGTCAGCGAGGAAACCGGCCCTTGCGCGAGTTTCGGCGCCCACGGTCCGGCCCGGGGGTGACCCGTCGCCATCGACGCCGGGTAGAGCGCAGGCGAGGCCGGGCCCGTTGCGTGCACCGCGGCGGCCGGCGAGACTGGCAGGAGGTCCCACCGAGGAGGCGAGCGCGATGTCCGCTCAGCCCGACGACGTTCGACGCCTACGGGACCTGCACGACTTCTACGCCTGGAAGGTCAACGCCGCGATCGGCAAGGGCCGCGAGGAGCTGGCCTGGGAACTCGCCGACGACTACGTCGACACCTCGGTGAAGGCGATGACCGCCGCCCACCCGATCGCCTGTGAGCGCGGCGGCTGCGTGATGTGCGCCCGCCCCAGCGCGACCCGGCCGAAGCGCGGCTGGCTGTCCCGGCTCCTGCGGTGATCCCCTACTCGGCCCACCGGTTCCAGGCGTCCTCGACCACCGTATCGATGCTGTGACCGGCCGCGCGCAGGTCGGTGGCCGTGGACGTCTCGGCATGCCCGGCCCGCCAGCGCACCGCCCGGTCGGCCAGCGGACCCCTCTGCGGGAAGAGCCGGCCCAGGTACGTCGCCGCGGCGGCCTTGGCGATGACGTCCCCGTGCGCCAGCGTGTGCAGCCGGGCCGGGCCGAGGACACACCACGCCACGTCACCGCCGTCCACCGGAGCGTCCGCGGGCTCCGCGGCCAGGTCCCGCCGGATGCCGGCCGCGATCGGCTGCCAGTCGTCGCGCAGGTTCTCCAGGCTGTAGCGGCGCAGCGCCGCCCGGTCGACCGGGATGTCGAGGGCGTCGACGGCCGGGCCACGGACCGCCAGGCCGTAGCGGCGCAGGGTCAGCCACAGCACCGGAGTCAGCTCGCCGCACGGCTCGCCGGTGCGCAGCGTGCCGTCGACGATGAACGGGGCCGCGCGGCGATCGGCGGGGAACTCCCCGAAGGCGGACCGGTCCAGGTACACGCCCCGCGTGCCGGCGGATCCGGTTGGCGATGTCGTTCGCGCGCGTGCGGCGGTGGTACGAGGTCGCGTCCGGCCGTGGGCGGGTCGTCACGCGCTCAGCTCGGCGATCACCTTGTCGACGCGGCGCTGCCGGGTCTCGGCCGTTTTCGCGCCCTCGACCGACAGCGTGTGCCGGCGCTGGTTGCTGTATGACAACGCCTCGAAGGCCGCCTTCGCCGCCGGCCTCGCGTCCAGGGCCGCCGCCAGATCGGTCGGCACCTCGACCGCCCGTGGCTCGTCGTCCGGTTCGATCGCCACCGTGACCTCGTCACCGGCGGACACCCCGGCGGCCGTGCGGTGCTCCGCGCTCAACGGGATCCAGTACGAGCCGCTCATCGGTGCGACCGTCGTGCGGTAGGTGTGGGAACCGACCCGCACCCGCACCGCGGGCCGCTTACCGCGACCGAGCGCGGTGACGACGTCTTCGGGCACCTCGATACCGGTCGCCGTCTTGCCGCCGAGGATGACCGTCGCGGTGAACTCCATGTCCGCAGTATGCACACACGACCGCGGACGGTCCGACGGCGGCCAGACGTACGGGATGTCGCTCGGCTCCTCGCCGAACAGCGGCCCGTAGTGGGCCGGATCCTTTCGCAGCAGCGCCGCCCGGTGGCTGCGGTGCAGGTCCGCCCGGCCCAGCCACGGCGGCAGCTCGCCCGCGGCCTCGAGCGCGGCCTGCGACCGTACGACGGTGATGCCGCACGCCGCCGCGAGGTCACCGCGCAGCGTGTCGGCGACGGTGTCCGCCCGCCCGGTCGCCGACCACACCTCGCACATCACCAGCCCGTACCGCGCCAGCGCCTCCTCGTACCCCGCCCACATCTTGACCGCGGGGTGGTGCCGCCAACCGTGCGTCGGGATCGTCAGGCCGCGCATGACCTGCAACGCCTCGACCCGTTGCTTGCCGAGGCGCCGCTGGTCCAGGGCGCGGGCGCTGCGCTCGAAGTCGGCGAACGGCAGGAACGTCTGCATCGAGCCGAGCCTAGGGGCGCTCCGCCCGGGCCGGCCGGGGACCCTTCGGTGCGCGGCGCACTGGCTACGATCCCGGCATGGTCGTCCCCTGGCGCAACCGCGCCCGCCGCGCGGTCGAAGTTCGCCTGAGATCCAACGGGGACACCCGGCCGCACTACATCGTCTGCGGTCAGGACCTGCTCGCGTACCACATGGTCAACGCGCTGGGCCATGGACAGGTCCGCGTCACGGTGGTCGTGCCCCCGGGGCGTCGCCCGGTCGGCCCGGACATCACCGAAATCCGCGGGGTACGGACGATCAAGGCCGATGTTCTCGACGAGGACGTGCTGCGGCGTGCCGGGCTGGTCGGGGCCGCCGGGCTCGCGCTCATGCAGCAGGACGACGTCGGCAACATCCACATCGCACTCACCGCACAGGAGATTGCCCCGGACGTACGGGTGGTGATGCGCATGTTCAACACCTCGCTCGGCTACGACGTGAAGCGCCTGCTCGGCGACTGCGAGGTGCTCTCCGACGCGGCGATGGCGGCGCCCACGTTCGTCGCGGAGGCGCTGGGCGAGCTCGCGCCGACGCACTTCCACCACCTCGGCCGGACGCTGTTCGTCGCCCGCCGCCCCGACGTACGGCCCGAGCAGGTCGTGTGCGCCCTGGCCGACACCCATGGCCCGCTCGACCTCCGCCTGTTACCGGCCGATGTGGACAGTGCCGACGTCGTCCTCGCCGAGGCGACGGGGGAGACGGCGGCCGACGTGGCCGCGGCCCGCCGGATCGCTCGCGCGCGACGGCTGCGGCGCCCGTTCGCCAGTCTGAGCGGGGCGCTCCGGTCGTTCGTGACCCGCAAGATCGGCATTGCGACGATGTCGGTCCTCGCCGTCGGCGGGCTGTTCGGGTTCCTGCTCGCTCGCGCCGACCAGCGGGCCAACTTCACCCCGTGGCAGGCGATGTACTACACATTGCTCACCGCGATCACCGGCGCCGACGTCGACCTGGACAAGGGGTTCGTCGTCCAGTTGATGCAGATCGTGCTGACCGTCGCCGGCCTCGCGCTGATCCCGCTGATCACCGCGGCGGTCGTCGACGGCATGGTCAACGCGCGGCTCGCGCTGTCGGCCGGCCGGCTCCAGGGCCCGCGTTCCGACCACGTCGTCGTCGTGGGCCTCGGCAACGTCGGCACCCGGGTGATCCGCCAGCTGCACGCCCTCGGCGTCGACGTCGTCTCGATCGACAAGAACGCCGAGGCGCGCGGCGCGGTCATCGCCCGGCAGTTGGAGATCCCGCTGATCGTCGGCGACGCGGCGCGCGAGGAGACCCTGCGCGCGGCGTCGGTGGGCTCCTGCCGGGCGCTGGTCGTCGTGTCCACCGACGACGTCACCAACCTGCAGGCCGCGCTGGGCGGCCGTGCGCTCCGGCCGGGTCTGCGCGTCGTGATGCGCCTGCGGGACGGCGACCTGGCCCGGCGGATCAGGACCACGTTCGGCGTCCAGAGCTCGCACAGCGTGTCCTACCTGGCGGCGCCCGCGTTCGCGGCGGCGCTGCGCAAGCGGCGGGTCTTCGCGACGATCCCGATCGAACGGCACGCCTTGCTGGTCACCGAGGTCCTGGTGGCCCCCGGCGCGCCGCTGGTGGGCAAGCCGCTGTCGGCGGCGGACCAACCCAACGGCATACGGGTGATCGCGCTCCTCAAGGTCGGCGCCAAGCCGTGGTGGTCGCCGCCGCCCGATACCCCGCTCGGCCCTGGCGACACGCTGACCGTCGTCGCCCGCCGCGCCGGGTTGGGTTGGCTGACCCGGCAGGCGAGCCCACCCCCACCTCCGGTGGTCCCGCAGCAGAGCGGGTCCGTCAGGCGTTGACGTCGACGCCCAGCACGGCCTGCTCGTCGGGGCGGTGCACCAGCACGTCGGACAGGAAGGTCTGGACCGCCGTGGCCAGGCCGACGTCCCGGCCGGCCTTTTCCGACAGCAGCCACTTGTGCTCGACGACCTGGGAGAACAGCTCCGACGGTTCGAGCTTGCGGCGCAGGTGCGCCGGCACCGCCCGGACGACCGGTTCGAAGACCTCGGTCAGCCACCGGTGTGCGGCCACCTGCTCGTCGGGCAGGTCGCTCTCCGCGCGGTAGGCGTCGAGGTCGTTGAGCAGCCGCCGGGCCTGGTTCTCCTCCGCGTCGAGGCCGGTCAGCCGCATGAGGCGGCGGGTGTGGTGGCCGGCGTCGACGACCTTCGGCCGCACGTACGCCCGGCCCTCCTCGACCACCGACATCGCCACCTCGGCGACGTCGAAGCCGAGTTCGTTGAGCCCTCGGATGCGCTTGTCGATGTCGTGGCGGGAGTCGCGCTCGACCGTCTGCTCGAACGTCACCTCGTGCCACAGCCGCTCGTACCGGGACACCACCTCGTCCGCCACCGTCTCCGGGTCGATCGCCGGGTCGAGCAGGCCGGCGGCGTCCAGGTCGAGCGCCTCGCCGAAGATGTTCACCCGGGCGATCTCGATGTCCTCGCCGCGCTGGCCGTTGGACAGCGACGGACGCAAGGCGCCGGTCTCCGCGTCGACCAGGTAGGCGGCGAACGCGCCCGCGTCGCGGCGGAACAGCGTGTTGGACAGCGAGCAGTCGCCCCAGAAGAAGCCGGTCAGGTGCATCCGCACGATCAGCGCGGCGAGCGCGTCCAGGAGGCGGTTCATCGTCTCTGGCCGCAGGGTGTGCGAGAACAGGGCACGGTACGGCAACGAGAACTGCAGATGGCGGGTGATCAGGACGGGGTCGAGCGGGTCTCCGGACCGGTCGGTGCGGTCTGCCACGATCGCGACCGCCTCGACCGCCGGGAAGTCGAGCCGTTCGAGCTGGCGCAGCAGGTCGTACTCGCGCTCAGCGATCCGTTCGGCGGTCTCCTTCACCGCGTAGACGACGCTGTCGAGGCGCACGAACCGCACGACGTGCCGCGAGATGCCCTGCGGCAGCGCGACGAGCTGGTCGGCCGGCCACTCCTCGAGCGGCGTCGACCAGGGCAGGTCGAGCAGCGCGGGGTCGACGAGGGCCGAGGTGATGCGCACGGCATCAAGGATGCCGGGTACGGCCGCCGCGATGCGCATGTCCGTGGCTCGTCACACAGCGCTGGCACGGCCTGATCGCGACATCTGACCGATTTGGGACGGGAGCGGGCCTGCGCCTGCCCCCGGAGAGCCGCACGACCGCCCTCGGCCGGTGGTAGCGGCGGATACCGTGGTCTCGTGCCCGGCGGGACCACGGTAACGCAGCGGCGGCGACCCGACCGGGTTGCCGCCGCCCGGCGCATCCGTCCGTCCGGCTGGTGGTTCGACGCGCTGCTGCTCGTCGCGTTCGCCGCGATCACGGCGGCACTGGCCGCCGGCTGGCTCTACGGCGTCGACACGGCGGTCTACCAGTGGTGCTACGCACACCGGCCGGACGCCGCGTACCGGATCGCCCGCGTGCTCAACTTCCTGGGCAACGGCGGTCCACTCAGCGGGATCTGCGCCGTGCTCGCGCTGATCCTCGCGATCCGCCGCCGGTCGATCCGGCCGATCCTGCCGGTGGCGTTCGCGTTCGTGCTCACCGTCGTCGCGATCACGCCGTTGAAGGTGTGGACCGACCGGGCGGCGCCGAGCAGCAACCGGCCCGACCGTGTGGAGATCTTCAACCAGCTGCCACCCGGCGAGTACAGCTGGTCGTACCCTTCGGGCCACCTGGTCAACACGATCGTCTGGTACGGCGTGCTGGCGCTGCTGCTCGCGCCGTGGCTCCGCCGTACGGCTCGCTTGTGGTTGCGGGTCGCGCCGCCGGCGATCGTCTTCTGTACGACGGTCTACCTCGACTTCCATTGGCTGACCGACTCGATCTCGGGTGTACTGCTCGGTGTGTTCCTCTACCGGCTGATCGCCCGTATCCCGTGGCGGTTGTAGCGCTCTCCCGGCGGCTCGGACTGGCCGACGCCGTCGCCGTCGGGCTCGGATCGATGCTCGGCGCGGGCGTGTTCGTGGTGTTCGCGCCGGCGACGGCGCGCGCCGGCGGGCTCGGGCTGCTGGTCGCGCTCGGCCTCGCCGGCCTCGTCGCCGCGTGCAA
>DATDJX010000119.1:0-2673 GCA_036520275.1 Asanoa sp.
CGGTCGGTCAGCGCCTCCACGTACCAGGAGCCACCCAGCGGGTCGGCGACGTTGGTGACCCCGGTCTCCTCCATCAGCACCTGCTGCGTGCGCAGCGCGATCTCGGCCGACTCGTCGGTGGGCAGCGCCAGCGTCTCGTCCAGCGCGTTGGTGTGCAACGAGTTGGTGCCACCCAGCACCGCGGCGAGCGCCTCGACCGCCGTCCGGACGACGTTGTTCACCGGCTGTTGCGCGGTCAGCGACACGCCCGCGGTCTGGGTGTGGAACCGCAGCCACAGCGCCCGCTCGTCCGTCGCGCCGTACACATCGCGCAGCCAGCGCGCCCAGATCCGTCGCGCCGCCCGGAACTTCGCGACCTCCTCGAAGAAGTCGACGTGCGCATCGAAGAAGAACGAGAGACCGGGCGCGAACGTGTTCACGTCCATGCCCCGCGACAGGCCCAGCTCCACGTACCCGAAGCCGTCGGCGAGCGTGTACGCCAGCTCCTGGGCCGCCGTCGAACCGGCCTCGCGGATGTGGTAGCCCGACACCGACAGCGGCTTGTAGCGCGGGATCTCCGCCGCGCAGTACTCCATCAGGTCGCCGATCAGGCGTAGGTGCGGCTGCGGCTCGAACAGCCACTCCTTCTGCGCGATGTACTCCTTGAAGATGTCGGTCTGCAGCGTGCCGTCCAAGGTGGACGGATCGGTTCCCTGCCGCTCCGCCGCGACCAGGTACATGCAGAAGATGGGCACCGCCGGCCCCGAGATCGTCATCGACGTGGTGACGGCACCGAGGTCGATCCCGGAGAACAGCATGTCCATGTCGGCGGCCGAGTCGATCGCCACCCCGCAGTGGCCCACCTCGCCGAGCGCCTGCGGCTCGTCGGAGTCGCGGCCCATCAGCGTCGGCATGTCGAACGCCACGGACAGCCCGCCGCCGCCGGCCCCCAGGATCATCTTGTAGCGCGCGTTGGTCTGCCCGGCGTTGCCGAACCCGGCGAACTGCCGGATCGTCCAGGTCCGCCCGCGGTAACCGGTCGGGTACAGACCGCGGGTGTACGGGAACTCGCCCGGCCAGCCGATCCGTTCGAACCCGGGCACGTCGGCACCCTGCGGCGGCCCGTACACCGGATCAACGGTCACGCCCGAGAGCGTGGTGAAGTCGGCGTCGCGCTTCCGGGCCGCGTCGTAGCGCTTCTGCCAGCGCTCGCGGCCGGCCGCGATCTCGTCGGCGTTCATCCTCGGACTCCTCCTCGAACCTCGGGTGCTCCGTCGAGTGTAGGAGGAAAACTGAACGATCGCTCAGGCGAGCCTCGAACCGGCCGGTAACTAAGCGGTCCGGCCCGCGGCGGCGTCGGGCACGTGCACGTCGTCGACCCGGATATTGACCTCCGTGACGTCGAGGTCGAGCAGGTTCTCGACCGCGCCGATCACGTTGGCGCGCACCTTGTCGGTGACCGCGCGCACCACGTACCCGTACTCGACGACGAGCGTGATGCCGACGGCGGCCTCGCGACCGTCGAGCCGCACGCGGATCCCGCGGTCGGTGTCGTCGTCGGCGTCGCCGAGGCCGATCCGCTCGCGCAGGCCGGCGAAGGCCCGCGCCACGTCGCCGCCGAGGTCGTGGACGCCCGGCACCTCGCGGGTCGCGACGCCGGCGATCTTCTCGACCACCTCGTCGGCGATCGTCGTGGTGCCGCGGTCGGCGCCCAGCTCGGCGTTGTTGCGCAGCCGGTCGACGAACGTCGATGCCACCCGCCCGGCGACGCGGGCCCGGTCGAGGGGGTCGTCGGACCGCTCGCCGGGGGCCCGCTCCGCGGGCTCGCCCGGCGCAGGGTCCGGGTCGTGGCGGGGGACCGGCACCTGCGCGGCGGCGATCGTCGTCGATGGCGCCGGGGCGAACGGTGCCGGTGGGGCCAGCGGAGCCGGAGGGCCGGGAGGGACGTCGCTCATGGCGGCACGTTACCGCGCGCGCCCGTCCGCCGGCACGGGGCCGGGGTGCGTCGTGTCCCGGCGAGATCAGTGGGCGGTCGTCGCGCCGCCGCGGACGAGCTCGGCCCGGCCGTCGAGCAGGTGCAGCTCGGCGTCGCAGACCGCCGCGGCCTCGGGGTCGTGGGTGGCGAACACGACCGCCGCCCCGCGGTAGGCCTCCTCGCGGAGCAGGTCGAGCACCCGTTGGCGGTTCGCCGCGTCGAGCTCGCTCGTCACCTCGTCGGCCAGCACCACGTCGCCGTGCAGGGCCATCCCGCGGGCGATCGCGGTGCGCTGCTGCTGGCCGCCGGACAGCTCCTCGACGAGCTGGTCGGCCTGGCCGGACAGGCCCAGGCGCTCCAGCGACTCGGCGGTGCGCCGGCGGGCCTCCGGCGGCGCGACGCCCCCGGCGATCAGTGCCACCTGCACGTTCTCCGCCGCGGTGAGGATCGCCGCGAGCCCGTTGTCCTGCGGGATCAGCACGATCTTCGCGGCGACGGCGTGGTCGCGGTCGCGGATCTGCTCGTCGTCCACCGTCACCGAGCCCGCGCCGGGCCGCAGCAGGCCGGCCATCGTCCACAGCAGGGTCGTCTTGCCCGCCCCGGACGGCCCCGTCACGGCGAGCACCCGTCCCGGCGTGACGACCGCCGAAACGTCGTGCAACACCGGCTCGCCCTTGCCGTACCCGACGGTGACCCGGTTGACCACGATCGTCCGGCTC
>DATDJX010000120.1:0-7332 GCA_036520275.1 Asanoa sp.
CGGGCGGCCTCGGGTGTGAGGCGCAGCGAGACGGCCGGCACCCGCGCGACGGCCTCCAGCAGCGGCCGGTAGAACAGCTTGACATGCAGGCGCCGTACCTCGGTGGCGTGCAGGACCCAGTCGGCGCGGAACGACTCGACCGCGTCCCGGCCTTCCCGCGCGGTGTAGCCGAGCGCGGCGGCCAGCCAGCGCAGCCCGGCGGGGTCGGCCGGCACGGTGTGCGTGCGGCGCAGGGCCTGCAGCTGCAGCCGGTGCTCGACGGTCCGCAGGAACCGGTAGCCGCGCAGCAGCGTCTCGCCGTCGGCCCGCCCGACATACCCGCCGCCGACGAGCGCGCGCAGCGCGGGCTGCGTGCCGGCCGCCCGGAGCGACTCGTCGACCCGGCCGTGCACGAGCTGCAGCAGCTGCACCGCGAACTCGATGTCACGCAACCCCCCGGGGCCGCGCTTGATCTCCCGCTCGGCGTCGCGGGCCGGCAGGTTCTCGATGATCCGCCGGCGCATCGCGCGGATGTCCTCGACCGCCTCCGGTCGTTCGGCCGCGTGCCACACGAGCGGCGCGAGCCGGCCGATCCATTCGGCGGCAAGGTCGGTGTCGCCGGCGGCGGCACGGGCCTTCAGCAGCGCCTGAAACTCCCACGTGCGGGCCCACCGCTGGTAGTAGGCGAGGTGGCTGGCGAGCGTGCGCACCAGCGGCCCGCGGCTTCCCTCGGGTCGCAGCGCCGCGTCGACGGGCCACGCCACGAGCCCACAGACGTTGATGAGCCGGGTCGCCACGGTGGTCGCCGCGGGCAGGTCCTCGTCGGTCGCCGCGACGAAGATGACATCCACATCGGACACGTAGTTGAGCTCGTTGCCGCCGCATTTGCCCATCGCCACGACACCAAGCCGCGGCCGCGCCGTACCCGCCGGCAGGTTGGCGATCGCGATGTCGTAGGCCGCCTGCAACGTCGCATCCGCCAATGTGGACAGGGCGGCCATCGTGGGTTCGAGGCCCTGGCCGCCGGTGAGGTCCGTGGCCGCGATGCGCAGCAGGGCCAGCCGGTACGACCGGCGCAGCGAAGCGACCGGCTCCGGGCCTTCGGTGGGTTCGAGGCGGCCCGAGGCGGGCGGCGCCTTGCCGTCGGCACCGCTCGCGAGGGCGCGCCACTGTCCCGGGTTGGCCACCAGGTGGTCGCCCAGCGCGGAGGACGCGCCGAGCACCGCGAAGAGCCGCCGCCGTAGGCCGCCGTCGGCCTCGAGCGCGGCCAGCAGCTCCTTGCCGCCAGCGCCGGCCGAGCCGCGGCCGGCCGCCTCCACCAACCGGTGCAGCTGGCGCAACGCCAGATCGGGGTCGGCCGCGCGCGACAACGCGGTCATCAGCTCGGCCGCCGCCTCGCCGGCCGGCTGCTGCGCCTCCGCGTCCCACCACCCGAGCCCGCCGGTCCCGAGCAGTGTGGCGGCCCGGGCACCGTCGTCGCCGGACCCGATCCCGAAGCCGTATCGGGCCAGCCGCCCGCGTGGGCTCGTCGGCCTGGCCACCGTTTCAGCTCCCCAGCAGCGGGAGGGAGCGCGGGCCCTCATCGAGCTCGCCGAGCGCCAGCGCGGCGAACCGGATCGCGAAGGGCCCCCAGACCTCCTCGACGTCGGCCATCGCCGCGTCGCAGGCGGCCACGACGGCGTCCGCCGGCAGACCCAGCTCGGCGAGGAGCTCGGAGTCGCCCGCCCAGTCGGCGATCATCGCGGTGTCGCACTCGACGTGGAACTGCAGCCCCCACGCCCGGTCGCCCTGACGGAACGCCTGGTGCGGGTAGCGGGTCGAGGCGGCGAGCAGTACGGCGCTCCGGGGCAGCTCGGTGATCTCGTCGACGTGCCATTGCAGCACGTCGGGCGCGATCGGCACCCACTTGAACAGCAGGTCGTGGTCGGCCGCGTCGCGCTTGCCCACGAGGCCGGGCCCGATCTCGGGACCCGCCGGACTGCGCTCCACCGTGCCGGCGTGGGCGGTGGCGAGCAGCTGGGCGCCGAGACACACGCCGAGCGTCGGGACCCGGCCGCGGACGGCCTTGCGCAGCAGACCCTCCAGGCTCGGGAACCACGGGGCGCCCGGGCTGCCGTCGGGCCGCGGGTAGGCGTGCTGCTCGCCGCCGAGCACCACCAGGGCCACGTAGCCGTCCAGGTCGTCGGGCAGCGCCTCGCCGGCGTACGGCCGCAGCGTGCGCAGCCCGAGGCCGCCCTCGGTCAGCCACTCCCCCAGCCGGCGCGCGTCGTCCGTCGGGTCGTTCTCGATCACCAGCGCGGTCCCCACGCCACCGAGGCTATCCGGTCGGCCCGCGCCGGCCGACGGCTAGGCTCGGCCGTCATGGAGGCCGTACGCCCGCCCGCGCTGCGCCCGGGCGACACCGTGATGCTGGTCTCGCCCTCGGGACCGACGAAACCCGAGCGGGTGGCGCGGGGCATCGACCTGCTTGCCGGTTGGGGCCTGCGCCCGGTGGTGGCGCCGAACGCGTACGCCCGGGAGGGCTACCTCGCCGGCGGCGACGCCTTGCGGGTCGCCGACCTGGACAAGGCGTTCGCCGATCCGTCCATCCGGGGCCTGATATGTACCCGTGGCGGCTACGGCGCCCAGCGGGTCGTCGACGCGATCGACATGGCCGCCGTCGCGCGCGACCCCAAGGTGGTGGCGGGTTTCTCCGACATCACGGCGCTGCAGTTTGCGCTCTGGCGCGGCGCCCGGCTGGCCACCGTGCACGGCCCGGGCGCGGCCTGGATCGACGAGCGTACGCCGGCGCCCTCGGCCGAGTCGCTGCGCGCCGCGCTCATGTCCGCCGAACCGGTGTCGATCGAGCCGGTCGCCACCGATGAGACCGCGGGCGTGCGGGTGCCCGGGGTGGCCCACGGCCCGCTGCTCGGCGGCAACCTGTGCCTGGTGACGTCGTCGATCGGCACGCCCGACCTGCCCGACCTCACCGGGGCGGTGCTGTTGCTCGAGGAGATCGACGAACCACCGTACAAGGTCGACCGGATGCTCACCCACCTGCGCCGCGCCGGGGTGCTGGACGGGGTGGCCGGGGTGGCGATCGGGCAGTTCATCGGCTGCACCGACGGTTGGGCGGTCGACGTGGCCGACGTCATCGGCGAACGGCTGAGCGGCCTGGGCGTGCCCCTGCTCGGCGGGCTTCCGATCGGCCACGGGGTGGGGCAGCGCAGCGTGCCCGTCGGCGTGCCCGCGACGCTCGACGCGACAGCCGGTCTGCTGACCGTCGACTCCGCCGTCCGATGACCCGATCGCGCCGCGCTAGGCGATGCAGGCGGCGACGATCAGCGCGACGCCGAAGTGGGTGGCCGCGCTGACCTTCGCCGCCGGGTGCGGCTGGTCGTCGCAGATGATCTCGCCGAGCTTGCCCGGCGTCAGCATGTCGAGCACCAGGAAGGCAAGCGCCATCAACGCGATGCCGAGCAGCCCGAACAGGACGGTCGAAGCGAGGCCCTTCCCGAAGTCCGTGTAGCTGGTGAAGATGGCGGTGAACACGATGAGCGCGATGCCTAGCTGGTTTGCCGACAGCAGCAGGGCGGCGTTGGAGTTGCGCTGCACCCAGATGAGGTCACGCAGCCTGCCGGGCGTCAGCACGTCGATGAGCAGGAATCCGACGGTCATGAGGCCGATCCCGACCACACCGAAAACGATGCTCTGCCACGCACCGGTCAGCAGGTCTGCCCACATCGACGGCCTCCACGCCCTCCCGCGCCGCACGGCACGGCGTCGGAGGGCACGATAGCGCGATCATGCAAGCAGGGGATAGCTCCGGCACCGGAGGGACGGGTTCAGAGCCACCCGTTCTGGTCGGCGATGCGGACGGCCTCGGCGCGCGTGCGGGCGCCGGTCTTGCCGATGCCGGCCGAGAGGTGGTTGCGCACGGTCCCTTCCGACAGGTGCAACCCGCGGGCGAGGTCCGCGACGGTGCCCCCGGCCCGGGCGGCGCGCAGCACCTCGGTCTCCCGGGCGGTCAACGGGCTCTGGCCGGCCACGAGGGTCTCCGCCGCGAGCGACGGGTCGACGACCCGCAGCCCCGCGTGCACGCGGCGGACCGCCTCGGCGAGCTGCCGGGCCGGTGTGTCCTTGACGACGAACCCGTTGGCGCCCGCCTCCATGGCTCGGCGCAGGTAGCCGGGCCGCCCGAACGTGGTGACCATCAGCACCTTGCAGTGCGGCAGCCGCTCGCGCAGCGCGGCGGTGGCCGCGATCCCGTCGAGCCCCGGCATCTCGACGTCGAGCAGCGCGACGTCGGGCTCGCTCTTCTCGGCGGCCGGCACGACCTCGTCGCCCCGCCCGACCTCGGCGACCACGGTCAGGTCGGGCTCCAGCGAAAGCAGGGCGGCCAGGGCACCCCGTACGAGCGCCTGGTCGTCGGCCAACAACAGCCGGATCTGCTCCTCGCTCACGTCGCCCCGCTCCCGCCCGTCCGCCGGCGCCTCGCGGCGCCGGCCCGGGCCTTGACCGCCCGCCCGGCGAAGGCGCAGCCGCCGCCGGTCATCACGGGACGCTCACCCGCAGCACGAAACCCGGCCCGGCGGTGGCCCGGCCCACCGTGAGCGCCGCGCCCGCCTGCTCGGCCCGCTCGCGCAGGCCGCGCAGGCCGTTGCCATGCGGCGCGGTGCCTGGGCCGGGGCCGTCGACGTCGTCGGGGCCGCGGCCGTTGTCCATGATCTCCACCCGGTCGGGCAGGATCAGGATCGTGCAGCGCGTCGCGCCGCTGTGCCGTACGACGTTGGTCACCCCCTCGCGCACGGCCCAGCCGAACAGCTCACGCCGCGCGGGCGGCACGCCGTCGACGGTGGCCGGAAGGTCGGCCTCGACGCCGGCCGCCAGCAGCGCGGCCTCCGCGCTGGCGAGCTCGTTCTCCAGGCTGGTCTCCCGGTAGGCGCCGACGGTGCGGCGGATGTCGGCCAGCGCCTCGCGGGCCAGCCGTTCCAGGTCCGCCACCTCGGTGGCGGCCTTGTCCGGGTCGATCGGCAGCAGCCGGCCGGCGAGCTCGGCCTTGACCGTGATGACCGTGAGCGAGTGGCCGAGGATGTCGTGCAGGTCGCGGGCGGCCCGGTTGCGCTCCTCGGCCACGGCCAGCCGGGCGATCTCCTTCTGCGCGGCCATCAGCTGCGCGTTGTGCTCGATGATCCGCGCGACGCCGAAGGTCGCGAAGGCCGCCAGCGCGATGGCGAAGGCGAGCGTGGTCTCCGGCTGCCAGGCCGGCACGGCGAACGGGAGCAGCAGGGGCGTCAACACCAGCAGCGCCACGATCGGCAGACCGATGCGGGGCGGCAACAGCAACATGGTCGACGCGGCGACATAGACCAGGGTGACCATCCAGTCGCCGCCGGCCGCGGGGATCGTCAGCAGGCCCAGCGCCAGCAGGGCGAGCAACCAGGCAGCCGCCCTCGGCCACGGCACCGGGGCCTGCCACCCGCGGTAGCGGCGCTTCCAGACGAAGGCGGCCACGTAGACCACGCCGAACGCGACCAGCGCGACCAGGCTCACGGTGCGGGCGACGCCCGCTGGATGGTTGAGGATCGTGCCGAGCGGCTGGCCGAGGTAGAACAGCCAGACCGCGCCGGCGAGCCAACCCCACCCCGAGCGGCGGAAGCCCCCCGCGGTGCTGTCGGTCGCCGGCGTGGCGGTCATGTACATCACGCTATCCGTCGGTGCCGGATCCGTGTCACACGCGCGCGGTGTCATGGCGGTAGAGCAGCGCCGCCCCGGTGCCGAACGCCAGCGTCCAGAGGATCACATTCGCCACGGCGGTCACGCCGAACCCGGTCCCGGTGAGCGGGCTGCGTGCGATCTCGCCGACGCCGTACACCGGGGTGAACGTCGCAATCGTCCGCATGACGTGCGGGAGGACCTCCAGCGGGACGAACAGGCCGCCGAACATCGCCAGGATGGCGAGGATCGGGCCGAGGAACTGCATCACGTTCTCGGCCGGCGCGAGGTAGCCGATGAACAGGCCGAACGCGGCGAACACCAGCGAGCCGACCCAGGCCGCGAGGCCGGCGAGCAGCCAGACATGGGGAGCGACCCGCACGCCGGTGGCCGCGCCGACCGCGAACTCGACGAGCACGGAGACCAGGCTGAGCGACATCGCGGTCAGCACCTTGGTGACCACGTACGCCGTCGGTGTCAACGGGGTGAGCCGCAGCTGGCGGCTCCACCCTTGCGCCCGCTCGACGGCGACCATGCCGCCGCCGCTGGTCGTCGCCACCATCGCGCCGTAGACGGCGAGGCTGATCATCACATACGCGGTGACCGGGTTGCCGTTGTCGAGCGTCTGGCCCTTCTGCGGCAGGCCGAACAGCAGGAAGAACACCGCCGGCATGATCAGGATGAACAGCATCGTGCGACGGTTGCGCAGCACCCGGCGGATCTCGAGGTCGAGGAAGGCGATGGAGAAGCCGCCCATGGCCGGGCGCCGGGTCGCGGGCGTGCGGGGCAGGGCTGCGGTGGTCATCGGGTGCTCCCCAGTGTCGTCGTGGCCTCGTCGGTAATAGGGGCGTCGGTGGTGAGGGCGAGGAACGCCTCCTCCAGGTTGCGGGAGGCGACCTCGAGGTCCCGGGCTGGCGTCGCGGTGAGCAGATGCCGGGCGACGGCGTCGGAGTCGGCCGCGTGCAGGATCACGGTGTCGCCACGGACCTCGACGGTGTCGACCCCGGGCAGCGCGGTGAGCGCGACCGGGTCGGCGCCGGGCAGCGTCGCCCGCACGACACGGCCGGCGGCGAGGGCCTTCACCTGCGCGGCCGTGCCGTCGGCGACCACCTGACCCTGGCGGATGAGCACGATCCGGTCGGCGTACGCGTCCGCCTCCTCCAAATAGTGCGTGGCGAAGAGGATGGTGCGCCCCGCCCGGGCGTCGGCGCGGATGGCGTTCCAGAAGTCCCGCCGCCCTTCGACGTCCATCCCCGTGGTCGGTTCGTCGAGCACCATCAGGTCGGGGTCCGGCAGCAACGCGAGCGCGAAGCGCAGCCGCTGCTGCTGGCCACCCGAGCACTTGCTCACTCGCCGGTCGGCGATGTCGGCGATGCCGGCACGCTCGAGGACCTCCGGCACCGGACGGGTGCGGCCGAAGAAGGACGCGGTCATCGCCGCGGTCTCCCGAACGGTCAGGTCCTTGAGCAGTCCCCCGGTCTGCATGACGGCCGCGATGCGGCCCTCGGCGATCGCGTCGGCGGGCGCCCGGCCGAACACCGACACCGCGCCGGCTGTCGGCTTCGCGAGGCCGAGCATCATGTCGATCGTGGTCGTCTTCCCGGCGCCGTTGGGCCCGAGGAACGCGACCACCTCACCGGCCTCGACCCGCAGGTCGAG
>DATDJX010000121.1:0-15148 GCA_036520275.1 Asanoa sp.
CGGGCCGGCTGCTGGACGTCTGTGAGATCGGTGACGACCCTGCCGGCTATGCCCAGCTCGGCGCCCTGCTCGTCGAACGGTCAAGCGGCCCCAGCGGTGCGGCGATCGCCGCCGACAGCGACGACCACCTGGTCACCTCGCTTTTGGGGGCCGCCGGTCGGCCGCTCGCCATCGCCGACGACGAAGCCGCGGATGACTACGCCGAACGGTTCGCCGACGACGAGTCGCTGGACGAGATGGAGTCACCCGCCGCCGAGCGCCGCGCCGTAGGGCTCGCCCGCGCGCTGCAGGCCGGCGCGCTGTTCGCGGCGACCCTCCCGACGCCCCGCGACCTCGCCCCGTACAAGCCCGTCCTGGCCGCGCACGCCGCGCTCGCCGGTGGCCGCCACGCCTCCGCGGCCACGCTGCGCGAGGTCCTGCGTGAGCTCTTCCCGGCGGCCCTGCGCGCCTACCCCGATCCGGCCGAGCCGCTCGCGCTCGCGATCCTTGACGCGTTGCCCGAGCCCAGCATGCTGACCGGCATGGGTGCGCGCGGCCGCGACCAGTCGCAGACCGTAGAGGCGTTGGCCGCGCGCCTGTCCGTCGAGGGTGTCGGTGACGGCATGAGCGTCGCTGAGGCGATCACCGCGCTGCGCGTCGCGATCGCCGAGACACCGCGCCGCACCGGCGTGAGCCGGTCGCTCGCGAGCGCGTCCGCCGATGCCGTGCGACAGGCGGTGGCGGCCGTTCGGTCGTACGACGCAGGGTGTGCGGCCCTGGTCGCCACCCTGGCCGACCGCATGTCGGTCGTCCAGCCGACCGCCCCGCGCCGCATACCCCGGCGTGGCCCGGCCGCCCAAGGCTCCGCGTCGGTGCCGGGCCTGCACGCCGTGCCGGCGCCGGTGTCGCCGCCGCCCGCCGAGCACGAGCCCCCGCCCGCCCAACACGAACGCCCGGCCGCCGCGCACCAACGCCCAGCCGCCGAACCCGAGCTGCCGGCCGCCGCGCACCAACGCCCAGCCGCCGAGCCCGAGCTGCCGGCCGCCGAGCCCGAGCGCCCCGCGTTACCGCCCGAGCGCCCGGCCGCCGGGCCCGAGCGCCCCGGGGTCGGGCCCGAGCTCCCGGCCGCCGAGCCCGAGCGTCCGCCCACGAGGCACGCCCGTCCGCACGTCGAGCTGCCACCCGTCGAACGCCCCGGGGACGGCCGCCGTCACCGGCCCGAGCCGGCCGCGGCCGGTGTTGCCCCGATCGCGCCCCGGCCGCTCACGCCGCCCCCGGTCGCGCCGGCACCGGTCGCGCCCCCGCCGATCGCACCGGCCGCGGCGGCGGCGCACCCCGGCGCCCGCACGCCGGCCGCCGCGCACGAGAGCCTGCCGGCCGCCCCCTATGAGCCGGTCTCGCCGTCGACCGTCGCGCCGATCGTCCCCGGACGACGGCCGGGGTCACACGAGGCGCCGCCCGCGTACGGCCCGGCGGCCAGCTTCGCGCCTCCCGACCCATCCAAGGTCCCGGCCACGCTCGCCGCCCACCTGCGCGAGCGTGCCGAGCAGACGCCCGACGCACGCCAGCCCCAGTACGCCGCAACCCCGAGCCCCCAGCCGCGGCGTGCCGAACCGCCGGCGAGCCGCCCGGTCTCGGTGCCCCCGCCGCCGCCCGGCATGACTCCGATCCCGGCGCAGCGAACCATAACCCCGCCGCCCGTCGCCGGCGAGCCGTTCCGTCGGACGGTGACGGCGGCTCCCGTCAGCCCGGCGCGCTCCGAACGGCGCCGACCGACCATGATCCCGCCACGTCCGTCCACTAGGGACGTCACCGCGGAGCCTGCCGCCGCGGGTGTGTCGGCAACCGATCTGAGCCTGCCATTGCCGACCCGCCGGGCCGAGCCGGGCGCCCGCGCCAACTGGCCGCTGGTCGGCGGCGCCGACGACCGTGCCACCGTGCCCGGGGCCCCGACCGAGGGGCGACCGGAGGACTCATACTCCTTCACCGACCTGCCGCCCAGCGAGCTCGACCGTCCGGCGTTCTCGTCGAGGGCCGACCGGGTCACCCCGCCGTGGCTGGCCGACGACCTGCCGGCGGAGCCGCCCATGCTCCGGCTCGTGGAGCCGCCGCCGGTCGCCGACCGCGCGTTGCGCGACGACCACGACGAGCTCGACCTGCCTCGCCACGAGGTCCCGCCGCCGCTGCGGCTGGTCGAGTCCGACCCGATCCACCGCAACGGCTCCCGGCACCCCGTGGCGGGTGAGCCGCCGGTGCCCGAAGAGGGCGACGGCGACCTGCTCATCTTCGCGGCGGCCCGCTCGGCCTGGTTCGTCGGCCACGCCGGCGAGGAAGAAGAGGTCTGGTCATCGGTCGCCGACACCGGCTGGCGGGCCGCCGAGGCGGCGTCGGAGCCCGCAGTGGGTGGGGAGACCTATGCCGGCCTTCCCCGCCGCGTCCCGCAGGCCAACCTCGTCCCGGGCTCGCCGCTGCGCGACGAGCGCCCGCTGCGGATCATCCGCGACGCCGCCAGCATCGCCGCGCACACGACCGGCTACTTCCGCGGTTGGCGCCGCGGTCAGGAGATCGGCGGTTACGCGCTCGGCGGCCGGCCGGGCCGCGAGTCGGCCGGCGGCTGGGAGTTCAGCCGCGACCACGCCGGGCGGGACGAGAGCCTCGACTACGAGTACCGTTCCGCGCGGTCCTGACCGGGTGCGTCGCGCCATAAGACCGGGAGTTGACTCGGGAGAGTGCGGCCGGGAAGCATACCGGCGTGGTGAACGGCGACGCCCTTGTCGCCCAGGGGAGGAAGACATGGCGACACCGGCGATCCGCGCAAGCGCGCTCAGCAGACGCGGTCTGTTCGCCGTCGCGGCCGGCACGCTCTTCACGGCCGCTTGCGGCTCCGGTGACGACCGCGCCAACCCGGGCCCGATCCGCCGGGGGTCGGAAGAGCTCATCATCGGCGCGAGCCTGGAGCTGACCGGCGCGGCGGCGGCGTTCGGCAGTCTGCAGGAGCGGGCGCTGCGGATCACTGTCGACGAGCTCAACGAGGCCGGTGTGCCGGTCGGCAACTTCCGTCGCCAGATCCGGCTCGTCGTTCGCGACAACGGCAGCAACCCGAAGACCGCGGCACAGCAGGTCACCGAGATGATCCAGCGCGACCAGGTGCACGCGATCCTCGGTGGCACCAGGGCGGAGGTGTCGATGGCCATCGTCGACATCGCCCAGTCCGAGCAGGTGCCCTACATCTCCCTGGCCTCCGCCGACGACATCACCGTGCCGCTCACGAAGCGCACGTTCATCTACAAGCTGACCCCGGACGCGTTCGACGTCGCCCGCATCATGGCGCCGATCATCGCGGGACTGCAGAAGCGGACCGTCGCACTGCTCGCCCAGGACGGCCTGTACGGCGACTCGGGCATGCGAGCCGTCGCGAGCGCCCTAGAGACCAACGACCTGACCCTGGTGAAGGCGGAACGGCTGCCCGGGTCCGGCTCGAGCTTCACGGCGGCGGCCCGAAGCGTCGTCACGTCCGCGCCCGACGCCCTCATCATCTGGGCACAGGCGCCCGACGCGGGGGCGGCGGCGACCGCCGTGCATGCCGCCGGCTTCCGCGGGCTCAAGTTCTTCGCCCCCGGCGCGGTCGCCGATGACACGGTGTCCGCCAAGAACCTCGAGGCGGTCGAAGACGCGTACGTCGTGCACCCGGAGTCGCTCGCCGGCTCATCCCTGACCGACACCACCCGCACGGATCTCCTGCGGCGCGAGTTCGTCAACCGATACGTGCAGATGTACGGCCGCTTCAGCGGCTTCGCGCCGTACGCGTCCGACGCCGTCACGCTCATCGCCAACGCGGCTCGCAAGGCGCGCAGCGCCGACCGTGGCCGCATCCGGGTCTACCTGGAGACCCAGGTGGCCGAGGGCATCGCCGGGTCGTACAGCTTTGCCCCGATCAGCCACGGCGGCATGGAACCCGACTCCCTCGGGGTCTTCACCATCGCCCAGGGCTCCTGGGCCAAGTTCGCCTAGCTAGCTGGTCCGCGCTCCGCGCGGACGTGATTCGACTGCAGTTGCGTTGGGTGGAGGCACCTCGCCGCTCGGGCGAAGCCGACGCGTCTTGGGGTCGCGGCAGATGTCGCGCTTTAGGCGGGGGCGGCGGCCCGTGAACGGCGCATGCTGAGGACGTACTCGACGAGCGAGATCAGGACGTGCTTGGTGGACTCGCGGTTGCGCGC
The DNA here is from genome assembly GCA_036520275.1 of Asanoa sp. Classification (GTDB taxonomy): domain Bacteria; phylum Actinomycetota; class Actinomycetes; order Mycobacteriales; family Micromonosporaceae; genus Asanoa. The sequence goes on from DATDJX010000121.1 coordinate 4,197, forward strand.
GTCGCACGCGACGACGGGCACGTCGGGCGAGATGGCCAGCGCGTCGCGGACGTCCTGGGGGTCGTGGTACTGCAGGCCGTCGAAGCAGTTGATGGCCACCAGGTAGGGCAGCCGGCGGTGTTCGAAGAAGTCGATCGCCGCGAAGCAGTCGGCAAGCCGGCGGGTGTCGACGAGCACGATCGCGCCGATCGCGCCGCGAACCAGCTCGTCCCACATGAACCAGAACCGCGTCTGGCCGGGCGTGCCGAACAGGTAGAGGATCAGGTCGCGGTCGATGGTGATCCGGCCGAAGTCCATGGCCACCGTGGTGGTGGTCTTGCCCGGCACCTGCCGGACGTCGTCGACGCCGACCCCGGCAGAGGTCATGATCGCCTCGGTGGTCAGCGGCGTGATCTCGGAGACCGAGCCGACCAGGGTCGTCTTCCCGACGCCGAACCCGCCGGCGATGACAATCTTCGCTGATGTCACGCGACCGGTACTCGGGCGGTGCGCCACGTCAGAGCCTGCGAAGTCCACTCAGCACCCTCTCCAGCAATTCAGTGCCCACCGCGTCGTTCGTGTCTTCCAGCGATGTCGGCTCGTAGACCGCGACGAGGCCGTCGGCGGCCATGTCGGCGATCAGGACCCGGGCCACTCCCAGCGGGAGCTGCATCCGCGCCGCGATCTCCGCGAGCGACTGCAGCCGGCCGTCACACAGCGCGGCGATGTATTGGTGCTCCCGACCGTGACTGCCGTTGTTGGAATTGGCGGTACGGCCGCGCACGGTCGTTTCGACGAGCGCCTCGAGCGCGATGTCCAGGCGCGGGCGGGTGCGGCCGCGGGTCACGGCGTACGGCCGCACCAGTGCGCCTGTCGGCTCGTCACGGTCGGTCACCGCCGTTCACCCCCAATCGCCTCACGTCCGGCCGGAGCGGCCCGGGAACTCGTCGCTGTTTCGTTTTGCGTCGTTGCGCCGTCGACCCGAGGGCCGCCTCAGCCCAACATCCCGGCCGTGGTGCGCGGCGTTGGCGTCAGCGCGTCACCGACCCGGTCGACGAGAAGAGCCATCTCGTAACCGACCTGGCCGACGTCGCAGCTGCGCGCGGCGAGCACCGCGAACGAGGATCCGTCCGAGATGGACATCAGGAACAAGAAGCCATTGTCCATCTCGACGACGTTTTGCAGGACCGCGCCGCCCTCGAAGCACCGGGACGCGCCCTGGGTGAGACTGACCAGGCCGGACGAGATCGCGGCCAGCTGGTCGGCACGGTCGCGCGGCAGGTCCCGCGACGACGCCAGCAGCAGGCCGTCGGCGGACACCGCGATCGCGTGCGCCACCCCGGGCACCCGGTCGGCGAAGTTGGCGAGGAGCCAGCCGAGATCTTGCGTGGTTGTCATCGTTCCTGCTCCTTCTGACCGCTCCCGGCAGGAGTCGATTCCGGGCTCGTCGGGTCTTCATCCTTGGGCTGGCTGCGCCCGCGCTGCACGCCGCGGTGGTAGGCCGACAGCAGGCCTCGTACCGCCTCCGGAGTGCGACGCTGCACCGACGAGGCGGACTTGTCGACGCCGCCCGGCACGAGCTGCGCCATCGGCACACGACGAGGCAGGCCGGCCTGCGTGGTGTCGACAGGAGTCATGCTGGCCGCTGCCGAGGCGGCACGCCAGCCCTCGTCGGCCGCCGTCTGCCAGCTTTCCTGTGCCGGATCGGGGCGACGGGGCAGGCCGTGCCCCTGGCCCGAGCCGTTCCCGACGGGTCCGTGGTCGGCGCCTGCAGCCGCGGGCGTGCCGCGGTAGGGAGCGGCGGATCGTGGCGGGTTGGTCATGCCTGCGCTTCCTGGGGTCGTAGGTCCGGCCTGCGCGGCCGCGGCACGTTGGCGGTTGGCCTCGGCCACCGCGAACTCTTCCGCCATCGCCGCGACGGGTTGGACCGGCTGCCGCGGCGCGACCGGCTGCTGCGGCGCGACCGGCTGCTGCGGCGCGACCGGCGGCGCGAGCCGCGCCGACGCCGGAACCGCGGCCGCCTCGCCCATCGGTGCCGACGCGGTCGGAGCCGGCGTCAGCGTCTCGTCGGGTGCCGAGCGGCGCGTGCGGAACCAGGCGGACTCGAGCTCCCGGAAGATCGGCAGCTCCATCGTCTCGTCCACGAACCGGGCCCGCGACGGAGCGGCCGGGATGATCGGCGCAGACGGCGCGGGCTGTGCGGCCAGCCGCTCCGCGACGGGCGTGCGGCGCTCGACCTGCGGCAGCTCGGCGGTCATTTCGAACGACGGCGCCGGCTCATGCTCCTGCGGCGCATGCGGGGTCTGGGGAACCGCGTCGCCGTTGACCGGTGGCCAGGACGGCGGCGACACCGCGGGACGGGCCTGCGTGGGCACCTGCGGCGGGGCAGGCGTGGCCGGCGAAGGAGCGGGCTGCGCCGGCGCAGGAGGACCGGGCGGTGAGGCGTCCGTCGGGCCCGAAGGTGGCCCGGACGGCGTGCCGGTCATCGGTCCGGACGGTGTGCCGGGCATCGGTCCGGACGGCGGCGGCAGCGGCACCTCGCCGAACGCGATCGGCGGCGCGCCTTGCACCGGCGGCCCCGAGGCAGGCGGCGACGAGACGGCAGGCGGCGTGGCGAACGCCGACGGATCGAAGCGCTGCCGCGGCTCGGGGTCGAACGGGATCTGCCGTGGGATGCCGGGCCCGGGCGGCGGCCCGACCGGACCGACAGGTCGCCGCGGTTCGACCGGGATGGCCGGGCCGTGGGTGACCTCACCGTCGACGGTCCATCCGTCGCTCGCGCGCCGCTGCGGCAGCGGTTGCACCCGCTGGCCGTTGGTGGGCTGCGGGGTGAAGGGACCCCCGGACGCGCTGCTCGCGCCGGTGAGGTCGCCCCACGCCGGCATGGCGCGGCTCGCGGCGGCCGGGTTGAGCAGGCCGCCGCTGAACGGGACGTACGACCGGGAGCCGTTGCCGTTGGTGCCGGCGCCCACCTCGTCGCGGTCTTCGGGTCGCCCGCCCACCGGGCCGCTCTCCAGCGCGAGCGGCGTCGGGTAGGCCGGCCGGGAGACCTGGGCCGCCGGCTGGTGCGCCGGGAGGTCGACCGGGGCGTAGCCGGCCAGCGGGCCGCGACCCGCGATGCCGCGCGGAACGAGGACTGCGGTCGGCAGCGTGACGTCGGCGACCGTGCCGCGCTCGGCGGCCTGGCGCAGCTCGACCTTCACGCCATGGCGGGCCCCGAGGCGCGCGACCACGACGAGGCCCATCATCCGGGACACGGCCACATCGACCATCGGTGGTGTGGCGAGCCGGTCGTTGAGGTCGGCGAGCTGCTCAGGCGTGATGCCGATGCCGCGGTCCTCGACGTAGAGGACGGCACGGTCACCGACCCGTCGTGCCTCGACCATGACGTGCGAGTCGGGCGGCGAGAACGATGTCGCGTTGTCGAACAGCTCGGCGACGAGATGGACGAGGTCGTTGACCGCGTGCGCGGCGACCTCGATGTCTCGGTCGACGACACCGAACTCGATGCGGGTGTAGTGCTCGACCTCGGACTGCGCCGCGCGCAGCACGTCGATCAGCGCCGCCGGATCGCGCTGGATGCGTGTCGAGTCGGCGCCGGCCAGGACCAGGAGGTTTTCGTCGTTGCGGCGCATCCGGGTGGCGAGGTGGTCGAGGTGGAACAGCTCGGCCAACCGGTCCGGGTCCTCCTCGCCGCGCTCGAGCCGGTCGAGGTGGCCGATCAGCCGGTCGACCAGGATCTGCGAACGGCGGGCGAGGTTGACGAACATCGTTGCGACCGAGGCACGCAGGGCGGCCTGCTCGGCCGCCGTACGGACGGCTTCGAGGTGGACCGCGTTGAACGCCTCGGTCACCTGGCCGAACTCGTCCTTGCTCCGGATCGGCAGCGGTTCGGCGATCTGCGCCGCCACCTGGATCGGCGACGTCTGGGCGGACAGCGCCGGGTCGCGGAGGCGGGCCACGGCCTGCGGCAGGCCGTACTGTGCGACGGCGAGGGCGCCGTGGCGCAGCTCGCGCAGCGAGCGGGCCATCGATCGGGCCACCAACCAGGCGAACAGGATCGCGAGGAGCAGCATGCCGAGCAGCAGCCCGGTCTCGAGGAGCACCTGCTGCTGAACGTTGTCGCGCAGGGTCGTCGCGGTGTCGACGTTCTGGGCGTCCAGCTTGCGTTCGACGGTCCGCACCAGGCGGGCGTTGCCGGCCAGCGAGCTGTCCCAGTCATCGGCGTCGAACGCCAGACCGGCGAGGCTCGGCGCCGTCATGGCCATGATCGCGCCCTGGTAGGCCTGGGTCGCGCGCAGTTCCGGGCCTGCGACGGTCTGGTCGTAGAGCTCGTCCTCCTCGCGGGTGGCGAGGGAGGAGAAGCTCTCCAGCGACTGCTTCTGGCCGGTCGTGGTCGCGATGAAGTTGGTGCGCTGCGCGGCCGGCAGCGATCCCCGGCTGAACGCCTCGAGGACGGCGACGCGCTCCTGGGCGAGGAACTCCTTGGATCGTGCGACGGCCGCCGCGGCACGCATGCGTTCGCTCAGGCCCGTGTCGGACGCGAGCTGAGCCGCGGAGTCGCGGATGTCGATGAGCCCGGCGATGAACGTGTCGTAGATGTCCACGACCGTGCTCATCGTCGCCTTGCCCCCGGTCGCCTGGCTGCGCGTGCCCGGCAGGTCCTGCAGGCTCTTGTCGATGACGTCGAGTTTGTTGGCGAAGTTCGCGGGTAGCCCGTTGACCGATGCGCGCTGCTGCGAGTACGGGACCTTGGCACGGTCGACGTTGCGGTGCGAGGCGTCGTAGGCGTCGCGGTACTTCTGCCGCGTCTCGGGCGTCGCCCCGAGCAGCAACACGGCGGCCGCTCGCTCGTTCTGCAGGTGGTGGACGAGCTCGCCGGACGTCTCCGTGAGGACGGCGAGATCTCGTGCTCTGTCGGCGTTGTCCGCGGTGCCGACGTGGTCGATCAGCCCGTTGGTGCCCACCACGATCGTCGCCAGGGTTGGCACGATCATGATGAGGCCGAGCTTCGACCAGATCGGCAGATCGCGAAGCCGGCCGGCAGGCCGGCGGAGACGCGACATGAAGGAGTTCGCCGTCTTCGGCCGCTTGCTCACGTCACCGCCCTCCGGTGTGGCGCCCCTTCGAGCGCGCAGGGCACCGCTGATCGACCGACCCGGGCGGGTCGGACCCACGGCATTCCATCACGACGCCAGGCAAGAAGAAAGGGCGCGCTGTCCGTCATGGCCGGTGTGATGGGATGTTCACCGCGTTTGTCAGCAAGCTGTTGATCCCAAGCTACGCACCGTGATCGGACTTACCACGAAGGTCGTACTCCTCGCGGGTCCGTCCGGGTCGGGTAAGTCGTACATCGCCCGGCGAACCGGCCCGCCGGTCCGCTGTCTCGACGACTTCTACAAGGACGCCGACGAACCGACGGCGCCCCCCAAGGAGGGACTCGCCGCGGTCCTGGGACGCGGTCGGCGCCACGGAAGCGATCGCGACGCTGGCCCGGGATACGCGGCGCCGAAGTGCCGGTTTACGCGATGGGCGCCGACTGGCCTCGCGCCGCCTGGATCTCCAAGGATCGCGACTTTTCACCGCGAAAGGGCTGCTCGCCGCGGAGAGATCGTCACCGACTGCCGGCGGCGCCGGCTGCTGGCCGGCGCGTACGCGCTGCGCCGCCCGCGCGGCGTGACGTTCGCCCGCCGCCTGATGCGCGACCTCGTCGAGCGCCGCAATCCGCCGCGGTGCTGCGCCGCGGGTTCACGCTGTCGCGCGCCGGGCCGCGGGTGCCCACCCGCGCCCGCGAGCTCGGCTGTGAACCCGCCCACGGCCGACGCATCCTCAGCGCGGTGTCCAACCTCACCCATGCCCGGATGAGGCCCGTATGAGGAAGGAAGCGACGGTCAGGGGAGCAGCTTGGCGTACGCGGGCTTGATGATCTCGTTGATGATGGCCAGGCGCTCGTCGAATGGGATGAAGGCGCTCTTCATCGCGTTGATGGTGAACCACTGCAGCTCGGCCCAGCCGTACCCGAACGCCTCGACCAGCAGCGCCATCTCCCGCGACATCGAGGTGCCGCTCATCAGCCGGTTGTCGGTGTTGACCGTGGCCCGGAAGCGCAGGTCGCGCAGCAGCCCGATCGGGTGGGCGGCGATCGACGGCGCCGCACCGGTCTGCACGTTGGACGAAGGGCACAGTTCGAGCGGTATGCGCTTGTCGCGCACGTAGGCCGCGAGCCGCCCCAGCACCGGTCGCTCGCCGGGTGTGATGTCGTCGACGATGCGCACGCCGTGGCCGAGCCGGTCGGCGCCGCACCACTGGATGGCCTGCCAGATCGACGGGAGCCCGAACGCCTCGCCGGCGTGGATCGTGAAGTGCGCGTTCTCGCGCTGCAGGTACTCGAACGCGTCGAGGTGCCGGGTGGGCGGGAAGCCGGCCTCGGCGCCCGCGATGTCGAAGCCGACGACGCCGCGGTCGCGGTAGCGCACGGCCAGCTCGGCGATCTCCTGCGACCGCGCCGCGTGGCGCATCGCGGTCAAGAGCGTGCCGACCCGGATCGGCCGCCCGCCCGCCGACGCCCGCACGGACCCCTCGGCGAAGCCGGCGAGGACGGCCTCGACCACCTCGTCCAGCGAGAGGCCGCGTTCCAGGTGCTGTTCGGGCGCGAAGCGCACCTCGGCGTAGACCACGCCGTCGTTCGCGAGGTCGAGCGCGCACTCGGCGGACACCCGGTGCAGCGCGGACGCCGTCTGCATGACGCCGACGGTGTGGGTGAACGTCTCGAGGTACCGGTCGAGCGAACCCGAGTCGGCCGACTCGGCGAACCAGCGGCCCAGCCCGTCCGGATCCGTCTCCGGCAGGGAGTGGCCGACCTCCGCCGCGAGCTCGACGACCGTCGCCGGCCGCAGTCCGCCGTCGAGGTGGTCGTGCAGGAGGGCCTTCGGGGCGTTGACGATCTCTTCGTGGGAGATTGCAACCATGGAGCGACCTTAGTGGCTGAGCGCGCATGATCCCTGACGTTGTGCCGTACCTGCGCTGTCCGGTTTGCCGCGAGTCGCTGAACACCACGGCCGCGGGCACGGGCCGGGCGCTGCGCTGCCCGCGCGGGCACAGCTTCGACGTCGCCCGGCAGGGGTACGCCGACCTCAGCGCGGGACGGCTGCGGCACGTCGGCGACACCGCCGCGATGGTCGCGGCACGCGACACGTTCCTCGCCGCCGGCCACTTCGACGCCATCTCGGCGGCCCTCGCGGCGTACGCGCCCGCCGAGGGCCTGGTCGTGGACGTCGGTGCGGGCAGCGGCCGGCACCTGGCCGCCGTCCTCGACCGGGCACCGCGGGCGTACGGCCTCGCGCTCGACGTCAGCAAGCCGGCCCTGCGCCGAGCCGCCCGCGCACATCCGCGGGCCGCCGCGGCCTTCGGCGACGCCTGGGGCCGCCTGCCACTCGCGGACGGGGCAGCCACGCTCCTGCTCGTCGTGTTCGCGCCGCGCAACGGCGCGGAGTTCCGACGCATCCTCGCCGCCGACGGCGTGCTCGTCGTGGTGTCACCCGCCGCCGACCACCTCGCGGAGCTGGTCGACCGCCTCGACCTCCTGCGCGTCGACCCCGACAAGGACATGCGACTGGCCGCCGCCCTCGACCCGCACCTGGCGCGCGAGCGCCGCGAGCCCGTCCGGGCCGCCGCAGAGCTGACGCGCGCCGAGGTCGCCGCGGTCGTCGGCATGGGCCCGAGCGCCTGGCACACCGATCCGGCCGCGCTGGACGAACGCGTCACCGGGCTGCCGGAGCCGTTCCGGGTCACCGTTTCGGTGCGGCTGAGCGTCTACCGCCCTAGCTAGAGAGGTCGACCTCCTCCCAACCGCCGGGCGGGTCGTGGTAGGGCCCGCGGAACACCACCGCCCACTCGAGCGCCCACCGCCGCTGCCCGATCGCGTTGGCGTCGATCACCCCGGGCAGCGCGGTCCCGCGCCGCTCCGCCTCCAGGTAGCTCCAGTCGAGGCAGTAGTAGAAGTCGAGCATCGCGGCCGCCTCGCCCGCGTCGCGCGGCGCGGCGAGGATCCGCGACCGCCACTGCCGGTACGTCTCCCCCGATGGCAGCTGCGGCAGCGAGCCGATCAGCTTCTCCTCGGTGGGCGCGGTCGGGTCGAGGTGCGTGGTGAGGCCGAGGACCCAGGCCAACGCGAAGATCGCGTCATGGTGGAGCAGGAACGAGCGCCGGTCGCCGCGCCCAGCGACCACGAACTGCCACTCCGGCGGTGTGACCAGATCGACCAGGTGGGAGGAGAGCAGCCAGCTCATCGCGGCCTGCGGCGGCATGCCGAAGCAGCGGGCCAGCACCAGGTGCAGGATCGCCGTACGGGCCTCGACGTCGCCCGTCGGCCGCAGCTCCACCGTGTCGCCCGGCTCCCAGACCAGCGGGAAGCGGGGCGGCGGCGCCGGCAACCGCAGGCGGCGTACCCCTTCCACGCTGGCGGCGCGGATCGGCCCGGGGTCGGGAGCGGGCACGGTCACGGCGGCGTTTCCCTGTCAGTCGTCCGATCCCCCTCGCGACGCAGGATAGTCGGCCACGCTGGACGGCGGAACGTCACGCGATCCGGTCGATCACGAGCGGTACCGCGGGTAGCGACACCGGCGCGATCCGTACGGCGTCGCGGGTCGCCTCGAGCGCGGCGGGGAACCGGGCGGCGTCGGCTGCGCGCAGCTCGTACAGCGGCTCGCCGGCCTTGACCCTCTCGCCCGGCTTGCGGTGCAGCACGACCCCGGCCGCCGGGTCGACCGGATGCTCCTTGCGCGCCCGTCCCGCGCCGAGCCGCCAGGCCGCCACCCCGACGGCGTAGGCGTCCACGGCGGCGACGTAGCCGTCGGTGTCAGCGACGACGGTGTGGGTCTCCGCGGCCGTCGGCAGCGCCGCGTCAGGGTCGCCGTGCTGGGCGCGGATCATCGCCCGCCAGGCGTCCATGGCGCGGCCGTCGCGCAGCGCGGCCGCCGGGTCGGCGTCGGACAGCCCAGCCGCGTCGAGCATCTCCCGGGCGAGCGCGAGTGTGAGATCCACCACATCCGCCGGGCCGCCGCCGGCGAGCACCTCGAGCGACTCCTCGACCTCGAGGGCGTTGCCGACCGTACGGCCCAGCGGCGTGGACATGTCGGTCAGCAGCGCGACCGTCTTCACGCCGTGCGCCGTGCCGAGCTCGACCATCGTGCGGGCCAGCTCCCGGGCGTCGCTCTCGTCCTTCATGAAGGCGCCCGAGCCCATCTTCACGTCGAGAACGAGCGCGCCGGTGCCCTCGGCGATCTTCTTGCTCATGATCGAGCTGGCGATCAAGGGGATGGCCTCGACCGTGCCGGTGACGTCGCGCAGGGCGTACAGCTTTCGGTCGGCGGGGGCGAGCCCTTCGCCGGCCGCGCAGATCACCGCGCCGACGTCGCGCAGCTGGCGGATGAACTCGGCGTTGGACAGGTCGGCCCGCCAGCCCGGGATCGACTCGAGCTTGTCGAGCGTGCCACCGGTGTGGCCCAGGCCGCGGCCGGACAGCTGCGGCACCGCCGCGCCGCAGGCTGCCACGAGCGGGGTGAGCGGGAGGGTGATCTTGTCGCCGACGCCGCCCGTGGAGTGCTTGTCGGCGGTCGGTCGGTCGACGGCGGACAGGTCGAGCCGCTCGCCGCTCGCGATCATCGCCGCGGTCCAGCGGGCGATCTCCCCCGCGGACATGCCCCGCAGCAGGATGGCCATCGCGAGCGCGGACATCTGTTCGTCGGCGACGACGCCGCGGGTGTACGCGTCGACGACCCAGTCGATCTGGGCGTCGGACAGCGTGCCGCCGTCGCGCTTCGTGCGGATGACGTCGACCGCCCCGAACGCCTCAGCCACAACGACCCCTCCCCCGTTCCGTCGATCTTGCACTTATCTCGGCAAATTGCCCGATTTGGGCCATGAAAAGTGCAAGATCGGCGGGGGTCAGGGGACCCATTTGGGGCCGACCTCGGCGGGCGGGTCGCCCTCGCCGGCCCAGTAGGTCTCGCCGTCGGCGTCGACGACGACGATGCGGGACGTACGGGCCCGGCCCCAGGCGATGCCCTCCGTCGGGTCGGCCCAGGTCGGCGCCTCCTCGAGAATGCCCGCGTCGTCTCCGGGCGCACCTGCCGACCGATCCCAGTACCCCGTCCACACCTGCCGCCCGTCGGCGCTGTCGGTGTGCACGAACACCGTGCCGCGGCCCCGCCAGCGGGCGAGGCTCGCCGGCACCGACATCGGCGGCGCCGCGCCGACGTGCAGGTTTTCCGGACCGAACGGGTGCGGCAGCAGCTCGGCCATCCGCACCGGCTCCGGGTCGGCCTCGACGAGGCAGTCCGGGCCGCCGTTCTCGTACAGCAGCTGCCGGCAGCGCCCGCACGGCATCAACGGGCGCTGCGACCGGTCGACGCAGGACAGCGCCACGATCCGGCCGCCGCCGCTCGCGTGCAGCGCCGAAACGACCCCGCATTCGGCGCACAGCACCACGCCGTACGACGCGTTCTCCACGTTGCAGCCCACGACGACCCGGCCGTCGTCGACGAGGGCCGCCGCACCCACCGGGAAGTTCGAGTACGGCGCGTACGCGTTGCCCATCACCTCGACGGCGGCGGCGCGCAGCGCGGGCCAGTCGATCTCGGTCACGAACCCGATTCTGCCGCATTTCGCGGTCGGCTCAGGCGTCAGCCCTTGACGTACGGAGTGCCGTCCGCGGCCGGCGCGCGCACCCGTCCGACGAGACCGGCCACCGCGACGATCGTGGCGACGTACGGGAGCATGTTGAGGAACTGGCTCGGGATCGGGCTGCCGATCGAGCCCAGGCTGAACGCCAGCGCGCTGGTGAAACCGAAGAACAGCGAGGCGAGCAGCGACCCGACCGGACTCCACCGGCCGAAGATCAATGCGGCCAGCGCCACGAAGCCGAGGCCGGACGTCATGCCCTTGTTGAAGTTCGTGGTCGACAGCAGCGTGAA
>DATDJX010000122.1:0-4092 GCA_036520275.1 Asanoa sp.
GGCGCGCACGACTTCCAGTACCGCACGCAGATCAAGATCGAGAACAACAAGGTCGCCCCCACGCAGTCGTTCTCGCTGAGCGACTACGCGCCCGCCGGCGTCGAGGTCCTGGCCTGCGGGACCGGCGACCACACGACCGACGCGCCGACCAATCCCGCGGCGGGCTCGTCGTTCGAGTATCCGGGCTCGGGAGCGCTGAATCCCGGCAACGCGCCCTCGCTGACCAACTGCGTGGCGCCGAACGACGTCAGCACGGTGTCGGCCGACCCGGACGGGCCGGGCGGGCCGGTCGCCCCCGGCATCTACACGCGCCAGACCTGGAACAACCTCGGCACGCTGGCCGCGGGCGGCACGCTGACCCTCGACTTCGCCACCGCGATCCCGATCCGCGAGAACACCCTCAGCTGGACGGGCGCCACGCCGAGTGGAGCGTCGGGCAACCAGGCCGCCAACCTCGACAACAACTCGGGCGCCGAGACCTACGACGAGCAGGCGCTCACCGGCTTCAGCACCGCGACCGGCCAGTACAACGGCACGACGCCGGCCAGCGCTTCGGACAGCCAGACGACGGTCGCCGAGGACCTCACGCTCGCCAAGAGCGCCTCGAGCTCGTCGATCTCCATCGGGGCGACGACCACCTGGACCCTGACGGCGAGCGCGTCCGAGTACCGCTGGGTCGACGACACGGTCATCGTCGACACCGTCCCCGACGGCCTGTGCGTCCTCGGTCAGGTCAACTACGAGGAGAGCGCCCACCAGACCGCCGAGTGCGCCGGCGACGGCAACCCCGACCCGTACGACACCGTGGTCGAGAACGCCGACGGGACGTACACGGTGACCTTCGATGCGCTGCCGCGCATCGCCCCGGGCGGTTCGCGCCAGGTGCAGATGAAGACCAAGACGCGCGCGCACTACCAGCAGAACTTCGTCGACGCGACCGAAGTGCTGGCCAACGACTCGTGGACGAACCACGCGGACGTCTCGGGCGACGACTTCATCATCTGCAGCGGCGGCGCGGACGCGACCGACTGCGCGGGCGGCACGAAGATCGACGCCGACGAGGCCGACGGACAGCCCGACCTCGACGCGGCGAGCGCGATGCAGACGGCCGACAGCCCGACGCTTGACAAGAAGGTCGCCGTCTCGGGCACCGACTGCGACGCCGCGACCTACAGCAGCACCGACCAGCACTACGGCCCGGGCGACCAGGTGTGCTGGAAGGTGCGCATGGACTTCCCCGGCGGCACGCCGACGGGCAACGTCCAGGTCACCGACTTCCTGCCGCTCGGCCACACCTACGACGCCCTCAGCTTCCACACGACGTCGAACAACACGGTCCCGATCGACACCTTCGACGACACGCAGCCGGGCCTGCTCAAGTGGACGCTGGGCACGAGCGGCGTCGCCGGCCAGGACGACGTCTTCGAGGGCGTGCTCTCGACCATCGTCAACGAGCAGGTCTCCCCCGCCTTCACCGGCCAGCTGACCCAGAACCTGCTCAAGGCGAGCACGACCAACACCCCCGAGACGAGCTTCCCGCTGCGCGACGACGCGGGCGTGATCATCGACGCGCCGGTCGTGACCCTCGACAAGTCGGCGACGCCGACCAACCCGAATCCCGGCGGGGTCGTCAACTACACGGTGCACCTGGGCAACACCGGGCAGCGCACGGCGACCAACGTCGAGGTGTGGGACAACCTGCCGACCGGGATCGCCTGCGGTGACGTCTCGAACATCAGCGCGAGCGGCTCGTGCTCTGCGGGGCGGATCACGTGGACGGTGAGCTCCATCGCCGTGGGCCCCGGGACCGACCTCACCTACCAGGTCACCATCCCGCCCACCGGCGCCGGCCACAGCTACACGAACACCGCCGGCGTGCGCCACTACGAGTCGCAGACCAACCTCGGCGGCACGGTCGACTACTACCCGCAGAGCAACATCGATCCGAGCGTCTCCGCTCAGGAGAACGCCGCGCAGGCCAAGGACAGCCAGACGGTGACCACGCCGGGCATCACGGTCGGCAAGACGCGCACGACCGAGGTCAACGAGAGCGGCAACAGCGCCACCTCGCAGGCGACCATCGGCGAGCAGATCACCTACACGGTCTCGTTCACCGTCAAGGCGCACACCAAGCTGTACGGCACCGCGCACCTCGACGACCCGCTCAACACCCGCCAGACGCTGGTGCCCGGCAGCCTCACCGCCACCCGCAATGGCGGGGCGCTGCCCGCCGGCGCGTCGGCGACCGAGGGCAGCAACGCGATCGCACTGACCTTCCCGGCCGACTACGAGCCGACGGCCGACGAGGCCTACGTGCTCACCTACAAGGCCCAGGTCGACGACGAGCCGGCCAACGTGCGCGGTGGCACCGTCACGAATACGGCCACGCTGTCCTACCAGTCCGACCCCGGCGTGCCCAAGACCGCGATCGGCTCGACCTCGACGACGATCGTCGAGCCGAACATCGACGCGACGAAGACGGTCAACGACCCCGATCGCATCGTGGACCCGGGCGCGGAGGTCGCCTACACGGTCACGGCGACGAACACCAGCGCCACGAACGTCTCCACAGCGCACCAGGTGTCGCTGGTCGACACCGTGCCGGCCGGCCTGACGCCCCTGGCCTCGCCCGGCGGCAGCGCCGCCACCGACGGCGGGCCTGTCGGCCCCGACGGCGGCACGTGGGATGCCGCGACGCGGAAGATCACGTGGCCTGCGGTAAGCACGCTCAACCCTGGGACCAGCTACGTGCGCCACTACAGCGCGCGCGTCGACGATCCCGCTGTCTCACAGGCGCAGTTGACCAACAGCTTCCGCGTGGCGACGAGCTCGCTCGGGTCGTTCAACGAGGCCGGCGGCGAGCGCAGCGACCCGACGGCGATCGCCGGCTACGCCGACACCGCGCAGGTCACCCTCGACATCCTCGGCATGTCGCTGACCAAGGACATGTCGCCCGCCACGGCGACGGTCGGCGACGTCGTGACCGGCACGCTGACCGTCATCGTGCCCGCGAGCGTCTCGCAGCGCGACGCCTACATCACCGACCTGCTGCCCGACGGCCTGATCTTCGTCGGCTACGACTCGGCGACCTGCACCGCTGGCTGCTCGGGCGCGGCGATCACGCCGGCCACGCTGCCCACGCAGAACCCGGGCGCCGGCCAGACGCGGCTGGGCTGGTGGCTGGGCGACGTCGCCGCGCACACGAGCCCGCGCACGCTCGAGCTGAAGTACCGGGCGCGCGTGGCGGCGACCTACCCCGGCGCTGGCGGCAACGTCGTCTCCGGGCAGACACTGGTCAACCGCGCGCAGTGGCATGTCAACCGCACCGATGTCATCAGCGGTACGCCGGGCGCGATCCCGGGCTCGGCTGACGTCGACTCGGCGCAGGTCACCGACACCACCACGGTCAACGAGCCGCAGCTGACGCTCGACAAGGACGTCTCCGGCGACGCCAACGACGACGACCTGCGCACCACGCAGCCGGGCGACTCGTACACGTACACGATCGTCGTGACCAACACCGGCAGCCACCCGGCGTACGACGCGACGGTCACCGACGCGCCTGACAGCGAGCTGGTCAACGTCACGCCGACCACCAACGCGAGCCTGGTGACCGACGGCTGGACCGCGGGCGACCCGGACATGACGTGGGTCATCCCGGGCCCGATCGCCCCGGGCGCCTCGGTCACGCTTGCCTACACGGCCGACCTGGCGCCCTCGGCGCAGCTGACGCCGGCCTCCTCGGTGGTCAACACGGCCGACGTCCCCTCGTTCTGGGGCGTCTCGCAGTCGGTGCGCACCGCCAACCCGACCTACGACTACCGCGAGTACACCAACGTCACCGACGACACGGTCACCCTCGACGTCGACACCCCGCAGGTGACGATCGACAAGGTGACGACCGGTGGGCCGACGGCCGCCGTCGGCGCGTCGTACGGCTGGAGGATCACGCTGCACAACAGCGCCTCCTCGGCCACCGCCCACGACGCCGACGTGACCGACACCCTGCCGCCCAACTGGCGCTACGACGCCAACTCGGCGACGATCAACGGGACCCCGGTCGAGCCGACGGTGACCCCGCACGCCGGCGGC
>DATDJX010000123.1:0-9757 GCA_036520275.1 Asanoa sp.
ACGTCTACGCGCTCGGCGTGCTTCTCGCCGAGATGGTGACCGGCCGCCAGCCCGAGCGCGAACCGGCGCCGCTGCGGTTCCCGGCCGGGCCAGGGCTGCCGCCGGCGGTCGCGCGGCTCGGCTCCGCGTGCCTCGCCACCGATCCCGCCGACCGGCCCCTGGCCGCGGAGGCGTCCCGTGCCCTGGCGGCTGCCGCCGGCACGCTTCCCGCGCCGACCGTCGCGACGGCGCCAACCTCGCCCGCTCCGGCCGTGGCAGCGGCCGCGCCGGCTTCGCCGGCCGTGCCGGCTGTGCCGGCTTCGCCGGCGGAGCCTCGCCCGGCCGCCGCGTCCGGCGTGCCCGCTCCGCGGGCGGTGGCCGCCACGATGGTCGCCCGGGCGGGCGCCCCCGTCCGCGGACGGGCCGCCGTCGTCCCGAAGATGCCGCCCGTCGACCCCACCATCGGCTGGGTCGAAGACCTGGGGCCGCCGCGCCGGCGCGGCCCGGGCGGCGGCATGCTCGCCCTGTGCGTGGTGGCCGTGCTCGTGCTGGTGCTCCTCGTCGGTATGCTGCTGAGCCGGCGGGCCGGCAGCCAGGGCGGCACCGACGCCGCGCAGCCGCCGGTGGCGACGTCGTCCGCCGAGGCCGGCGCGAGCGGGCCGTCCGGGCAGGACGCCGCCGGCAACGCCGTGCCGCGCAGCCTGTCCGCGGCGCTGTCGGCGGTCGAGACGGCCGCCCGCATCGCCAACGCCACCGGCCGCCTCGACGACGACGCCATGCAGCGGATCGACGACAAGGTCGACGACGTGCGCCGGGCCGTGGCGAGCGACGACGCGCGAAAGGCCCGCAAGGAGGCGCGCGACCTGCTCGACGCCATCGACGACCTGTCCAGGGACGAGAAGATCGATCCGGACCTACGCGACGCGCTGAGCCGGCTCATCGCGCCGTTCGTCCAGAACCAGGGCCAGAACGAGGGCTAAGGCACGTGGCGGACGGCCTCGACGTTGTTGCCGTCCGGGTCGCGGACGAACGCGCCGTAGTAGCCGTGGTGGTACTCGGGGTGGTCGCCCGGCGGGTGCAGCACCTCGGCGCCGGCCGCCACGGCGGCCTCGAAGAACGCCACCACGGCCGCCCGGCTCGGAGCGGCGAACGCGAGGTGGATCTCCCGCGACCGCTCACCGGTGGACACCGGGCCGAGCCAGAACTCGGGACGGTCGACGCCGTACGCCACGACGACGCCCACCTCCATCACCCGGTGGGCGCCCAGCGGCTCCAGCACGGCGTCGTAGAAGGCGAGGCTCGCGCCGAGGTCCTCGCACTGGATGGAGAGGTGGTCGATCACGTCAGTCCCGCCTTTCGCAGTGCGTCGGCCATCGCCCCGGCGGGCGGCGCCGCCGCAGGACCCGGGCGCGCCGCCGGCCCGTCGGGTCGGGCGGGCCGACCGGACCGCTCCGGCGCCCGCCGCCGGGACCCGGTGTCGTCCAGCCGCAGCGTCAGCGAGACCCGCTTGCGGGCCAGGTCGACGTCGAGCACCTTCACCCGTACGACGTCGCCGGGTTTGACCACGTCGCGCGGGTCGTTGACGAACGTCGCCGACATCGCGGACACGTGGACGAGCCCGTCCTGGTGCACGCCGATGTCGACGAACGCGCCGAATGCGGCCACATTGGTCACCACACCCTCCAGCACCATGCCGGCGACCAGGTCGGAGAGCTTATCGACACCCTCGGCGAACGTCGCCGTCCGGAACGCCGGCCGCGGATCGCGGCCCGGCTTCGCCAGCTCGCGGAGGATGTCGGTGACGGTTGGGATGCCGAACCTGTCGTCGGCGAAGTCGGCCGGCCGCAGCGCCCGCAGTGCCGTGCCGTTTCCGATCAGCGACGGCAGGTCGGTCCCGGCCGCGGACAGGATTCGGCGGACCACGGCGTACGACTCGGGGTGGACGCCGGACGCGTCGAGCGGGTCGTCACCGCCCGGGATGCGCAGGAATCCGGCGCACTGCTCGAAGGCCTTCGGGCCGAGCCGGGCGACATCCTTGAGGTTGCGGCGGGTGCGGAACGGCCCGTTGGCCCCGCGATGCGCGACGATGCCCGCGGCGAGGCTCTCCCCGATGCCGGACACCCGGGTGAGCAGTGGCGCCGAGGCCGTGTTGACGTCGACGCCGACCGCGTTCACGCAGTCTTCGACGACCGCGTCGAGCGAGCGCGACAGCTTGCCCTCGGAGACGTCGTGCTGGTACTGGCCGACGCCGATCGACCTCGGATCGATCTTCACCAGCTCGGCCAGTGGGTCCTGCAGCCGCCGGGCGATCGATACCGCGCCGCGCAGCGACACGTCGAGGTCGGGCAGCTCGGAGCTTGCGTACGCCGACGCCGAGTAGACCGACGCACCGGCCTCGGAGACCATCGCCCTGGTCAGCTCGAGGTCCGGACGACGCGCGATCAGGTCGGCCGCGAGTTTGTCGGTTTCCCGCGACGCCGTGCCGTTGCCGATCGCGATCAGGTCGACGTGGTGGGCGGCCGCGAGCCGGGCAAGCGTGGCCAGCGCGGCGTCCCACTTGTTCGCCGGCACGTGCGGATAGATCGTGTCGGTCGCCACGACCTTGCCGGTCGGGTCGACCACGGCCACCTTGACTCCGGTGCGGAAGCCGGGGTCCAGGCCCATCGTCGCGCGCGTGCCGGCCGGCGCCGCGAGGAGCAGGTCGCGCAGGTTGGCGGCGAAGACCCGTACGGCCTCGTCCTGCGCGGCCTGCCACAGGCGGGACCGCAGGCTGAGGTCCACCTGCACGAGGATCCGGGTGCGCCATGCCCACCGCACGGTGTCGAGCAGCCAGCCGTCTGCGGGGCGGCCGCGGTCGGCGACCCCGACCCGCGCGGCGATCCGCTGCTCGTGGTCGCCGCCGGCCTCGGCGTCGGGCTCGATGGTCAGGTCGAGGACCTCTTCCTTCTCGCCGCGGAACAGCGCGAGGATCCGGTGCGAGGGCAGCCTGGTCAACGGCTCGGCGACGTCGAAGTAGTCGGCGAACTTTGCCCCGGCCTCCTGCTTGCCGGCGCGCACCTTCGCGACCAGCCGGCCCCGGGCCCATACCCGTTCGCGGAGGTCGCCGATCAGGTCGGCGTCTTCGCCGAACCGTTCGACGAGGATGGCGCGGGCGCCTTCCAGTGCGGCCGCGCCGTCGGCGACCGGCCCGGTGACGTAGGACGCGGCCGCCTTGGCCGGGTCGTGCTCCGGATCGCCGATCAGCAGGTCGGCCAGGGGCTCCAGGCCGGCCTCGCGGGCGATCTGCGCCCTGGTGCGCCGCTTCGGCTTGAAGAGCAGGTAGATGTCTTCGAGCCGGGCCTTGGACTCGGCCTCGCGGATGCGGGCGTCGAGCGCGGCGTCGAGCCTGCCTTGCGCGCGGATGGCCTCGAGGATCGCCGTACGCCGCAGTTCCAGCTCGCGCAGGTAGCGCAGCCGGTCGTCCAGGGTGCGCAGCTGTGCGTCGTCGAGCCCGCCGGTCGCCTCCTTGCGGTAGCGGGCCACGAACGGCACCGTGGCGCCGCCGTCGAGGAGGTCGACGGCGGCGCTGACCTGCCGTTCCCGTACGCCCAGCTCGTCGGCGATGCGGCGGGCGATGGCGGGGGTCGGCGCGGCGGTCACCCCGGCATTCTGCCGGATCGGTGAGTTTGCCGGGCCGGTTGGGTAGGAGTGTCGACATGCTGGCCGAACGACTGCGCCATGCGGCGCCCGACCGCTTGGTCGAGGAGGTCGACCGGCACGTGCGCGACAAGCTGTCCGCGTTGCGGGCCGACGCGCTGGTCGCCGACTATCGCATCGCCGGCCTCTGGCCGGTGCTGCGACCCGACGACCCCACGGCCGGCCTGCTCGCCGAGCGCACGGCGGCCGCGCGCTGCTTCGCCAGCCAGGACCCGCTCGTGGAGGACGTGCCGGAAACGCCCGGTGTCCGGCTCTACGTGCCGCTGACCGCGTGGGGGGAGCGGCTGGGCGTGCTGGTGGTGGACTATCCGACCAATCCGGATAAATTGACCGTGCAGGAGACCTGCGACGCCGCGGGCGACCTCGCCGTGGCCATCCGGGCCGCCGACCGCGACACCGACCGGTACCGGCAGGCGCGCCGCCGTCACCGGCTGACGATGGCCGCCGAGATGCAGTGGGACCTGCTGCCCGGGCGTTGCCTGACCGGCAGCGGGTACGTTCTTGCCGGGCAGCTCGAGCCCGCGTACACGGTTGCCGGCGACAACTTCGACTGGGCGGTCAACGACGACCGGCTCACGCTCACCGTGCTCAATGGGCACGGGTCCGGCCTCGCCGCCTCGGCGCTGACCGCCCTCGCGGTCAACGCCATGCGCAACGCCCGCCGCTCGGGCGGGAGCCTCGTCGAGCAGGCCGAGCTGGCCTCCGAGACGGTGTTCGCCGCCCACCGCGGCGGGCGGCCGGTGGAGACGCTGCTGATGGAGGTCGACCTGCGCACCGGCGTGCTGCGGGTGATCGATGCCGGCTCGCCCCGGGGGTGGCGGGTGCGTGGCGGCACCGTCTCGCCGATCGTGCTGGAGCATCAGCTCCCGCTCGGGCTGTTCGAGGAGACCCGCTACGGCACGCAGGAGCTGCGGCTCACCCGCGGTGACCGGATCTTCGTGGTCAGCGACGGCGTACACAACGCGCGGCCGGGCGGCCGTCCGGCGTACGGCGACCGCGGTCTCGCGACGGCGATCCGGTCCACCCGGCTGCAACCGGCGCCGGAAGCGGTGGCCACCGCGATGCGCGAGCTGCACGCCTACCACGACAAGAACGACCTGGACGACGACGCGGTGATCGTCTGTCTGGACTGGAGCGGAATGGATTCCAAGGCATCGGGGTAAGGAAACGGTTGCGCCACTGCATGTAACGGTTGGTGGCGATTGTCCAAGGGGGAGCGCGGCGAGGCAGATGGGACCGGATCGCCCGGCGGAACGCTCCGTCAACGTGGCAGCCTCCGTCGAAGCTGCGGCGGAGGCGCTGGTCACCGTGCTCGAGGCCGCCCGCACCCGGCAGGACTCGCCGGTGTCGCCGACCCAGGTCCGGGTGTTGTCGATCATCAGCACGCGGCCGGACACCAACGTCAACCGGCTGGCCGAGATGCTCGACGTCGTACCGTCGTCGGCCAGCCGGCTGTGCGACCGCCTGGAGGCCGTGGGTCTGTTGCGGCGCGCGTCCGACCAGCGCGACCGCCGCGAGGTGCGGCTGGTGCTGACGTCGGCCGGGCGTACGGTGCTGCGCGAGCTGCGCGAACGCCGGACCCAGGCCATCCAGGCGGTGCTCGACCGCATGCCGCACCGGGCGCAGCACGAGCTGCTGCTGTCGCTGCTGGCCTTCGGGCGGGCGGCGACCCAGGCCGCGGCGGAGGGCGCCGAGGCGCAGCCGGCCTGAACCGTCCATGATCATGGGAATTCCATTGCGGCTCGGGCCCTGGGTAGGCGACGCTGGCGCCGATGGATCTCCGGCCCGTGATCGACGTGCCGCTGGTGCGCAGGTTGGTCGCCGCACAGTTCCCGCAGTGGGCCTCGCTGGAGGTCCGGCCGGTCGCGTTCGGGGGTTGGGACAACCGCACCTTCCACCTCGGCGACGCGCTGGTCGTGCGGATGCCGAGCGCGGCCGGGTACGCGGCCTCGGTCGACAAGGAGCAGCGCTGGCTGCCGGTGCTCGCGCCCCGGCTCCCGCTGGCCGTGCCGGTGCCGGTCGGCCGCGGCGTGCCGGCGTTCGGGTATCCGTTCGGCTGGTCGGTCAACCCGTGGATCCCGGGTGAGACGGCCCGCGAGGCGGAGATCGCCGACCGGTGCGCGTTCGCCGTGGACCTGGCCGACTTCCTCCTCGCCCTGCGGGCGGTCGACGCGACCGGCGGTCCCGCGGCGGGCGCGCACAGCTTCTACCGGGGTGCGCCGCTGACCTGGTACGACGACGAGACGCGCGGGGCGCTCGGCCGGCACGGCGACGCCGTCGACGCGCGGATCTGGGACGCCGCGCTCGCCGCGCGCTGGGACGGTCCGCCGGTTTGGTTCCACGGCGACGTGGCCGACGGAAACCTGATCGTCCGCGAGGGCCGGCTGTCGGCGGTCATCGACTTCGGCACGTCGGGCGTGGGCGACCCGGCCTGCGACGTGACCATCGCGTGGACGTCGTTCTCGGGCGCTGCGCGCGCCGCCTTCCGCGGCCGGCTCGCCGTCGACGACGCGATGTGGGCGCGGGCCCGCGGTTGGACGCTGTGGAAGGCGCTGATCACGCTGGACGACGACGACCAGGCTGCGGCCGCGTGGGCCCGCCGGGTCCGGCGCGAGGTGCGGGCCGAGTGGCTGACGGGACACGAACAACCGTGAGAGACCTGCTGTCGCTGCCGAAGGCCCACCTGCACGTGCACCTGGAGAGCGCGGTACGCGGTACGGCGACGGCGATCGACGGCCTTCTCGACTTCTTCGACCGCAACCAACGCGTTCGCGACGCGCTGCGCACCGCGGACGACTTCCGCCGGGTGGCCGCGCAGATGTGCGAGGACCAGGCGGCCGACGGCGTGCGCTACGTGGAGGTGTCCTTCACGGCCGCGGCGCACGGGGAGCGGCTCGGCGACCTCGCGATGCCGCTGGAGGCGGTGTTGTCCGGCCTCGCCGCCGGCGCGGCCTCGACCGGCATCGCCTGGCGGGTCATCCTGGACACCTCCAGGCGGCGGCCGGTCGAGCGGGCGTGGCGCACGCTTTCCCTGGCGCAGCGGCACGCCGCGGCCGGCGTCGTCGCGGTGGGGCTGGCCGGGGACGAGGCGTACCCGGCCGCGCCGTTCGCCGAGGTGTTCGCCGCCGCGCGCGACGCCGGGCTGCACGTGGTGCACCACGCCGGCGAGGCGGCCGGGCCGGCGAGCATCCGTGCGGCGCTCGCGGTCGGGGCGGAGCGCATCGGCCACGGCATCACGATCCTGTCCGATCCGGCACTGGTCGCCGCGGTGCGGGAGGCGGGCATCGCGCTCGAGGTGTGCCCGTCGTCCAACGTCGCGCTGGGTCTGGTGCCGTCGCTCGCCGAGCATCCGCTGCCCCGGCTGGTCGACGCCGGGCTCGCGGTCACGCTCAACACCGACATCCCGGCCATGATCGGTACGACGTTGACCGCCGAGTACGCGCATGCCCGTACCGTCTGGGGCTTCGACGACGACGCGCTCGCCGCCCTGGCCCTCGCCGCTGTCGATGCGTCGTGGGCGCCCCCCGTGGTCGCCGCCGCCCTCCGCGCCGACCTCGCCACCTGGCTCGCCTCCTGATCCCGGCGATCTTGCACTTATCTCGGCGAAATGCCCGAGATGGGCCATGACAAGTGCAAGATCGACGAGTCGAGCGCGACGCCGTGCACGCATGGGTGCGCATGGGTGCCCGTGCAGCAGCACAACCGGCGGCCCGTCGCCGCCGGGCCGTACGCGCACCCGCACGCCGCCGAGGTCGAGGTGGTCCAGCGCGAACCCCTCGAACACTCAGGCCACGACGCAGAACAGGTTGCCCTCGGTGTCGGCGAGGACCACGAAGTCGGCGTCCGGCGGGTAGGTCCACTCCACCCGGGTGGCGCCGAGCGCGACCAGGCGCGCCACCTCGGTTTCCAGGTCCGAACCTGTCCGGTCCAGCCACAGGTCGATGTGGGTGCGGTCGCGCTCGTCGAGGTGCAGGCGGGGCCCGGACCCGCTCGCCGGCCCGAGGAACGCCGGTTCGTCCGGCTGGGCTGCGTAGCCGAGGGCTTCGCTCCAGAACCTCGCCGCCCGGTCGAGGTCGGCGACGTTGAGGACCAGGGATCCAAACGAGACAGCCATCACCGCACCCTAGCGATCGCGCAGGGTGGCGAGCAGGTCGTGGTTGAGCCGGCCGATCGTGGTGAGCGGAATGCCCTTCGGGCAGACGGCCGTGCACTCGCCGGTGTTGGTGCAGCCGCCGAAGCCGGCCTCGTCGTGGGCGGCCACCATCGCGGCAACCCGCGACGCCCGCTCCGGCTGGCCCTGCGGCAGCAGGCCGAGGTGGGTGATCTTCGCCGCGGTGAACAGCATCGCCGACCCGTTGGGGCAGGCCGCCACGCAGGCCCCGCACCCGATGCAGGCCGCGGCCTCGAAGGCGGCGTCCGCGTCCGGCTTGGGCACCGGGAGGGCGTGCGCGTCCGGCGCGCTCCCGGTCGGCGCCGACACGTACCCGCCGGCCTGGATGATCCGGTCGAACGCGCCGCGGTCGACAACGAGGTCCTTGACCACCGGGAAGGCCCGGGCGCGCCACGGCTCGACGTCGATCGTGTCGCCGTCGCGGAAATGTCGCATGTGGAGTTGGCAGACCGTCGTGCCCTTCTGCGGCCCGTGTGCGACGCCGCCCAGCACCATGCCGCAGGCGCCGCAGATGCCCTCGCGGCAGTCATGGTCGAACGCCACCGGCTCCTCGCCCTCGGCGGTGAGGCCCTCGTTGAGCGCGTCGAGCACCTCGAGGAACGACATGTCGGGGGAGACGTCGGTGACCGGGTAGGACACCATGCGGCCCCTCGCGTGCGGACTGGGTTGCCGCCAGATCCGCAGGGTCAGGTTCACACGTAGCTCCGTTGGGTGGGTTGCTCGACCTCGAACACGAGTGGCTCGCGGTGCAGTACGGGCGGCGCGTCCGCGCCGGCGTACTCCCAGGCGGCCACGTACGAGAACCGTGCGTCGTCGCGACGCGCCTCGCCGTCGGGGGTCTGGCTCTCGGCCCGGAAGTGGCCGCCGCACGACTCGGTGCGGTGCAGCGCGTCCACGCACATCAGCTCCGCCAGCTCCAGGAAGTCGGCGACCCGACCGGCCCGTTCGAGCGACTGGTTGAGGTCGTCGGCGTCTCCCGGGACCCGCACCCGTCGCCAGAACTCGTCGCGCAGCGCGCGGACCTCGCCGATCGCCTTGCGGAGGCCGGCGTCCGTGCGTTCCATTCCGCACTGGTCCCACATGATGCGGCCGAGCTCGCGGTGGAACGAGTCGACGCCGCGGTCACCGTCCACGGCGAGCAGCCCGGCGATCCGCCGTCGCACCTCCTCTTGGACGCCGGTGGCGGTCACCGGGGGGAAGGGCCCGTCGGCCAGGTAGTCACCGATCGTGTTGGGAAGCACGAAGTAGCCGTCGGCCAGGCCCTGCATCAGCGCCGACGCGCCCAGCCGGTTGGCGCCGTGGTCGGAGAAGTTGGCCTCGCCGATGACGAACAGGCCCGGGATGCTCGAGCGCAGGTCGTAGTCGACCCACAGCCCGCCCATCGTGTAGTGCACGGCGGGGTAGATGCGCATCGGCGTCTCGTACGGGTCCTCACCGGTGATCCGTTCGTACATCTCGAAGAGGTTGCCGTACCGCTGCGCGACCAACGGCCGCCCGAGCCGGGCGAGCGCCTCCGCGAAGTCGAGGTAGACACCCAGGCCCTCCGGTCCGACGCCGTGCCCGGCGTCGCAGACCTCCTTCACGGCTCGGGACGCGATGTCGCGCGGAACGAGGTTGCCGTACGACGGGTAGCGGCGCTCGAGGAAGTAGTCACGCTCGTCCTCGGGGATGTCGGCCGGCGGCCGGGCGTCGCCGTCGTGCGCCGGCACCCAGACCCGGCCGTCGTTGCGCAGCGACTCGCTCATCAGGGTGAGCTTGGACTGGTGGGCACCGGAGACCGGGATGCACGTCGGGTGGATCTGCGTGAAGCACGGGTTGGCGAACAGCGCGCCACGTCGGTATGCCCGCCAGATCGCGGTGGCGTTGCAGCCCTTGGCGTTCGTCGACAGGTGGAACACGTTGGCGTACCCG
>DATDJX010000124.1:0-7857 GCA_036520275.1 Asanoa sp.
TGCCCCGCGACTACCGCGCCGTCAACACCCGCGAGGCCCGGATCGTCCTGCTGGAGGGCGCGCCGTCGGTGCTGCCGCCGTTCGACCCGAAACTGCAGCGCTACACCCACCGGCAGCTGGAGCGGATGGGCGTCGAAATCAAGGTCAACACGCTCGCCGTCGACATGGATCACCACTCGATCACCGTCAAGGCACCCGACGGCGTCGAGACGATCCGCGCCCACACCCGGATCTGGGCCGCCGGCGTGGCGGCGTCGCCCCTGGCCAAGCTGCTCGCGGAGCGGTCCGGCGCGGAGACCGACCGGGCCGGACGGGTCTCTGTCAACCCCAACTGCACGCTGCCCGGTCACCCCGAGGTGTTCGCGATCGGCGACATGGTCTCGCTCAACAACCTTCCGGGCGTGGCGCAGCCGGCGATGCAGGAGGGCAGGTACGTCGGCAAGCTCATCGCCGACCGCCTGGTCGGCGGCGGCCTGAACCCGAAGCCCTTCAAGTACTTCGACAAGGGCAGCATGGCCACGATCGGCCACAAGAGCGCGGTGGCGCACGCGTTCGGCCGGACGTTCACCGGTGTGCTGGCGTACCTGATGTGGGGCTTCATCCACGTGCTCTACCTGATCGGCTGGGGCAACCGGTTCGGCACCATCTACACGTGGATGCGGGCGCTGTACTTCTCGAAGAACCGCGGCCACCGGGTCATCACATTCGAGCACGCGGTGGAGGAGGTGGCCGGCACCCGGGCTCGGATGGCCCGGCCGGCGCCCGTCATGCCCCGGCCCGGACGTGCCAGCGACGACGGTGACGTCGTACGGGAGCCCGACCGCTCGAGAGGCTAGCGGCGCCGGCGGGCGCGACGCCCGGACCGCCGGACGCGCGCCCGCCGGGTGACCCTCGGCGGCCGAGCGCCCTATTCTTGCGGCGCTGTCTCAGCGGCGGCGCTTACGGGCGAGTCGCTGCTGGCGGCGCATCAGACGGGTCGACAGCCGCCGGAAGGTGCGCGGCGCCGGCTCGGCGGGCTCCGGCCGGGTGACGGCGGTCGACACGGTCTCCGCGTCGGGGTCGATGTCGGCGAGCAGCCGGGCGACGTGGGCCAGCAGTGCGCCGTTGACCCGCCACCTCGCCGGGTCGGTGCCGGCGTCGTCGAGCAGCAACTGGTTGGCCTCCTCACGCGCCAGGTGTGCGCGGGCGAGCGCTTCGCGGAGTTCGTCCGCATGGCGGGGCGGCCCTTGCACGTCTTCCGCGACCGCCACGCCGAAGGCCTGCACCGCGTCGGCGGTGGACCGCAGCAGCCGCGCCACCGCCAGCCTCGTCTGCGTGCCGGGATGGCGGGCGGCGGCCACGCCGGACACCCGGTCCACGAGCGACCGGCTGATGACCCGGACGTTGATCGCCGCGTACTCCAGCGCGGTCAGTCCCGGCCGCAGCGCCTCCGGCACGTGGGCGGTCAGGATCGCGCGCGGGTTCAGCCGTACGCCGTCCTCCGCGCGGGCCAGCGCCTTGCGCGCGTTGCTCACGGCGCCTTCCAGGGCGCGGGCGCGGCGCAGGCCTTCCATGGCCCGCTCGTGGCTCCACTCGTTCTCCAGCGTGGCCGCGTCGTCGCGCAGCACGTCGGCGATCTCGTTGGCGAGGTTGCCGACCGCCACGCCGGCCGGGCCCACGTAGGTCCGCGGCAGGACGAGACTGGCCAGCACGCCGACCGCGGCGCCGACGAGCGTCTCGTACACCCGATCGAGGCCGACATCGCGATTGCCGGCGACGGCGAGCACGAGCATCGCGCTGATCGGCACCTCGACGGCATTGTCGCCCAGCCGAAGCGCGTACGCGATGACCAGTGCGATGAGCACGGTGAGCGCGAGGCTCCACCAGTGCAGACCGACCACAGCGGACAGCAGGATCGCCACGAGCACGCCGGCGACGACGCTGCCGATGCGCTGCCAGCCGGTGCGGATGCTCTGGTAGGGCGTGACCTGGACGACGAGGAGCGCGGTCAGCGCAGCGACGACCGGGGGCTCGGCGCCGGGCAGCGCATCGGCGGCGACGAACGCGAGCGCCGTCGCGAGCGCGGCCTTGGCCGTACGCAGGCCGGGAACGGGCTCGCTGCCGCGCAGGCGCGCCCACAGCCGCCGCATCCGCGTCGCGGTCGGGGCGGTGTCTTCGGGTGTGGCCGGGGCGAGAAGCTGCTCGGTGAGCTGGCGCGCGCGCAGCCGGGCGGGGGGGTCGTCGTTCACGTCCGTTCCAACTTACGCGAGGCGGGCTTCGAGCTGCTGGGCGAGGCCGACGTCGAATACCCGGCCGGCCATCCCATCCGCTGCAACGACTGGAGGTTGGATCTGAGCCTCATCACCCCCAGGTGACGATGCCCAGGCACATCTCATCGGCCGTGCCGTCGCCCCAGACGACGTAGCGCGGCGGAAGCTTGGCGAGCGCCGGGAGGCGTTGCCGGAGCGAGGCGTCGTGGGTGCACGTGACGCGAAGCACGTCCCCGGCAGCGACCCTTACCGGATTCGCGAGCGGCCGGGCCCGCTGGTTGTCGAAGTCGTACGGGTCGACTGCCAGCAACGTGCGGGCGCGGCTCGTGCCGGGGTTGAGCTCGACGGTGATCCTCTTGCCCAGCAGGTGCATGTGCCCGGCGACGGTATACACCGTGCCGGCGCGCCCGGCGGTCGTGTCGCAGCTCTGTGTCGGTCCCGGCGACGGGTGGCAGAGCTGGTTCAGGCCCTCGACCATGGCGCCGGCCTCCCGGCCGAACCGCTGCGCCACGTCGCGCAGCGCCGCCGAGCGGTCGCACAGCGTCCCGGTCTGGCCCGGCGGGCACGGCAGCTCCACCGGCGCGGGCAACAGGCGGGTCTGCAGCGCCTTCAGGCCGCCCGCGGCGCCGAGCCGCAGGCGCAGCGCCGACCGGTCGGCGCCGCCCGGTCGGCCGTCGGTGGCGAGCAGGCTGTAGTGGACCTGCAGGACGATCCGGCTGCCCGGATCGAGCCGGAAGCCGGTGCCCGCCGGCAGCACGTCCTCGCCCCCGCCCGGCGCCCATGCGCCTATCCAGGAGGCGTCCTGGTCGAGCCGCCCGGTCACGCCCGTGCCACTGAAGCAGGTCCAGCTCTCCGCAGCGGGCACCTGACCGGCCGGGACGCGGAACACGATCGCGTGGTGCACGAGCGCGTCGTTGTCGGGGAGGAACTGGGTGCCGGTGACCCACGCCGCCGTGGTGAGGTGCGGATCGAGCAGGAAGCAGCGGTAGTCGTCGGTGCCGCCGTGCGGCGGCTTCGGCGAGTAGCGGCGCGGGATGGACAGGCCGGCGAAGCGCTCGCCGGCGCGTAGTGGCGCGGGCGGCGGCGTGGACGCCCTCGCATGGTGGGCGCCGGACGCGGGCGCAGTGGCCACGCTTGCCGGCGGCTTCGCAGTGCCGGGCCCGGTGCAGGCGGCGAGCGCGGCGACGACGCCGGCTACGACGACCAGCCGGCGCGCATCCGGACGCATCGGCACACCGTACGCGTACGGGCGGCGTGTCGGTGGCGGCCGGTAGGTTCGGTCGGGTGGAGGCACGGGAGGTGCTGGCACGGCACGTCGCGGCGGGCGCCGTGCCCGGCGCATTGGCGCTGGTGGCGCGCGGCGGCTCGGTGAGCGTCGACGCGGTGGGCAGCATCGCATTCGGCGGCGGGGTGCCGATGCGCCGCGACACGATCTTCCGGGTCAGCTCGCTGACCAAGCCGATCGTGGCGGCCGCCGCGATGATCCTCGTCGACGAGGGCCGGCTCGGCCTCGACGATCCAGTCGACGCGCTGCTGCCCGAGCTCGTCGACCGCCGCGTGCTGCGCCGCCCCGACGGGCCGCTCTCCGACACGGTGCCGGCGGTCCGGCCGATCTCCGTACGCGACCTGCTGACGCTGCGGATGGGCCTCGGGACGGTGTTCGACGGGTCGCCCATCGCGGCGGCGGCCGCCGGCCTCCGGTCCTTCGGGCCACCTACCGATGCGCCGCGGGAGCCGCCCGACGCCTGGATGCGTCGGCTGGGCGAGCTGCCGCTCATCCGCCAGCCGGGCGATGCGTGGCTCTGCGCGACCGGCTCGCACGTGCTGGGCGTGTTGGTCGCCCGGGCGGCGGGCGAGCCGCTGACAGACTTCCTGCGCCGCCGGCTGTTCGACCCGCTCGCCATGCGCGACACCGGCTTCACCGTGCCACCGTCCACGGCAGACCGGCTGGCGGTGTGCTATGGCGACGACGGGTCCGTGCTCGACGACGGCGGTCGGTGGCTCGAGACTCCGGTGTTCCCCGACGCGGCCGGCGGCCTGGTCTCGACCGTCGACGACTACCTGGCGTTCGCGCGCGTGCTGCTCGACCGGGGCGGCCCTGTCCTGTCCGCCGCCGCGGTCGAGGCGATGACGACCGACCAACTGACGCCCAGCCAGGCGGCGGAGGCGGCCGACTTCCTCGACGGAGGCGGCTGGGGCCTCGGTCTGGCGGTGGACGGCGGCCGATACGGGTGGGACGGAGGGCTCGGCCAGTCGTGGCGCACGGACGCGGCGTCCGGCACGATCGGCATCCTGATGTTCCAGCGCCTGATGTGCCCGGAGGCGGCCGCATTGATGACCG
This sequence comes from Asanoa sp., assembly GCA_036520275.1. Taxonomy (GTDB): domain Bacteria; phylum Actinomycetota; class Actinomycetes; order Mycobacteriales; family Micromonosporaceae; genus Asanoa. Next base: position 4,591 of record DATDJX010000124.1, read on the forward strand.
ACTTCTGGTCCGCGGTCGACCGGCCGTCGGGTTAGCCCGGCCGCCGCGCCACGAACACCTCCCGCGGCGTACGGTCGTCGGTCGTCTCCTCGGTGACCGCCCGGGCCACGAAGCCCGCCTCGGCGAGCAGCCGCAGCCACGTCCCGCGCGGGAACAGGCCCTGCGGATGGGTGTCATGAGCGAGCAGGATCGTGCCGTCGGCGTCGCGCAGCAGGAACGCATAGTCGGTGACCGTCTCGGTGTCGGTGGTGTCGGGGTCGTACGACCAGGCCAGATAGCGGGCGCCGCGCCCGTCCGGGCCGTCGTTGCCGCCACACTCGGTGCCGGGCTTGAAGATCTCCGTGATTTCGTCCGGCATGAGGACCGCGACACCGCCGGGGCGGGTGTGGGCGTACGCCGTCCCGATGGCCCGGCGCAGATCATCCTCGGTCGTCAGGTAGCCGATCGCGTCATGAACGAAGACGGCGTCGAACGTCCGCCCGAGCCGTACGCTGCGCAGGTCGCCCTGCTGGTGGACGCACTCCGGGTTGAGCTCCCGGGAAACGGCAAGCATCCGCTCGGAGAGGTCGATCAGGGTGAGGTGGAAGTGGCGCTTGAGGTGGTAGGCGTTGTTGCCACCGCCGCTGCCGAGCTCGAGCACCTCCGTGACAGGGCCGTCGGCATCCCGGAGCAGCCCTCTGGCATACGCGGCCTCCTCCTCGTACTCCTGAGGGGCGGAGATCAACGGCCACCAGGGGGCAAGGTCGCCGTACAAGCGCTGGTTGTCCACGCGTGGAGGCTATCCGGCGGTGCCCGGACATACCGGACGCGCCGTAGGGTACCCCGGGTTGGCAGTGCCTTCCGGGGTGGGCTAAAGTTCTCATCCGTCGCCGGGAACACCGCGGTGGCATGCGGACGTAGCGCAGTTGGTAGCGCATCACCTTGCCAAGGTGAGGGTCGCGGGTTCGAGTCCCGTCGTCCGCTCGGCGGTGGAGTGGCCGAGAGGCGAGGCAACGGCCTGCAAAGCCGTGTACACGGGTTCAAATCCCGTCTCCACCTCGGTGGCGACACCCCAGGGCGATTGGCGCAGTGGGAGCGCGCTTCCTTGACACGGAAGAGGTCACTGGTTCAAACCCAGTATCGCCCACCATAGTTGGCAGTGCGCGAACCGCACGCTCGCTGTCGGAGAGGGCTGGTCCGTCGAGGGCCAGCCCTTCGTCGTTGCCGGCGATGGGCAGTTTGAAGATCGGCCGGACGGTGTCGTCGGCGATGATCACGATCTCTTTGATCATGGACTCGCACATGGCCTTGCGAGCGTTCGGCGCACCGCTGACGAGAATCTCACGGATGCGGTCGCGGATCTTGGTCTGGTCGGCGGGCGTGAGGACCTGTGGCGGCTGGTCAAGCTCGATCTCCAGCTGCGCCTTACGGCCGCGGAGTTGCTTGGACTGCGCCTTGAGGGTGGCCAGCCGTTCGCGCACGTGAGTGTCCTCATCGTCGAGCGTGCCTTTCTCGAACGCGATCAGGTATCGGTCGATGGCGGAGCTGGTGTCCTGCAGCTCCCGGGTAACGGCGGCGAGTTCGTCGTGTAGGCGGGAGCTGTCGGCGGAGTGCTGGCCTTGGAACTCGGCGACGGCTTGTTCGATGAGGTCGCCTCGGTGGGTGTAGAAGTCCAGCAACGCAGCCGTGATGGCCGTCTCGATGGTGTCGGCGTTGAACCGGTGGATGTCGCAGCCGGCTTTGGTGCCGTACCGGACTCGGCTCCAGCAGGTGTAGTAGCGGTAGCTGGTGGTGCGGCCGTGCGCGGCGGTGCCGACGTAGCCGCGCCCGCATTGGGGGCAGCGGATCAGCCCGGTGAGCATGTACTCCGACGGGTTCGCCGCCCGCTGCCCGATCTGGATCGAGCGTTTGCCGAGGATGCGCTGGGCCAGCTCGAACTGCTCCACACCAATGATCGCCTGGTGGGCGTCCGGGACGGCGATGTCGCGGAAGCGCTTCTCGCCGAGGTAGATCCGGTTGGTGACGATGATCTCCACCGTGTGCGGCGACCACGGCTTGCCGGCCCTGGTCCGCAGCCCGCCCTCGTTGAGCAGGTTGGCGATGGCTTTGGTGCCGCGCCGGTCGCGGGTGTACAGGTCGAAGATCCGCTTCACGGTGCCGGCCTCGACCTGGTCAGGCACGAGCCGGTCGGCGTCACGGTCGATGCGGTAGCCGAACGGGCGGGCACCGCCGGTCCACAGCCCTTTGGCGGCCTTGCGTTCCATCCCGTTGATGACCCGATCGATGATGGTTTCGCGTTCGAACTCGGCGAACACGCCCAGCATCTGCACCAGCATCCGCCCGACCGGAGTAGAGGTGTCGAACGGCTCGGTCGCCGACCGGAACACGACCTCGGCCTCGTCGAGGTCGTCGAGCAGGGTGGTCAGGTCGCGCAGGCTGCGGGAGAACCGGTCGACCCGGTACACCAGCAACGTGTCGAACAGCCCAGCCCGGGCGGCGCGCAGCGCCTTCTGCAGTTCGGGGCGGTCGATGGTGGCACCCGAGGCATCGTCGGAGTACACGACCACGATCTGCCAGTCGCCAGGCTGTGAGGCGACGAAGGCTCGCAGCTTGGTCTCCTGAGCTTCCAGGCTGAACGGCTGGTGGTCCTCATCGGTGGAGCGGCGCAGATAGATCGCCACGCGGCGGCTGGCGATCTCGTCCCGGCGTACGGCCAAGCGCCGCCGATGCTTGCTGGTCATCTCGTGCCTCCAATCGCGCATCGGTGGAACCGGGCGCGGCCGAAGGCGGCCGCGCCCGGTCCGTCGGTGGTTCAGGTCTGTTCGGGAGAGTCGTGCTGGTGGTCGTGCCACCAGGCGGCGATCATCGTCGCGATCGCGGTGACCGCCTGCCGTTCGTCCCCGCCGTCCATCGCCACCACATCTGGTGGGACGACCCGGATCGCGGTGCGGCGGCGTCGGCCAGCCCGCGACGGCGTCTGACCGCCGTGGTCGCTGGCTGTCGATCGCTGCGGTGGCTCGGCTCGACCGTGCATGGCTTCGGTCTGGTTTGCGTGCTGCCGTTCGTGGCGGCCATTGTGGACAGGCATGGGCGGGTGGCCCCCACGCCTGACTGGCCGTGTTCGCACTAACCAAATGCCCAACAGGAACCCGGTTCGCCGACGTGTCGGCGGAGCCGCCACACAACAGCGCCCAGCACGATGGCGGCGCGTGCCGCGCCCAGCCCGTCCCTCCCCCATGGTGTGGGGGAGGGACAGCACCGTGATCGTGGCCAGCCGCCGAAGGCCGG
>DATDJX010000125.1:0-9786 GCA_036520275.1 Asanoa sp.
CCGACAGGGCTTCCGTGGCCGCCGAGTTCGAGCGCGCCACCCGCGTCGAGAAGACCGTCATGGTGGCCGGGCCGGTTCACTCGCGCGAGGTCAGCGTCTTCGACTCCGCCGCCTCGTCGCTGGACAAGCTGCCCGGTTTCACGGTCGTCCACGGGGTCGAGTTTCCCGGCGCTCGGCCTTGACCCCAACCGCACCAACCCGTCGCGGATGGTGTTCCGCGGCGACGTCTGCCCCCACCTGACGATGACGGCCGGCCGGTGCCTGATGGCGGACGAGGAGGTGATCATCGGAGAGCCGCAGGCCAAGCGACTGCGGCTGCGCGCCGGGCAGCAGGTGACCGTGCAGCACACCCTCTACAGCGAGGCGGCACGTCGGTGGGAGCCCGTCGGGCGGCCGGCCACGCTCGGCATCGTCGGCATCTACCGGCCGCGCGACGTTGCGGAGCCGTACCGGGGTCGGTCCGGCTACTTCTCGCCCGGCATCGACGACGCGGTGAGCGAGCCGGTGTTCATGAGCCGGCCGACGGTCGACACCATCGAGCACGAGACCGACCAGCGCCGCGCCGAGGCGATTCCGCAAGACGGCAGCATCACCGCGGCGACGCTGCCCGCGCTCGCCGAGGCGGCCTCCTCCGTCACGGACGACCTCGGCGGCGACATCGGCGGCGCCGGGGTGGCCGCACAGTACGACAACCGCCTGCCCGACCTGTTCGATCGCATCGAGCGGGCCCGGCAGCTCACCCGCCAGCTCGTCCCGATCGCCGCGCTGCCGTTGCTCGGCCTTTGCTGGCTCGTCCTGTTCCTCGCCGTCGCGTACGGCGGGACGGCCCGCCGCCACGAGCAGGCACTGTTGGCGCTGCGCGGCGGCTCCCGTCCGACCCGGTGGTGGCTCGCGGCCGGGGAGAGCCTCGTGGCGATCGTCGTCGGCGCGCCGGTCGGGTACCTCGCCGGCACGGCCGTCGTCGGTCTCGTCGCCGACGCCCGGTGCGACGCCGGCTTCACGCTGGCGCCGCCGCCCGGCGCGGTGCTGGCCGTCGGGATCGCGGTGGCCGGCGCGATCGTGGCCGGCCTCATCGGGCTGCGCCGCGACCTGTCCACGCCCGTGGTCGACCTGCTGCGCCGGATCCCGCCGCCGGCGAGCGCGTGGCGGTCCGTCGCCGTCGAGGCGTGTGCGGTGGTGCTCGCCGTCGTCGCGGCCGTCCAGCTGCGCGCCTTCGACGGCTCGCTCGTCGGCCTCGGCCTACTCGTGCCCGGCCTCGTCGTGCTCGCGGTCGCCGTGGTCGCCAGCCGGCTGCTCGTGCCCGCGGCCGCGCGGGTCGGCGGCGCCGCGGTCCGCCGCGGCCGGCTGGGCCTCGCGCTCGGCGCACTGCAGATCGCCCGGCGGCCCGGCAGCCACGGGCTGTTCGTGCTGCTCGCCGTCGCCGTCGCGCTGCTCGGCTTCGCGGTGACCGCCGTCGACGTCGCGAAGCAGGCCCGCGCGGCCCGCGCCCAGGTCGAGACCGGTGCCGACCGTACGGTGGACGTGGTCGACGCGGACGCCGGGGAGCTGCTGCGCAAGGTCCGGGCGGTCGACCCGGCAGGCGCGTTCGCGATGGCGACCGCGACGACGACCTCGTCGCGGGGTCCGCGGACCCTGTTCGCCGACCTGCGCGCCCTGCCCGCCGTGGTCGCCTGGCGCCCGGAGTACGGCCCGTTCCCCGCGACCGCGATCACCGGCCGGCTGCGGCCCTCGACCGGCGAGCCGGTCGTGCTGAGGGACTCGTCGGTCGCGCTGACCGTCGGGTACCCAGTCGCGCAGCCCGAGACCAAGGTCGAGCTGAGCGTGCTGCTCCGGCCGGTCGACGGCGGCCCGCTGGTGCGTTCGGGCACCGGCCCGCTGCGCGTCGGCACGGCCACGTACGTCACGCCGGCCTCGGGCTGTGAGAAGGGCTGCCGGGTCGCCGCGATCCGGGCCGGCTTCGCGGCGTCGGGCAACGCGACGACGGACGTGACGCTCGTCTCGCTCGCCGCCGCGACGGCGAAGACGGTCGCCGTCGACGCCGGCGCGTTCGGCTCCGGCTGGCAGGTCTCCGCGCGGGGGTCGGGCCGGCCGGGATCGGACGGGCTGGTCCTGTCGCTGAAGGGCGACGGGCTCGACCCGCGACCGACCTGGGTGACCCCGGCGGACACGCTGCAGACGCTGCCGGTGCTGTCCGCGGGCATGCCCGCCGACCTCGCCGCGGTCGACAACGTCGACGGCAACGAGATCGCCGTGCACACGGTCACGGGCGCCACATCCCTGCCGCGGCTCGGCGAGGGCGTGCTCGCCGACCTGGAGTACGGCGTACGGGCCGCCACCGGCAACACGCAACTGCTGGACGCCCAGGTCTGGCTCGGGCCGAAGGCGCCCGCCGACGCCGTCGACCGGCTGACCAAGGCGGGTCTGGTGGTCTCCGGCCAGGACTCGACCGCCGCCGCGGCCGGCCGCCTCGACCGCCGGGGGCCGGCCCTCGCGATGTGGTTCCAGCTGCTCGCGGGCGCCGGCGCGATCGCGCTGGCCGCGACCGGCATGGGCCTGATGGCGGCGATCGACCGGCGGCGCACGCTCGACGACCTGGTCGCCCTTCGCCGCCAGGGGCTCGGCGGCCGTGCGGCCGGAAGGGGTGTGCTGTGGGCGTACCTCTCCGTGGCCGCGGCGGCCGTCGTGACGGGTGCGGCGGGAGCGGCGACCGCCTGGTGGGTGGCCGGCCGGTACCTGCCGCTGTTCCTCGACGACGACTTCGCGCTGGCCCCGCCGGTCGCGCCGCGGCCGCTCGCGGTGCTCGGGCCCGCCGTCCTGGCGATCGTCCTGTTCGCCGGGGTGGCGGTCGGTCTTCGTCGCGCGTTCCGCGTGCGAGACTAGGGAACCATGAGCGAACCACGGCCTTCTCCGTCGATCTTCACGCGCGGCGCGGTCGACCTCGGCGCGCTGCGCCCCACACCCACGCCGTCCCCGGCGTCCGGTGCGCCCGCCTCCGGCGGCCCACCGCCGGCGCCCAGCGGCGGGCCGGCCGCCAGTGGCCCGGGCGGCGTCACGATCATCGACGTCACCGAGGCCACGTTCCAGGGCGAGGTGCTGGAACGTTCGCTGACCACCCCCGTGGTCATCGACTTCTGGGCCGAGTGGTGCGAGCCCTGCAAGCAGCTCTCCCCGGTGCTGGAGAAGCTCGCAATCGAGGGCGGCGGCTCGTGGGTGCTCGCCCGCATCGACGTCGACGCCAACCCGCGGCTCGCCCAGGCCCTGCGGGTGCAAAGCATCCCCATGGTTTACGCCGTGGTGGGCGGCCAGCCGGTCGACACGTTCACCGGTGTCGTGCCGGAGGCCCAGCTGCGCCAGTGGATCGCGGCGGTCCTCAAGGCCGGCGGCAGCGACGTCGCACCGCCGGAGGACCCGCGGCTCGAGGCGGCCGACGACGCGCTGATGAGCGGCGACCTCGACGCCGCCGAGCAGGCCTACAAGATGATCCTGTCCGAGTCGCCCGCCGAGACCGCGGCCGAGGCGGGGCTCGCACAGGTCGGGCTGGCCCGGCGGGTGCAGGGTGCCGACCCGGTCCGCGCCCTCGCCGACGCGCAGGCCCGGCCTGACGACGTCGACGCCCAGCTGCTCGCGGCCGACATCGAGGTGCTCACGGGCGAGGCCGACAAGGCATATCGCCGGCTGGTCGACCTGATCCGCCGGACCTCCGGCGACGAGCGGGAGACCGTCCGCAAACACCTGGTCTCGCTGTTCACCATCGCCGGACCCGACGACCCCGCGGTGGCCGGCGCGCGCCGGGCGCTCGCGAGCGCGCTCTTCTGAGCGCCATGCGCCGCATCGCCGTCCTGGACGCACCCTCGAACCTCGGGCTGCGTCCGCCGACCCCGACGGCGACTCCCGGCTGCTACAAGGCGCCCGGCGCGCTGCGCGACCACGGGCTGATCGGGCGGCTCGAGGCGCGCGACGCCGGGTGCCTGACGCCACCACGGTACGACCCCGGCGACTGGCGGCCCGGCCACGGCGTGTGCCACGCGTCGTCGATCGCGGTCTACTCGCTCGCTCTGTCCGAGCGGATCGAGGCCATGATCGACGCCGGCGAGTTCCCGCTCGTGCTGGGTGGCGACTGCTCGATCCTGCTCGGCTCGGCGCTGGCCATGCACCGGCTGGGTGAGTCGGTCGGCGGCCGGATCGGCCTGGTCTTCGTCGACGGGCACTCCGACTTCCGGCACCCCGGCAACGCGCCGTACGTCGGCGCGGCGGCGGGGGAGGACCTGGCGCTGGCCACCGGACGCGGCCAGGCCGACCTGGCGGCGATCGAGGGCCGCCGGCCCTACTTCCGGGATGTCGACGTGGTGGTGCTGGGCATCCGGGCCCAGGACGAGTACCGGTTCGACCTACAGGCGGCGGGCATCGCGACGCGGCCGGTGCCGGCGCTGCGGGTGGAGGGCGCGGCGCGCACCGCGCAGTGGGCGCGCGACCAGCTGGCCGACTGCGCCGGCTTCTGGGTACACGTCGACGTCGACGTGCTGGATCCGGCGGTGATGCCGGCGGTGGACGCGCCCGACCCGGGCGGCATCGCGTTCGCGGAGCTGGAGCTGCTGCTGGCCGGACTGGTGGACACGCCGCACTGCGTGGGCGTGGAGCTGACGGTCTTCGACCCCGACTACGACCCCGACGGCTCGTATGCGGCCGAGATCGCGACGACCGTCGTGGGCGGGTTGGTGCCGCTGCGCCGGCCCGCCCCCACTACCTCCGACGAGGAGCTGGCCGGCCCCGATCTGGCGGATCCCGAAGGCCTGACGAACGCCCACCGGACGACGGGCTCCGCTACCCGCGACCGGGCCGAGGTCGCCGACGCCGACGGTTGGGACGGCCCGGAGCCGGGCGGCCGCCGGGGCGCGGCCGACGCGGCGGATGTCACCGTCGAGGCGGGCGCGGGTGCCCGCGGCGCGAGCGTCGGGGCCGCCGCCGACTCCGGCGCCAGTGGGGCCGTGGGTGCCGGGCCCGTGGGCACCGGTGCGGTGAGTGCCGGGCGGGTGGGCACCGGGGCCGGTCGCGAGCCCGTCGGCACCGAGACGGCCGGTGCCGAGCAGACGGCGGAGGGTCGGCGGCCGGACTCGTGGGCCGACGTGCCGGCCGCGGCGCCGGGCCGGGTGAGGCGCTCGATGGATGGCGCCCTTGGTGACGACCTGGCGGCGGCCCGCCGCCGGCGTTCGATGGACGACGCGCTGGGCGAGCTCCGCCCGGGCCGGCTGCGACGGGCGGATCGGCCCCCCGACGACGCCGTCGGCGGTCGCGACGGCTGGGACGACGACCCGCGTTCGGTCCGGCCGCACCGGTCCTTGGACGACGCCCTCGGCGGCGCGCTCGCCGGCCGCCTCCGCCCGGTCCCCGACCCGGCCGATCGAGACCCGGCCGACCGGGACAAGGCCGATCGAGACCCGGCCGACCGGGACAAGGCCGACCGGGACAAGGCCGACCGGGACCCGGCCGGCCGGGATCCGGCCGAGCGGCCCGACCCGGCCTGACCCCGTCGATCTTGCAGTCATGCCCCCTGTGGTGGGCGCGTTCGTCCGTTTCGCGGGGGGCACAACTGCAAGATCACGGGGGGTTCAGGGCTCGAGCTGGGTCTTCAGGGCGGTGAGGCGGTCGCGCCAGTAGGCGCGCATCTTCTCGGCCGTCGCCGCGTCGGGCAGCCGCTCGTGCGACAGCGCCACCTGGCTGCGCCCCTCGCCCTTCGCCGTGAAGCCCACCAGCACGCGTGACCCCGCCAGCGAAGACCAGTCGAACCGGGCCGACCTGTCGGGCGTCGATGTCCGGAGCACGAGCGAGCCGTCCGGGAGCCAGGCCACCCGCCGTCGCTCGTCCAGGAAGGCCGCGTAAAGCTCGGAGACGTTCACCCCGACCGTCTTGCCGGCGTTGGCGGCGAACGTGCCGTCCCGCGAGCCGCCCACGGGGCGCAGGCCGCGCGCCTGCTCGTACCCGACGGTCACGGTCTGCGCCCACCAATTGTCCAGGCCGTGCACGGACACGAGCCACGCGGCGATGTCACGGTGCGACCGGGTCGCCCCGCCCCACGAGTCGAGCAGCTCGTACCAGCCGGCCCACTCGCGGCCGGTCGCCTCGGTCAACGCGGCCGCCGTCGTGCGCAGCGAGCCGCCGTTCTCCACGGGTCCCATCATCATCCGCCTCCCTCTCACCGGGACGTAGAAGCCGGGACGGGATTCTCGACATCACCCGCGGAGTCCGCGCAGGAACTTCTCCGCGAGCGGCACGGCCGACGCCGTGCTCGAGCCGCCCTTCTCGACGAACACGGCGAACGCCACGTCGCCCCGCCACCCGATGAACCAGCCGTGCGTGTCGGTCGCCGCCTCGGCGGTGCCGGTCTTGCCGTACACCCTGTCGCCCGGCAGAAGGGCGAGCGCCGTCGCGGTGCCGCCGGTCACCACCTCCCGCATCATCGACCGCAGCGGCTCGACCGTCGACGCCTTCAGCGCCGGCCCGGCGGCAGCCGGCTTGGCCGGCGCCGGGTCCACGAGCAGGCGTGGTTGCTGCCACTGTCCGTGCGCCACCGCCGCCGCCGCGGCGGCCATTGCCACCGGCGACACGATCGTCTCGCCCTGCCCGAACGCCGCCGCCGCCCGCTCCGCACCGGAGCCGCCGGTCGAGACCTTCCCGCTGAACGCGTCGACACCCAGGTCCCATGGCGCCTCCAGGCCCAACGACCGGCCGGCCACCGCGAGCCCGTCCGGGCCGAGCTTGGGCGCGAGGGACGCGAACGCGGTGTTGCACGACTTCGCGAAGTCGACGTGGAACGGCACCCTGCCCAGCTCGAAGTTCTCGGAGTTGTGGAACGAGCGCCCGTCCACGGCGAAGGTGCGCGGGCAGTCCACGATCGTGTCGGACGTGACGGCACCCGAGTCGAGCAGCCCGTACGCGCTGACCATCTTGAACGTCGAGCCGGGCGGCACCTGGGCGGTGAACGCGAGGTTCTGGGTGCCGCCGCCGGGTCCGTTGGCGACCGCGAGCACCGACCCGTCGGAGACCTTCAGCGCCACGATCGCCGCGCGTGCCCGCTCGCCAGCCAGGGCGGCGTCGGCCGCGTTCTGCGTCGCCACGTCGAGCGTGGTCTTGACCGCCTTGCCGGCCACCGGTGCGACCTGGAACAGCGCGCCCTCGACCGGCGCGACGTCGCCGTCCGGGTCCTTTCGCATGATCACGACGTTGATGCCGGCCGAGCCGCGCAGCCGCTGGTCCAGGGCGCCCTGCAGGCCGCCGTGGCCGACCTGGTCGCCGGCCGCGACGGCGCCGCCGCCCCGATCGACGTCTTCCTTGAACGCCTCGTCGACCGAGCCGAGCAACGCACGCGCGAAGACCCGCGAGGGCGCCAGGTCGAGCGTCCCCTCCCGGAACCTGGTGCCCGGCAGGTCGTAGATCTGCGGCTTGATCTGCAGGTACGCCTCCTTGCGCAGCTGCACGACCTCGAGGAACTGGGCCGGGTCGCGGGCCTCCTTGATCTGCGTCGGCAGGTTGGACAGGTCGATCGGCGGGGTGATGGCGGGGCGGATCGCCTTGAACGCCGCGTCGAGCTGGCGGGCCAGCACGGCCGGGTCGTCGACCCCGCCCGGCTCCACGCCGACGGTGACGACCGGCCGCGGCGCGACGATCGGCCGGCCGGCGCCGTCGAGGACGCCGCCGCGCTCGGCCCGTACCCGCTGCAGGCCGAGCCGGTCGCCGGCGGTCAGCTTGTCGTTGACGATCTTGGGTTCCCAGATGACCGCCCAGTCCTTGTCGCGTTTGGCCATCCGCACGGTCGTGGGGTAGGTCCAGCGCCCCCCGCCGGGCAGCGTCCAGTCGACGGTGACCTTCGCGGACGCCGCACCCTTGACCTCGTGGACGTCGCCGTCGCGGCGCAGCGCCGGCGGCGTCTGCGCCAGCTCTCCGGACAGGCTCTTCAGCTCGGTCGCGACCTGCCCGGCGGCGATTTTCTCGCCGTCGGTCCGGACGAAGCCGACCGCGTCCAGCTTGCCGCTGCGCCACCCGGCGAGGAAGGCGTCGACCGTGTCGTCGGGGCCGCTGGAGGAGCAGGCGGTGAGGCCGGCGGCCAGCGTGAGGGCGGCCAGCGCCGCCGCGATGGCACGGCGTCGGGATGGGAACGCGGGGGACGTCCAGCGCATGGGTTCAGACGTTAATGCCTCGGTTCAAGCCCGTATGCGTACGGGTACTCAAACCCGCCAGGTCGGAATCTGGACGGCCGGCGCGAGATCGACCGCGTGAGCTGTCGGGGCGCCTGGCCTAGGCTGGCAGCGAGGTTCCGAGGGGTTCCACAGCGTCGTGGGGCGAGGGGAGTGCCATGAACCGGCGTCCGACGAGCACACCGGACACCGCGGGGGACGAGTACGACACCAGCGTCGACGAAGACGCGGCCAGAGAGCCCGTCACCACCGGCGCGAGCGCGCTCTCCGCCGCCAGCGTGGACACGGTGCGTCACGAGATACCCGGGCAGCCGGCGGCACCCGATGCCGGTGACGACGGCGACGACGAGTTCGACGAGCCGGTGCCCAACGCGGAACGGCTGGTCGGCGAGGCCGTAGCCCTGGCCGGTGGCGATCATTCCCAGGCGTCGCTGATCGACCGGTTCTGGCGCTTCGCGCCAGACGAGGAGCTCATCGGCTACACCGCCCGCCTAATGGCTGACGCCACGCGCAGCCAGCGCGACCTCGCGGAGCAGCGGCTGCCCGGCCAGCTCAAGCTGCGGATCACCGATCCTGGCCCGGACCAGCCGCACACCGTGATCGAGATCGTCACCGACGACATGCCGTTCCTGGTCGGATCGGTGACGGCCTTGCTGACCGGCTACCACCTCGACATCCACCTGCTCGTCCACCCGCTGGTCGTGGTGCGCCGGGAGCCGATGGGTAAGCTCGTAGACGTCGCCGCCGAGGTCGAGCCCGACGACGCGATCGAGGGCGATCTCGTCGAGAGCTGGATGCGCATCGAGATCGACCCGGTGCGCAACCCGGGGGCCCGCGAGCAGCTGGAACACGAGCTGCACCGGGTGCTGACCGACGTCCGCGAGGCGGTCGAGGACTGGCCGAAGATGCGTCAGCGCGCGCTCGCGCTGGCCGACGAGCTGGAGGCCGCCCGTACGACCGACGCCCGTCCGCCGGTGCCGGAGAAGGACATCACGGACTCGGTCGACCTGCTGCGCTGGCTGGCCCACGAGCACTTCACGTTCCTCGGCTACCGCGAATACCGTCTGCTCGCCGGGCCGGGCGGCGAGGACGCCCGGCTGGAGGCGGTGCTCGGCACCGGCCTGGGCATCTTGCGTCCAGACCAGCTCGCGCCGCGCGTGCTGACCTCGATGACGCCCGAGGCGTACGCGAAGGTGCTGGAAAAGCGCCTGCTGATCATCACGAAGGCCAACTCGCGGGCCACCGTGCAACGCGCCGCCTACCTCGACTACATCGGGTTCAAGGTCTTCGACGACAACGGCGAGGTGGTCGGCGAACGCCGGTTCCTCGGCCTGTTCTCCAGCGCCGCCTACCGAACGAGCGTGCGCGACCTGCCGGTCGTGCGCCGCAAGGTGGCCGAGGTCTTCGACCGTTCCGGCCTGTCCCCGCGCAGCCACTCGGGCAAGGACCTTTTGCAGATCCTGGAGACCTACCCGCGCGACGAGCTGTTCCAGATCAAGACCGACGACCTCTATGAAGCGGTTATCGGCGTGCTCCGGATGGCGGGCCGCCGGCAGTTGCGGCTCTTCCTGCGCCGCGACAGCTACGGCCGGTTCAT
>DATDJX010000126.1:0-47179 GCA_036520275.1 Asanoa sp.
CCGGCACGGACAGGGCGGTGTGATGCGTGTCCGGCATCAGACCGATAGGGATTGCGGAGCCGATGCGGTGGGTGGCATCGAGGTGGCGGCTGGCCTGGTCGGACGCCGGGGCCCAGCGCGGACACGGCGGATCGCGGAGCCGATGCGGTGGGTGGCATCGAGGCGGCGGCTGGCTGGTCGGACGCCGGGGCCCAGCGCGGACACGGCGGATCGCGGAGCTGATGCGGAGGGTGGCATCGAGGCGGCGGCTGGCTGGTCGGACGCCGGGGCCCAGCGCGGACACGGCGAATCGCGGAGCTGATGCGGTGGGCGGCATCGGCCTCGCGCCCGTCCGGTGCTGATGCCGGGGCGGCCCAGCCACCGCCGCGCCGGCCGGCGGGTGCCGCTGCGGGCCGCGCCCGTCACACCGGTGCGTAGGTCGGCCGGGTCGGCGCCGTCCCGGTCCGGCGCTCGGAGCCGGCCCTGGCCGCTCCCGTCCCACCGGCCACAGCGCACGCAGATCGACCACCCTGGGGAACGGGACTCGTGCTCTCGCCGACCCCAACCGGGACGCCCCACCGGTGGAGCCGTCGCCCAACCGCGGGCACCGAACCCGCCGCGACTCCCTCGTTGACCGGGGCCACATCGGACGCAGCAGCCCCAGGACGCGCCAGCTTCGAAGATCCAGATCTACCCGAGCTGCCCGGAATCGGTGGTCTCATGCCGACGATGCCTCCGAGACGCTGATCACGTCTTTCGCGCCGTTGGTGACGACCCGACCGGCCGGGTGGTGATCGTCCTCATCTGACTGTCTGGCACGGACAGTGCACTGTGGAGTACTTCTGGCACCGATCGTGCCAAATCCTGGACGCAAGGGCGGCGGCGTGGCAGCTTAGAAGTCATGGCGGATTCTGCGATCAACCCCACGGCGGCAGCGCTCCTCGGCCTGCTCCACGAAGGACCGATGACCGGCGGCCAGCTGATGGCCGCCGCCGAGCGACGGCTCGGCCCCTTCTGGTCGATGACGCGCTCCCAGGTCTACCGCGAGCTCCCGGCTTTGGCCGACGCGGGCTACGTCCGGCTCGGCAAGCCCGGTCCCCGGTCGAGCCAGCCCTACGCGATCACCGCGTCGGGCAAGCGGGCCTTCACCCGCTGGCTGTCCGAGCCGCCCGGCCGCGACGCGGTGCGCAACCCGGTCGCGCTGCGGGTCGGCTTTGGCAGCCAGCACACGAGCAGCCAGCTCAAGGAGCTCTACGAGAACGCGACCGAATACCACAACGCGGCCCTCGTGGCCGCTCGCGACCAGGCCCGTGAGGCAAAGAAGGCCGGCGACAACTACGGCGCCGCGGCGCTGGAGTTCGCTGTGGGCTACCACAGGGCGGCCCTCGCCTGGCTGAAGACGGCCCCGACCGGCTGACGACCACCCGGCCGATCACGACCGGCGCCATCGCCACATCGGCAGCTCGGGCGTCGGCGTACCGACCAGCGCGTCCCGCGGGCGACGAGCGGCCCCCGCGGGCCGCGTACTCTTGTGGGTTGTGACCGCTGCCGACTTCTCCGACCAGCTCAAGGCCCTCGACGCGACCCTGCGCAACATCGAGGCAGTACTCGACCTCGACAAGCTGCGCCGGCAGAAGGCTGAGCTGGAGGAGGCGGCGTCCGCCCCCGACCTGTGGGACGACCAGCCCCGCGCCCAGCTCGTCACGTCGAAGTTGTCCTACGTCAACAGCGAGATCGACCGGCTCGGCGGGCTACGCCGGCGGCTCGACGACGCCAACGTGCTCCTGGAACTGGCCGAGTCCGAAGACGACCCGTCCGCGCTGACCGAGGTCGGCACGGAGATCGTCACGTTGCGCAAGGCGATCGACGAGATGGAGGTGCGCACCCTCCTGTCCGGCGAGTACGACGCGCGCGAGGCACTCGTGGCCGTCCGCGCCGGCGCCGGCGGGGTCGACGCCGCCGACTTCGCCGAGATGCTCCTGCGGATGTACCTGCGCTGGGCCGAACGCCACAACTATCCGACGGAGGTCTTCGAGACCTCGTACGCGGAAGAGGCCGGCCTCAAGTCCGCCACCTTCGCCGTCCACGCACCCTACGCATACGGCACCCTCAGCGTCGAGGCCGGGACCCACCGCCTGGTGCGCATCAGCCCGTTCGACAACCAGGGCCGCCGGCAGACGAGCTTCGCGGGCGTCGAGGTGCTGCCGGTCACCGAGCAGACCGACCACATCGACGTCCCCGACAACGACATCCGGGTCGACGTCTACCGCTCGTCCGGGCCCGGCGGGCAGAGCGTCAACACGACCGACTCCGCGGTCCGGATCACCCATATCCCCACCGGCATCGTCGTGACCTGCCAGAACGAGAAGTCCCAGCTGCAAAACAAGGCCTCCGCGCTCCGCGTGTTGCAGTCCCGCCTGCTCGAGCGCAAGCGTCAGGAGGAGGCGGCCGCGCTCGAGGGGCTCAAGGCAGATGCGGCCGGGTCGTGGGGCGACCAGATGCGCTCGTATGTCCTGCACCCCTACCAGATGGTCAAGGACCTGCGGACGGAGGAGGAGACGGGCAACCCGTCCGCGGTATTCGACGGTGATCTCGACGACTTCATCGAGGCGGGGATCCGCTGGCGTAGACGCCGACAGATAGACGGTGACGGACAGTAAGTCCGTCCATCCGGGTGGGCGACGAAAATTCGGCTTTTCCGGCATTACGGGCACTCGAGCCACCAGGCACCTTGGCGATTCCGTTACACCGCGTAGACTCACGACCCGTGATTCAGCTCGAGCAAGTGACGAAGACGTACCCGAAGGCGTCGCGGCCCTCGCTGGACGACGTGTCGGTCGGGATCGAGAAGGGCGAGTTCGTCTTCTTCATCGGTCCTTCCGGCTCCGGCAAGTCCACGATCATCAAGCTTCTGCTGCACGAGATCCAGCCCAACAAGGGGCGGGTCCACGTGAACAGTCGCGACGTCACCGCGATGCGCTCCTGGAAGGTCCCGGCCTTCCGCCGTCAGATCGGCTGCGTGTTCCAGGACTTCCGGCTGCTACCCAACCGGACGGCGTACGAGAACGTCGCCTTCGCCCTCGAGGTGATCGGCAAGACCAAGGCGGTCGCGCGCCGGGTCGTGCCGGAGGTGCTGGAGCTGGTCGGCCTCGGCGGTAAGGAGCACCGCTACCCGCACGAGCTGTCCGGCGGCGAGCAGCAGCGCGTCGCCGTGGCGCGGGCCTTTGTCAACCGGCCGCTCATCCTGCTCGCCGACGAGCCGACCGGAAACCTCGACCCCGACACGTCGATCGAGATCATGCGCCTCCTGGACCGGATCAACCGCACCGGCACGACGGTCGTGATGGTCACGCACGACAGCAACATCGTCAACCAGATGCGCCGCCGCGTCATCGAGATCGAGAGTGGCCGCATCGTGCGCGACCAGGCTCGCGGCGTCTACGGCTGAGCCCCCGACCGTCCACATGGCAAGCTGCTCAGCGGAGCTGCGGAAGGAATCCCCCCGATGCGGATGAAGTATGTCCTGTCCGAGGTGATGGTCGGGCTATGGCGCAACGTCACCATGACGGTTGCCATGATCATCACAATGGCTGTCTCGTTGACCATGCTGGGCGCCAGTGGCCTGATCTTCACCCAGGTCAACGACATGAAGGCGTACTACTACGACAAGATCGAGGTGTCGATCTTCCTCGACACCAACGTCACGCCGGACCAGAAGAACAGCCTGGAGGCCTCGCTCAAGAGCGACCCGCTGGTCCGCGAGGTCATCTACGAGTCCAAGCAACAGGCGTACGACAAGTTCAAGACGATGTACGCCGACACCCCGGCGCTCATCGACGCGGTCAAGCCCGACCAGCTGCCCGAGTCGTTCCGGGTGCGCCTCAAGGACCCGGAGAAGTACCAGCAGATCTACGCGGCCTACAACGGCAAGGACGGTATCGACACCATCCTGGACCAGCGCCGGCTGCTGGAGAAGATCTTCGGGATCCTCGGCTCGGTGCAGACCATGGCGCTGGTCGCCGCGATCATCATGGCCGTCGCGGCCCTGTTGCTGGTCGGCAACACCATCCAGGTCGCCGCTTACAGCAAGCGGCGCGAGGTGGCGGTCATGAAGCTGGTCGGCGCGTCCAACTGGTTCATCCAGGCGCCGTTCGTGCTGGAGGCGGTGGTGGCCGGCCTCCTGGGTTCGGTCATCGGCTTCGCGGCCCTGGCGTTGGGCAAATGGCTCCTGCTCGACGGCTCGCTGCGTGACCTCACCAACCTGCTCACGCCCATCGGCTGGGGCAAGGTTCTGATCATGCTGCCCCTGATGGCCGCCGTCGGGAGCCTGGTCAGCGCCGCCACGGCCTGGGTCACGCTGCGCTTCTACCTTCGGGTCTAGTTCTCCGTCCGGTCCGGGTTGGTCGGGGGTCTGAGGCGGTACACCGCTCGGGAGGAGGCCCGCCGCGCCGTGTGCGCGGCGGGCCTCCGCGGTGCTCCCGGCCGAACAAGCCCTTGAACCGGTCAGCCGCGGCTGGCGCCGGGTGGGGGTAACATACCGGGCTAATCCGCCGAGCAGCCGGGAGGTGTCGGGCGATGCCGCGCGAGAAGGGACGCAAGGTTGTCGCGTCCAACCGCAAGGCGCGCCACGACTACGCCATCCTGGACACGTACGAGGCGGGTCTGGCGTTGACCGGCACCGAGGTCAAGTCGCTGCGCGCCGGACGGGCCTCGCTGGTCGACGCCTTCGCCCAGGAGAAGGGCGGTGAGATCTTCCTGTACGGGATGCACATCCCGGAGTACGCGCAAGGCACCTGGACCAACCACGAGCCGCGCCGCACCCGCAAGCTGCTGCTCAACCGGATCGAGATCGACCGGCTACTCGGCAAGCTCAAGGAGAGCGGGCTCACCCTCGTCCCGCTGTCGCTGTACTTCTCCGACGGGTGGGCCAAGGTCGAGCTCGGCCTGGCGCGCGGCAAGCGGGCCTACGACAAGCGCCAGGACCTGGCCAAACGCGACGCCGACCGGGAGATGCGCAAGGTGGTGGGCCGCCGCGGCAAGGGCATGGTCTGACCGAGGTACGGGTCGCTTCGACCCGGCACGTCCGGTCGGCCGCCGCTCGTCCCGTGCCTCGTACGCGCCGCGGAACAATCCCATGGCGGGGTTGGTTACGATTGGGTGGACCGCGAGGGTCGCGGCCGAGGGGGTGACTGGTTTCGACTTCGTTCGTAGCGGCAGGGGAAGCGAGCCGAGGAAGCCGACGTCGTCTCGAGAATCGTTCGTCGGAAAACAATAAGCGCCAAGCAGAATCGCGCTCAGTTCGCTCTCGCCGCCTGAGGCGGGTAGCGAACTTGTCGGCCTGGGATTGCCTTCGACCCAGTTAGCCGGCATCAGCTAGAAGGCTGGCCAACCGGCCCCGGTCGCGGGGGCCGGGCGGCGAGACCAATCAGCGACTGGGCCCGTCTCACCGACTTGCTCGTGTGATCGGTGGGGCCGAGTAAGGACACAGCGAGCTGCGCTCGGAGAAGCCCTGACAACACGCCGAAGGACCCGGGTTCGATTCCCGGCACCTCCACCCACACCGCACGCGGCGGCGCCATCCACGACGGGTGGCGCCGCCGCGTTGTTGTGCCCGCTCGCCGTCGGGCCGCGGCGGCGAGCGCCGCGCGGACCGGATCATCGGACCTGCTCAGACGGCCTTGTTTACCAGCGTGATGAGCCGGGAGGACGTCTCGAAGTCGTTGCTCAACACGTTCTTGGTCACGGCCATCGACAGGCGCTGGGCCTTGTCGCCATAGGCGAAGCTCCCGCCCATCCCGCCCATGCCGAACGAGCTGGACGCCGTGCCGGGCTCCTCGCCCAACCGGCCCACGGACCAGCCCAGGCACCAGCTCGACGGGTTGCCGAACACCTGGTCGACGCCGCCCGCCGCGACAGCCGTCGCCTCCTGGAGCCGGGCCTCGGGGATCAGACGTACGCCGTCGACGTCGCCGAGCAGCGCCGCGTACATCCGGGCGATGGCCCGCGCAGAGGTCTTGCCGCCGGCGGGTATGTCGGCCGAGAGGGTGTCTTGCCGGTTGCCGAACGCGGCGTTGGGCCAGGTGATCAGCGGGCCGGCCTTGGCCATCGGCGAGTCGGGCGGCAGCTCCCAGTCGCCGGCGCCTTCGGGCATCGGTGCGTCTTCGAGCACGGCCAGCCGGCCCTGCTGGGCCACCGGCATCCCGAAGTAGATCTCGTCGGCCACGCCCAGCGGCCCGGCCACCTCGTCGGCGAGCAACTGGGAGATCCGGCGGCCGGTCGCGCGCCGGACGATCTCGCCCACCAGGTAGCCGAAGGTATAGGCGTGGTAGCCCACCTGCGTGCCCGGCTCCCACCAGAGCTCCGCGTCGGCGATCGCCGCGCACATGTGACCCCAGTCGCACACGTCTTCGATCGTGGTGTCGGCCGGGATGCCCGGCACGCCGGCCGAATGGGTCAGCACGTGGCGGATGGTCACCCCGTCCTTGCCGTGGGCACCGAATTCCGGCCACAGCTCCACCACCCGGGTGTCGTAGCCGAACAGGCCCTTCTCGACCTGCATGTGGGCGATGGTCGCCGTGGCGCCCTTGCCGATCGAGTAGTTGTAGAACGGCGTCGACCGGTCGACCGGCCGGCCGGTCGCCGGGTCGGCTGCCCCGGCGACGGCGTCGACGATCTGCGACCCGTCATGGAACACGGAGACCTGGATGCCGCGCTCGGCGCCCGACTCGACCAGCTGGTCGATCGTCGCCTGGACCCGCTCCTGCACGTCTGCCATCGGTTTCCCCTCGTCGGCTCGAACCCATCCGCCGGGTCAGACCGACCGACGGCCCGGAACTCATCGGTCAGGCCGGGCGGACGATCTCCTGCAGCGCCCAGGTGTTGCCGTCGGGATCGGCGAAGTAGACGAACCTCCCCCATGGCTGCTCGTCGACCTCGCTCGCCTGCACGCCGTTGGCGAGCAGTTGCGACCGGGCCGCGGCGGCGTCGGCGACGACCACCTGCACGCCCTTCTGCGAGCCTGGCGGCATCTCGGTGACGCCGTCGCCGAGGACGATGGAGCACGCCGACCCGGGCGGGGTCAGCTGAACGAAGCGCAGACCCTCGGTGACCCGGTGGTCGTGGTCGGCGTGGAACCCGACCTGGTCGACGTAGAACGCCTTGGCCCGGTCGACGTCGGCGACGGGGATGGCGACGAGCTCGATCTTCCAGTCCATTCCCGCACGATAGCGAAGACCGCCGACAGAACGACGAGAACGCGAGCGCCGGCGCCGCGTCGTACGCCCGCCTCGCCCTGCGCCGGTACCGCAGGATCTGCCTCGCCCCGACGGCCCACAGCGGGTACTGCACGAGGAACGCCCAGCGGAACGCCTCCGGCGCGTACGCCCCCTTCGTGTGCGGGTAAAACCGCCAGCACCAGCCCGGTAAGCAGGATGCTGGTCAGCGAGGCCAGGTGCCCGCCGACATTCACGATGCCGGTCGCCGTGCCCAGGCGTTCCCCGGGGCTGAACGAGCGGGCGTGGTCGAAGCCGATCATCGAGCCCGGCTGGTTGACCCCGAGGACGACCACGAAGGCCACGAGCATCCACAGTGGAGCCTGGCCGGGCCAGGCCAGCACGGCGGTCCACGCGGTCAACGCCCCCGGGCGCCGAGGCGAGGCCCAGCCCGGCGGCGACGCGGAACGTCGGGCGCCACCCGGTCGCGTCCAGCAGGAAGATCACCGGTAGGCCGAGGCGATCGCGCCGAGCCGGCCGATCAGGCCGGTGACCTGCGGGAGTACGGGGTCGCGCCGGGCCGGGAACCACGCCGCGACGAGCCGCACCATGCAGACGGACATCACGCCGTCGCCGAGCCCGACCAGCAGCCACGCGGCCAGGGTGAGAACGAGGCCGTGCGCGAACGCCAGCGCCGCCTACCCAGCGCCATCGTGACCGCGCCGCCGAGCATGAGCCGGTAGCCGTGCCGATCGACCAGGACGCCCACCGGCACCTGGATCGTGGCGTACACCGCGAGCTGGATCACGGCCACGACGCGGAGCCCGGCTGCCGTGAGCCCGAGGCGGTCGACCGCGTCGACGCTCATGGAGAAGCGCTGGAACACCCCGACGACGTACACGAGCAGGCCGCCGACCCAGACCAGCCAGGCCGCGCGTCGAATCCGGTCGATGGAGGCGGTCGCCGTCCCAGGTTAGCAACCGATCGGCTAATTAGCGGGTCGGTGAGTTTGGACCTCACCCCGGCGCTGACGGGTTCGTCGTATGGTCGGGCCGGAGGTAGGCGATGAAATACATGTTGATCATCTACGGCAACCAGGAGAAGTGGGACTCCGTGTCACCCGACGACTGGGAGAAGATCATCACGGACCACGAGGCATTCAACGCGAAGTACTTCGCCACGGGCGAGCTGAAGGGTGCCTACGGCGTCGCGGACAAGACCGACACCAAGCTCGTCCGCACCCGCGCAGGCGCGCCGACCGTGACCGACGGTCCCTACCTGGAAAGCAAGGAGCACCTGGCCAGCTGGTACCTGATCGACGTGCCCAACGAAGCGCGCGCGTTGGAGCTCGCCGCCGAGCTGCCCTCATCGTCGTTCACCGCGATCGAGGTGTGGCCGATCAAGCACGCCGGCGGCCCCTGGCAGCCGTGATCAGCCGGCGCTGATCCGGTCGCGCAGCTTGCGCCGTACGACGTCCACGTCGCCACCGGCGGCATCCGCCACCAGCCGGGCCGCCATGCCCTCGCCGCAGTTCAGCAGCCCGAGCAGCAGGTGCGCGGTGTCGATGTGCCGGTCGCCCAGCTCCAGGGAGGCTCGCAGCGAACACTCGAGCGCCTTCTTCGCGTGCGGGGTGAACGGGATCCGGCTCGGCGGCGGCGCGTGGCCGCGGCTGACGACACCCTCCACGCGCCTCCGGGCGACTTCGAGCGTCAGGCCGACGTCGGCAAGCGCCTGCGCGGCGGCACTGTCCTCCTCGCGCAACAGGGCCAGCAGCACGTGTTCGGTGCCGATGTAGTTGTGGTCGAGCCGGCGCGCCTCGTCCTGGGCCAAGACCACGGACCGTCGGGCGCCGTCGGTGAACCGTTCGAACATCGCCGATGCCTCCCGGAATCACCGTACGCCTCCCCGCGGGCGGTCGGGAGAGTGCACAGGGGGGCGCCGCGGATGGGTGGCGACGCCGGGTGCATCGGGGCACGAATCCCTGCCGCGGCGACGGACATGACCGTCGAGCACGGCGTCGACACCCGCTGGACGCGGTGGCCCGGCGCGCCGGCGGTCGCCAGGAGGTCGGCGTAGATCCCGCCGGGCCCCGTAGGTCCAGGCGGCGTCCGGCCGGCCCACGACCTTCGCCGTCCCGCGCGCTATGCCTGACGGCATGCGCCATCGCGCCGGCCGCTAATCCTCAGCCGTGGGCGAAGGCCCGCCCTTGTGTCGCGCGTACGAACTCGACGATCGTCGGCCAGTAGCGGTCCGGCGCGTCCAGCCAGGTGAAGTGGCCGGCGCCGGCGACGACCTCGAGCCGTGTGCTGCCATCGGGCAGCGCGGCGACGATCTCCTCGGCCGCGGCGACCGGCGTGACCGGGTCGAGCTCGCCGACCGAGACCAGGGTGGCCGAGGCGACGCGGCCGAGCTGATCGACGATGTCAAGCCGGCGCATCAGCGCCATCCCGTGCTTGTTGAGCTCGCGGTTCTGCGGGGTGTGCGCCTCCCGTTGCTCGTCAGGTAGATGCGGGCCGAAGGCGGCGTAGACGCGTGCCCACTGCTCGTCGGTCACCGGGCCACCGGCATAGCTGCGGCCCGCGATCCGCGCGACCTCGTCGCCCGCGACGCGGCGGAACCCCTCGACCATCCGCGCCGCGTCCCACCGCGCGAACCCCGACTGGACGACCAGCCCGGCCGCGTGTCCGGGGTGCCGTGCGCCGTAGAGCAGGACGATCGGGCCGCCCATCGAGTGACCGAGGACGATCGGCCTGGCGATCCCGAGCGTGTCGCAGAAGACGCGGACGTCGTCGGCGCACGCCTCGAAGGTCCATGCGTCGGCGGCGCCCCAGTCCGACCGTCCGTGCCCGCGCAGATCGAGGTAGACGACCTGGGCGTGCTCCGCGAGCCGGCCGAAGTCAGGCTTGAAGTACGAGTGGTCGAAGCCCCCGGGACCGCCGTGGACCAGCACCACCGTCGGCCGCTGCCGCATCTCGCTGCCGTCCGGCACGAGCGCCGGCCCGTCCACGTCGAACCAGAGTCGCGTTCCGTTCACATCGACCTGCATATATCACCACCTTCAGCCGTCGAGGCGTGGAAGTGCCCATATCATCAGGTAGAGCACCCGCGGCCGGCCGGCCGCGTCGTACGCGTCGAACGTCACCGTCGGGGTGTCCGGATCCGTGGCGTCGACCAGGAAGGTCCGCCCGTCGACCGGGACTGCCTCGGTTTCGCCTTCGTCGCTCGTGATGTGCAGGCGACCCGCGGCGGCCGCGACCTCCACCCGGCGGTCGGGCCACGCGTAGACGCCGGCGAAGCGCGACAGGTCGCCGGCCGCGCCGGGCGACGCGTCGAGGCGCAGCGGCGGGACGCGGATGCCGAACGACGTCGCCATCAGCTCGGCGAAGAGCGATCGGTACATCGCACGTCCGGCGCTGCCGTTGGTCATCAGGACGACGGCGGCGCGTTGGTCGGGCAGGATCCGCAGGAACGACCGCTCGCCGTTGACGAGGCCGTCCCAACCCCAGGCCGGGCCACCCGCCCAGTCGAACCTGGCCCAGCCGAGGCACCAGGCATCCAGCCAACCGGGCAGCTGAACCTGCGCGTGGACTTCGCGCAATGGGGCCAACGACCGATCCTTCAGGTGCACGGCAGCGAACCGGAGGAGATCGGTGACGGTCGAGACGGCATTCGCGCCGGCCGGGCCGTAGGCGCGGGCGACCAGGGGCTCGACCGGCACCCCGCCCTCGTGTCCCGAGGCGCGTCGCCCGGTCGTGGGGCCGGTGCCGAACGTCGTCTCGCGCAATCCTGCGTCGGCGAGGTGGCGCCGCATCGCCTCCTCCCAAGCGACGCCGGTCGAAGTCTCGATCACCCGCCCGAGCACGCACCAGCCGAGGTTCGTGTACGACCAGAACGGGCCGGCCGGCACGTCTGTGGCGACATCTGCGACCAGCCGCGAGAGGGCGCCGTCGTCCTCGTCCTTGCGAGCGTCGAAGTCGAACTCCAATCCCACCCGAAGTGGTAGCCCGGAGCGGTTCGCGAGAAGGTCGCGCACGGAAGCGCCTCGCGCCCAGGCGCTCCCGTGAAGCTCCGGCACGTGCGCGGCCACCGGATCGCCCAGCGACAACCGGCCTTGCTCTTCGAGGCGGGCGACGACGGTCGCGACCATCGACTTGGTCAAGGATGCGAGGCTGAAGAGCGTCTCGGGGGTGACCGGCTCGCCGGTGCGTACATCTGCGACGCCGTAACAGGCGGTCGTGACCATCCCGTCGCGGACGATCCCGAGCGCCGCCCCCGGGACCGCATGCCGCTTCGCGTGATCGCGGAGCAAAGCCACGAGACCGTCCTGGTGCACCCGACCTCCCCATCTGCGGTGTCATCCCTCCGGAGTATGTCGGTAGCCTCCATCGACGGACGGACGGATGGCCGACAGTTCCGCCGGCGCCCGGCCGGCTATCCGCCGTTCCAGAGATCGATCAGGGGTACACGCCCCCGCTCAAATGGGTGGAGTCCAGAGGACTCGTACCTTGGCCCCCGCACTGCCGTCGCGGAGCAGCCGACATCGCCGGATACGGGAAGCCGTCGACCTTGCCAAAATGCATGGACACCGGGCTACATCCGGGAGGAATCTGGTAGCGATTCGATATGCTACAAGGAGGATCCCCATGCCGGACGACAACACTTCAAGGATCATGCGATCCTACCTGGACGCGCTTGTCGCCCGGGCGGACATCGCCGGCTACTTCGCCGATGACGCGACTCTCGAAATCGTAGGGACACCGCAAGCGGCCCACGGTCCTCAGGCCATACAGGGTCTCATTACCTGGCTCCACACGCAGGCCTTCGATGCCGTCCCGAAGCTCAAGACCGTTATCACGGACGATGGACGCGCAGCTCTGGAGGCCGACTTCGTCGGCACGCACACCGGCGAGTTTCTCGGCATGGCGCCTACGGGAAAGTCGGTGAATGTGCCGTATTGCGTGGTGTACGACCTGACACCGAACAAGATCACCGCACTCCGCATCTATATGCCGATGGAATTGTTCGCTCAGCAGCTCGGCGGAGATGCCTGACAACACCCCTTGCTGCGCTGCGGAACTCCTCGGCCATCGGGCGCTCGTGCTTGGATCTCGACGGTGCGGTAGCGGCGGGTGGCGCGGACGGGCGCGTTCGATGGGTCATTCGCCTTACACCGCCCAGGTTTGCGCTCCGCCGTTCCCCCGCCTCCAGCGGACGACGCCAAGCCTCAAGATCTTGAGTTGCCCGACGCTGAACGGACCGGACGTACGCGCGACCAAGTCGACGTCGATACCGTGTCGCATGGCCTTGTTGCGCACACCACGTAACGGCATCGTAAAGATCGTCGAACAGGGGGCCGGCGCGCCGGTGGTGTTCCTGCACAGCGGGGTGGGCAGCGCAGGGGAGTGGCGGGATGTCTTCTCGGTGTGGCCGGCGGGTTACCGCCTGATCGCCGTGGATGCCTTCCGGGGCGGCAGTGGCCCGGGCCTTCCCGGACATCGCACGCTCGACGACTACGCTGACCAGGTCCATGCGGTCGTGCGCCACGTTGGGCAGCCCGTTCACTGGTCGGGTTTTCCTGGGGTGGGGCGACCGCACTGCACGTGGCCGCCACCGCGCCGGCGGCGCTGGCCTCCTTGGCCGTGATCGAGCCCGAGGCATACTCGTTGCTCACGGCCGACGATGGCTCGGCGTTCACCGCGCTCCGGAACCTGCGTGATCGGTCGCGTGCGCATGTCCAGGCGGGTGACTGGCACGCAGCGTTGGAAGAATTCATTGACTTCTATAACGGTCCGGGGTCCTTTGCTGCGTGGCCGGCGGACCGGCGTGACGCGTTCCTCGAGGACCAACGCACGCGAGGAGACCTCTGGGACCTGCTCTTCAACGCGCCCATCACCGCTGGCTCGCTGGCGTCGGTGACCATGCCGGTGCACGTCATCGAGGGGTCGGCGACGTCGCTCGTGGACCGGGCAATCTGCGACGCGGTGCTCAGGAGTGTCCAGCACTCCAGTCGCAGCGTCATCGAGGGAGCCGGCCATATGGTGCCGCTCACGCACGCGGCCGACCTGGCCCGGGTGCTCGTACGGCAACTTGCCTGAGACCGGCGGCGCCAGCTGGCGTCGACCCCGAAAGCGACTTCCTGGCCCGCACGAACGGGGACAACAGCCAGCGTACGGTCCAACGCGGTGAGCCGGTCGCTGATCTGTCGCAATCGCGGAACACAACACATTCATCGTCGCCCGCCCGTCGTGGCCTTGATCAACTCGGGATCGCATACGAATTCAAGCGGTCGCCCCGGGTGTCGATATGTCCCGGCATCAGTCCCCAGATGTCGAGCAGTTTCCTGTGCTGCCGCTGCTTGCCGGTGTGTCGCTACATCGACGTGAACTCGGTAAGGCCGAGTTGCCTCATGCGGGTGTGGGTGTCTTCTAGGCCCCAGGCGTGGGCGATCCGCCCGTCTCGGATGGTGAAGATGTAGATCTCGGCGATGTCGTGGAATCGCCGGCCGGTGGGTGGGTGTCCGCGCCATGGTCCTTGATGGGTGCCGGAGCAGGTGAACCGGCCGACGACTTTGCCGCCTTCGGCTATGAGGTCCACGGTGGCCATGTGGAGGTCGGGGAAGGAGGCGCGGAACGGGGCTATCCAGCGGTGCGCGGCGGGCGCGAGCTCGGGCGTGTAGATCTCGTCGATGACGTCCACGCGGCCGGCGTTCATCACCTCGTCGACGAGGCGCCGGACGACGGCCTTGTTGGCCTCGGACATGGGGTGATCCTCCCACCGACGGTTAGCCGCGCGGGGCGGACATGATGATGCCGACGCCGGCGAGGCAGATGACGGCGCCGGCGATGTCGTACCGGTCGGGTCTGAACCGATCGACGAGGACTCCCCAGGCGAGTGAGCCGGCGACGAAGACGCCGCCGTATGCGGCGAGGATCCGGCCGAAGTGCGGGTCGGGTTGCAGGGTGGCGACGAAGCCGTAGAGGCCGAGGGCAGCGACTCCGGCGCCAACCCAGATGAGGCCGCGGTGTTCGCGGACGCCTTGCCATACCAGCCAGGCGCCGCCGATCTCGGCGAGGGCGGCGGCGATGAACAACGCCATCGAGCGCAGGACCGTCATGCGGACATCGGATCACACGGGGCGTGCGGGCTCGTCCGGTCGGCCACGCACAGGTCGCGTGGTGGTCAGCGGTCGCAGTCGGCGTCGCCGCAGCCGGGTTCGCCGGCAGGGGCCGCGCGCTGGGCCGGGTGTCGGCGCCGGTCGCGCGACCGGCCGCGCCGGCGAACAACGCCTCGAACTCGGCGACCCGCGGCGCCGTGGGCGTGCAGGCGGGCACGTACGTCCTCAATGTGTTCGACGGCGACCATGATGCGACGTATGCCCAGCGTGTCCGGCGGTGCGTTTCCGGCTGAGCGGCGACCGCCGTCGGCGTGTGGAACGTCGTCAGCTCAAGCCGGCCGTGGCCGTCCGGGGGTCCGCATCAGTGCGATGTCGACCCGGACGTCGTGGAGCCCGACGACACGGTCAACCCAACGTCACTCGACTGGCGCCTCGCGCTGGGAGCAAGACAAGGTCACCGATCGGAGCCTGGCCGTGCTGCGTCGGCGGGCGCGCGCCGCCCGGGACGCGCCGACGAGCCCACCGCCGGCATCACTGAGTCCCAGAGTTCGAGTCGCTTGTGGAGGGAAGCCGTCGGCTCTCCGTCATCCAGCGCCGCGGCATCCCAATCGCGCTGCGCCTGAGCCTGCCCGGGCGAGCCGCAATCGACGGCGGAGAATCTCTTGAGAGAAGGCATAGGCTGCTGGCGGGCGCGGCGCGTGCCCGGGGGCCGGAGGTGAGCGGATGCGGCCGATCAGCAGCTATCTGGACTATTCCGGCCGAGACGACATGCTCGGCGGGGGTGCGCGGAAGATCCCGGTGAGCACGCCGGCCGGTAGGTACCGGGTGTGGGTGAAGCGGATCGGCAACAACCCCCGGCTCCGGGTGCTGCTCCTGCACGGAGGGCCGGGGGCCACCCATGAGTACCTGGAGGCCTGCGACAGCTTCCTGCCCGCGGCTGGGGTCGAGTACTACTACTATGACCAGCTCGGCTCCGGGTTCAGCGATCAGCCTGACCAGCCGTCCCTGTGGGAGCTGGACCGTTTCGTCGACGAGGTCGAGCAGGTCCGCCGCTCGCTCGGGCTCGAGCGGGACAGCTTCGTGCTGTACGGCCAGTCCTGGGGTGGGCTTCTCGCCATGGAATACGCGCTCACCTATGGGCAGCACCTGCGCGGGTTGGTCATCTCCAACATGATGGCGAGTGTCCCCGCGTATAACGAGTACGCCGAGCGGGTGCTGATGCCGCAGATGGACCAGGCCGCGCTGGCCGAGATCAAGGAACTGGAGGTAAAGGGCGATACCGAGAATCCGCGGTACATGGAACTGCTGATGGAGCAGCACTACGTGCATCACGTCCTGCGGATGCCGGCGGGGGACTGGCCTGACCCGGTGCAGCGAGGCTTCGCCCACATCAACCCGGCGATCTACGTATCCATGCAGGGCCCCAGCAAGCTGGGCATCAACGCGGACGCCAAGCTGGCGCATTGGGATCGGACCGGGGAGCTGGCGTCGATCGACGTGCCGGCTCTGGTCATCGGCGCCCAGCACGACACGATGGACCCGGCGCACATGGAAATGATGGCCGGCCGCCTGCCGCAGGGCCGGTACGTGCATTGCCCGGACGGCAGCCACCTTGCCATGTACGACGATCAGCAGCGGTATTTCGCTGGCCTGATCGATTTCCTGCGGAGCCTGTAGCTCGCGGATATGCTCACCGGTTCCAATCCGTGACCATCCACGCGCGGGGCAACCGGCGGACGAGAGGGCGGCGTCATCCCAGAAGCCCGAGCGCCTCCGGACGCGTCGGCCGTGGTGACGAACGGCGCAGCTGTTGGTCTCCCGGCGTCCACCGGCGCGGCTCGGACGGATCGGGCATCGCCGTCACCCGAACACCCACACCCAGCTGCCGTGGACGCTCCCGGCCAGGCGCGGCCGACGGTATGGGATGACGGGCTCGGATGATCCGAACCGTTGCCGTCAGCGTTGCCGTCAACGGTGCGGCTGCGCTGGCCCAACGCCGGTCACCCACCGCCGATCCTGGTGCACCGGGACGGCACCGTCGAGACCTTGGCCGGCACCGACCTGCTGCTCGGCGCCGCCCAGCTCACCCGGCGAGCCACCCATGAGCGGCTGCTCCCGCCAGCGGCGACCCTGTTCACGTTCACCGACGGACTGATCGAGCGCCGCGACCGGCATTTCGACGTCGTCACCGAAGATCTTCATACCCTGCTTGCGAACCGCGCCGCCGCGCCGCCCGATGACCTCGTCGACCTCGTCCTGGAAACCGTCCCGGCCCGCAATCACGAGGACGACGTCGCTCTCATCGCAGTTCGCACAGACAATCTCGTGTGAAATGCCCCGTGGTCGGGTACGGCTCCCGATAACGGCCTCCGTCCGAGCGGCCTCCACGAGGGGGCGTGCGATGGGAACGGATCCATACCATACCGAGTCACGCGCTACGGGCACCTTCGTCAGCACCCGGTTCGGGTCTTCGGACCTGAGCCGCATGCGGACCCTCGTCGCCGCGTACGTCCGCGCCGCCGGCCTGACAGGCACGGCCGGAAACGACTTCGTCGTCGCCGTCAACGAACTCGTCGCCAACGCCATCCGCCACGGCGGCGGATACGGAGATCTCGACCTCCACCGTCACGACGGTAACCTGAGTTGCGTCGTCACCGACTACGGCGGACCAGCCGCGGTACCCGCCATCGCGCCGCCAGCATCGACACAGTTCAACGGCCGAGGCCTGTGGATAGCCCGACAGCTCACCGACACACTCGACCTGCGGGGCCGGCCCGACGGACTTACCGTCACCGTCTCGACGCGGCTCCCACACACGCCGTCGCCGCAGGCACCCTGGAACCCTGGCAGGCCACGCACACCTCCGCCATCCCCTCACCGGTGACAGATCCGAGGCGAGGCTGACCACTGGGGAGATCAGCGCACGTCGCCGAGATCTACGGGCGTCGGTGTCGCGCGAGGCGGCCTCCCGGATCACCGACAAGGTGGTCGAGGAAATGTACGGCTGGTCGGTGCGCCCCTCCACGTAGACGCCATCGTGGTTGGGTCCGCGATGGGCAGGTCGCGAGCCGGCCGATCTACGCGGCGATCGGGGGATCGACACCATGATCGCCAAACCGCGGTCGTGATCCCGCATCCACGGCCTGGGCCGTCCTCATGACCTGGATGCCGGCGGTTGCCCATTCTGCGGCGGCGCCGTGCCTGCATTCCCGGGCCGCGATTGCCGTGCGGGATCCCGTGACGGTGCCGCCTGCCCTGGCCACGCCGACCGGGATGGCGTGAGACGATTGTGATGGCGGATGGTCGCGGGGTTGGGGGTGGGGCGGTCGGCCCGGTCGTATGGTGGCTCTTTGGGGACGGGTGACCTGCTGGGTCGCGCCGAACGGGTGAGCGCACCGGGTTCGCGGCGGCCCGTCATCCGGCCAGGGGCGGGACCTCGGCGTGAGGGGGCAGGCGATGGCGCGGGAATTGGTCCGGGTACGCCGGGTGTATGAGGAGCCGGCACCGGGCGACGGCACCAGGGTGCTGGTCGACCGGATCTGGCCGCGCGGGCTGACGAAGGCCAAGGCGACGCTGGATGAGTGGTGCAAAACCGTCGCACCGTCCGACGAGCTGCGCAAGTGGTACGGCCATGACCCGGACCGCTTCGAGGAATTCGGCCGCCGCTACCGGCTGGAACTGCACGACCCGCGGCGGGCCGAAGCGCTGGCGCACCTGCGCGGGCTTGCACGAGATCGGCCGTTGACGCTGCTCACCGCGACCAGGCAACCCGAGATCAGCGAGGCGGCCGTGCTCGCCGGGTTGCTGCGCGGCTGACCAGAACAATTCAGCGACTGCGGGCTGCCGACTGCCCGACGGGCGGCCTCGCCCGCGTGGCGCCCTCCGCAGACGCCGCGCGACGGTGCGCGGTTCCCGGGACGGGGGTTCGGCCCCGCCGCCCCGAGGGCGACGGTACGCCTCCGATCGGGCCGCGCCTTTCAGCTCACCGCGCAGCCTGGTACGCCCGGTAGGCGTCAGGCAGTGGTGTCCCCGTTACCGGCGAGGCGACCTCGACGATCTCATCGCGCATCGACAGCAGCAGATCGAGTAGCTCATCGTGCTCCGGCTTGGGAACGTTGAACTCGTCGAGCACCCCCTCCAGATCCTGGATGAACGCGTCGAACTCGCCGGCCGTGACCTGCATCCCGTGGTGCGTCTCCGGCATACTCCGGCCGGTGTAGGTGCAGGGACCGCCGGTCGCCTCACATAGCTGGTCGACGAAGTTCCGCTTGAGGTGCGGGACGTCGGTCCGCCCGAACTTCCGGTTGATCCTGTCATCGCCCGCCTGCCGGTCCACCACGGAATCCACCACCGACGTGATCGCATCTAGACCGCCGAGCCGCTCGTACAGCGTCGCCATCTGGGTCCCCCTTCGTCTTCGGCGTGTTTGCACGCGCCCAACTCGAGCGTCGGCGGGCGCTGGGTGAGTCCGTCTCGCCCCCGGAGGGTGAATAGCCGCCGTTCAGCCGGCCGCTCCCGACGCCGCCGCGTCGATCACCGTGATCAGGTTGGCCAGCCGAGGTCCGGCGGGTCCTGAACGTCGCGATCCGGTGGGGCCTCCTGGTACGCAACGTCGCCACGATGGTTCACCCGCCCTCGCTGCCCCACCATGATGTGACCCCGCTGACCGTCGATGGGGCACGCGCACTCCTCAAGGCGGCGCGCGGCGACCGGATGGAGGCGCGCCGGTTCATCGGCCTGTCCCTCGGCCTGCGCCAGAGTGTGTGGTGCTCGGTCTGTGCTGGGATGATGTCCACCTGCCCCGCGCGACGCTGCGCGGGGTGCCGGCGACGATGACGACGAGGTCGACGAGCTCGACGAGCGACCTGGCTATTCGCGAGCCCGGAGAGCGATCAAGGCGTCCACCCGGTCGGGTAAACGCCCTGCTCAGAATGGGTGGAGCCGAGGGGACTCGAACCCCTGACCCCCACACTGCCAGTGTGGTGCGCTACCAGCTGCGCCACGGCCCCATTTGTCCCCACTCGCGTGGGCACCGCGTAATAGTACACATGCCCCACCCGGCCCAGGCGGCCGGGGACCGGTCAGTTGAGCAGCACGTCGGCCGGGAAGTGGGCCACCGCCGCGAGCATGCCGCCCTGCCGGCGCAGCACCATCGGCCACAGGTCGTCGGGCCGGTCCATGAACGCGTCGCCCGGCAGCGCGTCGAACACGAACCACGACCCGCTCGCGACCTCGTCCTCCAGCTGCCCCGCCGACCACCCCGAGTAACCGGCGAACACCCGGATGCCGGTGAGCCTCTCGCGCAGCGCGTCCGGGTCGACGGACAGGTCGAGCGTGCCGATGGCACCGGACACCGGATGGAAGCCCCTCGTCCGCGGCTTCGGCGCCCGCATGCGGGCCAGGCAGATCGCCGACTCGGGTTGCACCGGGCCGCCCTCGAAGAGCACCGCGGGATCGCCCGCCAGCCCGCCCCACGAGCCGAGCACCTCCGACACGGGCACCTCGGTCGCCCGGTTGAGCACGACGCCGAGCGCGCCGCCCGGCTCGTGGGCGACGAGCAGCACGACCGTACGGTCGAAGTTGGGGTCCTTCAGCGAAGGCGTTGCGACCAGCAAGCGTCCGGTCATCGACTCCATCGATCGACCACCGACCGCCTGCCCTTCACCGTGCATGTCTCGCACCATAGCCTGAGCAAACGCGATGGTTAAGGCTGACAGCCTCGACGGAAAGGCGGGAACGTGAACCCACGTGCCGAGCTGGCGGTGATCGGCGGCTCCGGCCTGTACGCGCTGCTGAAGGGCGCAGAGGAGGTCGAGGTCGACACGCCGTACGGGGCACCGTCCGACCCGGTGACCGTCGCCGCTGTCGGGGACCGGACA
Organism: Asanoa sp.; assembly: GCA_036520275.1. Classification (GTDB taxonomy): domain Bacteria; phylum Actinomycetota; class Actinomycetes; order Mycobacteriales; family Micromonosporaceae; genus Asanoa. The sequence continues at coordinate 20,184 of DATDJX010000126.1, forward strand.
GTCGCGTTCCTGCCCCGCCACGGCCGCGACCACCGCTTCCCACCGCACCGCATTCCCTACCGCGCCAACGTCTGGGCGCTGCGCTCCCTGGGCGTACGGCAGGTCCTCGCGCCGTGTGCCGCGGGCGGTCTGCGCCCCGAGCTCGGACCGGGGGCGTTCGTCGTTCCCGACCAGCTCATCGACCGGACAAGCGGCCGCGCCCAGACCTACTACGACGAGGGTGCGGTGCACGTCTCGTTCGCCGACCCGTACTGCCCGGTCGGTCGCCGCATCGCCCTGGAAGCGGCTGCCCGCAACGGCATCACCGCCAACGACGGCGGCGTGATGGTCGTCGTCGAGGGGCCGCGCTTCTCCACCCGCGCCGAGTCGCGCTGGTTCACCCGACTGGGGGGCGCGGTGGTCAACATGACCGGCCACCCCGAGGCCGTGCTCGCCCGCGAGCTCGCGCTCTGCTACACGACGATCGCCCTCGTGACCGACCTCGACGCCGGCGTGGAGGGCGACCACGGTGTCACGCAGGAGGAGGTGTTCCGCGTCTTCGGCGAGAACACAACCCGCATGCGGGACCTGTTGATGGACGCGCTCGCCGCGCTGCCGGACGAGCGCCACTGCCCGTGCGGCTCGGCGCTCGACGGCATCAAGCTGCCGTTCGCCCTCCCGTGAGCGGGACCGAGCCAGCGGGAGCCACGAACCGTCAGCCTTGGTCGACGTTGGCAACCGCCACCTCGCCGCGGTGCGCCTCGACGAGCCCGCGCACGATGGCCAGGCCGACGCCGCCGCGCGTCCCGTCGGCCGTCCACCCGCCGCCCCGCTCGTCCTGGCCGCCGGTGACCGTGACCGTGCCGTCCGAGGGCGTGTGGCGCACCGCGTTGCGGATGAGGTTGTCCACGACGCGGGCCAGCTCCGCCCCGCTCGCCGAGACGGTCGCCCAGCGGGACCGTGCCGAGCGAGAGTCGCAGCGCGCCGGCGTTGATACGCGACAGCTCGAACAGGTCGTCGACGAGCCCGGCCATCCGGTCGGCCTCGACCCGGATCCGGCAGTGGTATCCGAGCCGGTCTGCGGGTCGGCGACCACGCCGTCCTCGAGCGCCTCGGCCATCGCGCGGAGCGCGGCGAGCGGGGTGCGCAGGTCGTGCGACACCCAGGCGACCAGCTCGCGGCGGCTGGCTTCCATCCGCCGTTCGCGCTCACCCGCCTCGCCGGCCGACAAGGCGCGCCGGCGAGGCGGCGGCCGTCCACGGCGCGGCGACGAGCGAGGCCCCGCCGGCCACGCCGAACACGATGAAGCACGTCGAGCTCGTGCCCGGACAGAAATCATCTGGTACGCCGCGCCGAGCGCGCCGGCCAGCACCGCGACCACGGTGACGAGCAGCAGCACCGCGACGTGTGCCGGCACCGAACGGCCGCGCCAGCGGGACAGCACGACCGCGCCGGGCACGGCGACCAGCAACGAGACGTCGAGCGCGATGAGGAACGTGAATGCGAGGTCACCCATAGCGGTAGCCCACACCCCACACGGTCACGATCCGGCCCGGGCCGGCGGGATCCTGCTCGATCAACGTCGCACAAGGACGGCCACAGTGGACTGGTTGCCTAAGGTCCAGCCCACCGCTTCGAGCAGCTGCCCGCGGGTGAATGCCCGGTCCTGGTTGCGCAGCAGGAACACGAGCAGGTCCCGTACGGTCAGGGCGAGCTCGACGACCGTCAGGTCGCCGTCGGCGAGGGTCTCCGGCGCGGCGGCCGGCCGGGCCGACCGGCGCAGCACTGACTGCGCCCGCAGCACCAGCTCGCGCGGGGCGAGAACGGCTTGGCCACGTAGTCGTCGGCGCTGAGCTCAAGGCCGGTCACCCGGTCGGCCTCCTCCCCGAGCGCGGTCAGATCACCACCGGCAGGTCACCGTCCCGGGTCCGCATCCGGCGACTGACCTCCAGGCCGTCGACACCGGGCAGCATCAGATCGACCACGACGAGGTCGGGCCGGTCCGCGTCGAAGGTGGCCAGCGCCGACGGACCGTCGGCCGCGAGCGCGACGGCCAGGCCCGCTCGCTCGAGGTAGCGGCGGACCATGTCGCTCACGGTGGGGTCGTCGTCGACGACGAGCACGCGCTGGCCCATGCGCCGAGCGTGGATCGCCCCGCAGCCGTACGGCCGGACGCGGCGGGTCCGGTCAGCGGACCGTAAGGATCAGCGGCCGGTGTACGGATCCCCGCCGGCGGACGGTTCCGGCCTCAGGTCTCGCCGCCGATGTCGGTCGCGTACGCCTCGTAGACGACGTCGGCGCCGCGCTGGCGGTGGCGGGACAGCTCCCGGAGCAGGTCGCCGGCCCAGCCGCGCAGGTCTTCGGTGCCGGCATCGGGCTGGTCGACGCGCTGCTGGAGCGCCGCCATCGTCGTGGCGATCGCGGCGTGCTCGCGGACCAGCACCTGCACCTGGCGGGTCAGCCGGGGCGAGTTCTCCAGCAGCCCGTTGTAGAGGCCGTCGGCCCCCTCGGTGACGACGATGTGCTCGGCGAAGGCGCCGCGCAGCGCGTGTAGGCGGGTGCTGACCTTCTCCCGCCAGCCCGGCTCGGCGGCCGGTTTGGCGAGCGCCTTCTCGAACGCCTGGATGTCGCGTAGCAGCGTGGCGCGGTGGCGGCGGGCCACCTCGAGGGAGACCGCGTCGGCGAAGGCGGGCGTCGCACTGATTCGGTTCAATGGTCCGGACCCCATGACACACCTCCGCCGCCTCAGGACATGACCTGATGGTGCGGGTCGTGGCACCGCGTGTAAACCCCTGGCCTCACCTCATCTGCCTCATCCGTCACACCCCGCTGAGTGACAATGTGTCGATGAGCCGATATGGCGCGATGTACGGGCCCGATATCACCTTCCTCGGCGTCGATCGATGCGACCTCGGCGCCGCTTTGAGCCTCGCCGACGCCGACGTGGTCGTGCTCGGCGCGCCGTTCGACGGGGGCACGTCGCACCGGCCGGGCACCCGGTTCGGACCGTCGGCGATGCGCCGGGCCTGCTATCTGCCCCACGACGGCTCGCGGCCGTCGCTGGCGCTGCGCACCGACGGCCTACGCGACCTGCGGGTATACGACGCCGGCGACGTCGAATGCTTCTCCGGCGACATCGTGCGGTCGGTCGCCGCGATCGAGGAGGCGGTCGCGACGATCGCGGCAGCCGGCGCGATCCCCGTCGTGCTGGGCGGCGACCACACGATCGCGCTTCCGGACGTCACGGGCGTCGCGCGGACGCTCGGGTACGGGCGCGTGTCCGTCATCCATTTCGACGCGCACGCCGACACCGGCGACAGCGCGTTCGGGTCGCTGCTCGGGCACGGCCAGCCGATGCGGCGGCTGATCGAGTCCGGCGCCTGCCGCGGCGACCGGTTCCTGCAGCTCGGCCTGCGCGGCTACTGGCCGGGCCCGGACACGCTCGACTGGATGGCCGCGCGGGGGATGCGGTCGTACGAGATGTCGGAGATCGTCGCCCGCGGGCTGGACGAGTGCCTGACCGAGGCGTCCGGCATCGCGCTGGACGACTGCGACGGCGTCTTCCTCTCGGTCGACATCGACGTGGTCGACCCCGGCATGGCGCCTGGCACGGGGACGCCCGAGCCCGGCGGCCTCACGTCGCGGCAGCTGCTCGACGCCGTACGTCGGGTCTGCCGGGAGCTGCCGGTGGCCGGCCTGGACGTGGTCGAGGTGGCGCCGCCCTACGACCACGCGGACGTGACCGCGTTCCTCGGCAACCGCGTGGTGCTGGAGGCACTGTCCGCGATCGCCCACCGCCGCCGCGGCGAACCGTGGGACCCGCGGCGCCCGCTGCTCGACGGCCGTGGACCGGCCCGGTGAGCGCCGAGTCGGGTCGGTCATGACACGAGCGGTCGCCCGCTCGACGTGGAAGCCTCTGTGCGAGGCGGTCGGCGTACCGGGAGCGGCGGGCGGGTACTGGGCCACCCGGTCGGTGCGCCGAGACGCGGCGGTGGCCGGATTGGGAAGCGTATGACGGTAGGACGGGTGCTGGGCGGTCGCTACGAGCTTAAGCAGTTGCTCGGTAGCGGCGGCATGGGTGATGTCTGGCGGGGACACGACCGCAGGCTGGACCGGCCGGTGGCGATCAAGGTGTTGGCCGGGGAGGGATTGAGCGACCCCACCGCCATGGAGCGATTCGAGCGCGAAGCTCGGGTCGTGGCTCGGTTGATGCATCCGAATGTCGTCGCGGTCCACGACTTCGGCACCGAGGACCGCGACCCGTACCTCGTGATGGAACTGGTCGAGGGCGCGAGCGTGGCCGCCCTGCTCGAGCATGGCCCCCTTCCGTTGGACCGGGCCATGGCGATCGGTGCCCAGACGTGCGACGGCCTCTCGGCCGCGCATGCGGCGGGTGTCATCCACCGCGACGTCAAACCGGCCAACCTGATCCTGACCCCGTCCGGCGTGCTGAAGATCTGCGATTTCGGGATCGCCCGGCTACAGGACGCGGCCGGTACGTCGCGACTGACCGGTCCGGCCGTCGTCGTGGGCAGCAGCAGCTACATGGCGCCCGAGCAGATCAACAACGAGCCCGTCGACGCGCGGACCGATCTGTACGGGTTGGGCTGCACGCTCTACGCGATGCTGGCCGGCACCCCGCCGTTCGCCGGTGACGACCCACTCGCTGTCGCCCATTGGCAGGTCACCCTGCCACCGACGCCGTTGCAGACGCGGCGGCCGGACGTCCCGCCCGCGCTTGCCGGGTTGGTGCACGAGATGCTGGCGAAAGCCGCCGCCGATCGGCCGGCGGACGCGGTCGAGGTAAGGTCCCGGCTGGCCGCCGTGTTCACCGACGCGGCCGCCGCGGCGGGAACCACGTCCGACCTACGCCTGGCCGCCGTTCCGGATGCAACACCTCCGGATGCATCGCCGGTGGCGGGCGCGTCGGAGGGCGGGACCGCCCCGCCGGCCGAGGCGTCGCCCGCCGGCCCATCCATTCCCGCGAGCCCCGACGGCCGCCCTCCGCGGAGGCGTACCAACAGGTTCTGGCGCCGCGCCGCCCTGGGATCCGCGGCGTTGCTCACGGTCATCGCCATACCGTTGCTGGCAGCCGCCGGATGCCTGCCCAGCGAGGCGGCGGGACCGCCGCCGGCAGGCGCCCGCTCGCCCGGTTCGGCCTCGCCCGTCCCGGCCTCCGGCCCGTCCAGCCCGTCGATCCAGCGGTCACCCGCCAACCGGGCCGGTGCGGCGACCCCCCGCCTGACGCCGCCGTCCGCCTCGCCGCTGACCGCCTCGCCAACGGCCGTAGCCGACCCGATCGTCGGCATGCGGCTGTCCATCCAGCGTCAGCTCGCGGCCGGCAGCCTCGCCCCCGCCGCCGCCGCGGAGCTGTACAAGAGCGTCGACGACATCGCCGCCAAGATCAACGACGGCAACGTCGTCGAGGCCAGGAAGAAGATCGACGAATTGCGGAACGACCTGGCGAAGCTCGTCCAGGACGGCCGGCTGACCCCGGCCGGACAGGTCGTCCTGCTGGCGGACCTCGATCGGATCGAAGGGTCACTTGCTCCGGCGTCCTGACCCTCGCGGCCCCTTGTGGCCATCATTTGACAACTAAGAGGTTGTACAACGGATTGGTTGTCGATATGGTGGGGCCATGGCCGTCGACGAGCTGAGCCTCGTGTTCTACGCCCTCGCCGATCCGACCCGGCGGGCGATCCTCGAGCGGCTCGCCCGCGGCGATGCCACCGTCAACCAGCTCACCGAGCCGTTCGCCATCAGCCAGCAGGCCGTCTCGAAGCACCTGAAGGTCCTCGAGAAGGCCCGGCTCATCTCGCGCACCCGCGCCGCCCAGTCGCGTCCGTGCGTGCTCGACGCGGTGCAGCTCGACGCGGCCGCCGGATGGATCGCCGCACATCGCAAGGTGTGGGCCGACCGCTACGACCGGCTCGACGCGCACCTCGCCAACCTGCGGGAGAAGCAACCGACATGACCCGGACCGGAGAGCTGACCTACCGACGCGTCCACGACGCACCGCCGGAGCTGCTGTTCGACTGCATGACCACGCCGGAGCACCTGACCCACTTCTGGGGACCGACCGGCACGACCACGCCGATCGGGAACATCACCGTCGACCTGCGACCGGGCGGGGCGTTCCAGACCACGATGGTCAACGACGCCGACGGCAGCACCTACACGATGCGCGCCACCTATGTCGAGGTGCGCCGGCCGGACCGTCTGGTGTGGATCGAGGCGGACGTCGAGGGCGGCATGCGGACGACGGTCACGTTCAGCGCGCTCGACGACGGCCGCACCGAGGTGGTCACCCACCAGACCAACGTGCCGGCCGCCTTCCTGAACGCCCGCGCGCAAGCCGGGTTCCAGACCAGCCTCGACCGCTTCGAGGCATACCTCAAGACCATCTGAGGGGGACCATGATGAGCAAAGTCACGTCGGTCGACGGCACGACGATCGCGTATGAGCGCAGCGGCAGCGGCCCGGCGGTGATCCTGGTCGACGGCGCGATGTGCTACCGCGCCTCGGGTCCGTTGCGGCCGCTCGCCGAGGCGCTGAACGACCACTTCACCGTGTACGCGTACGACCGGCGCGGGCGCGGCGAGAGCACCGACAGCAAGCCGTATGCCGTCGCCCGTGAGATCGAGGATCTCGAGGCGCTCGTCGCCGAGGCCGGTGGGGAGGCCTACGTCTTCGCCATCTCGTCGGGCGCGGCGCTCGTGCTCGCCGCGGCCGCCGCCGGCGTGCGGTTCACGAAGCTGGCGCTCTACGAGCCGCCGTTCGTGTCCGAGACCGACGGCGGCGCGTGGAGCCGGGACTACACCGCCCGGCTCACCGAGCTGTTGGCCGCGGACCGCGACGGCGACGCCGTGGCCCTGTTCATGACCTCGGTCGGGTTGCCCGCCGAGGCGGTTGCCGGGATGCGGACGCAGCCGTTCTGGCCGCTGTTCGAGGGGATCGCGCCGACGCTGGCGTACGACAACGAGGTGATGGGCGACAGCCGGTTGCCCCGGGACCTGGCCGCGAAGGTGACCGTGCCGACGCTGCTGCTCGACGGCGGCGACAGCCCGCAGCTCCTGCGCACCGCGGCGAAGGCCACGGCGGGCGCCGTGTCCGGCGCCGGCTACCGCACGCTCGAGGGGCAGACGCACGACGTCGCGCCGGACGCGCTCGCGCCGGTGCTCGTCGCGTTTTTCACCGGGTGAGACCTTGCCTTGACGCCGGTGGCAAGCCCTACCGTTGACGGGACGGGAGGTCGGGATGCTGATCGGCGAGCTGGCCGAGCGGGCCGGCACCAGCACGCGCACGCTGCGGTACTACGAGGAGCACGGCCTGGTGCGGGCGCGGCGATCCGCCAATGGCTACCGGGTGTACGAGGATGCCGAGCTGCGGGTGGTGCGTGAGATCCGGGCGTTGCTCGCGGTCGGGTTCGCGCTCGACGACATCCGTCCCTTCGTCGCCTGCCTGCGGGCCGGCAACCCGTCCGGGGACGTGTGCCCGGACTCGGTGGTCGTGCTGCGCCGCAAGCTCGCCGAGGTCGACGCCTGCATCGACCGGCTGAGCACGGTCAGAGGGCAGCTGCACGCCCAGCTCGGCCACGCGATCGTCAGCCGGGAGGACGCATCGTGCCGCACGACGTAGGAACGGTGGTGACCGTCACCGACGAGACGTTCGCCGGGACGGTGCTCGGTGCCGGCCGGCCCGTGGTGGTCGACTTCTGGGCCGACTGGTGTCCGCCCTGCAGGGCGATCTCGCGAAGCTTGGCCGAGCTCGCCGACGAGCTGGGCGACCGGCTGACGGTGGCCGCCCTGGACACCGACGAGAACCCGCGGACCACCCGGGCGTATGGGGTCATGTCCCTGCCCACGCTGCTCGTCTTCCGCGGCGGCGAGGTGGTGGCGTCGATCGTCGGCGCCCGCCCGAAGGCGCACCTGCGCGAGGCGCTCGTCGCGCACCTCTAACCGACCGTGCGCCTGGACCCCTCGCGGCCGTCGGGACCGAGCCCCCAGCTGATGATGCGGGTCGGGTGGATGCGGATGATCTCGCCCCTCAGGTAGCCGTCGCGCGGACGCCGGCCGGTCAGCGCCTCCGCATGGCCGCGCACCTCGAAGCAGCGCGTCGTCCACGGGTCGGTCGACGGCACGTCGTCGACCACGAACGCGACCTTGCCGTTCGCGGCGACGTTGCGGAACTTCTGCGAGGCGCCCATCATCCGGCCGCCGATGTCGATCACGCCCGCGTCGGCATCGACCCGGAAGCCGACCGGGTTGTTGTGCAGCGTGCCGTTCGGCGCGATCGTCGCCAGCCGGCCGAGGCGCTGGGTGCGCAGGTAGGCCAGCTCGGCGTCGGTGAAGACCATGGTCAAACCCCCTCGGGATCGGGCCTGCTGGGCGGCGCTCAGCCGTGCGGCGGACATCGACGCCCGCGACCGAAATCCGGTTGCCGCGGGTGTTAGACAGGCGGCATGACCACCGTACGTGCCGGCACGCTCGACGACGCCGCCGCCGTGCTCGACCTGCGCCGCGCCTCGTTCCCGTGGCAGGTGAGCACTGTTCCCGGGCTGCGGCACACCTGGGCGCGCACGGTGGACAACGCCAAGGGTGCGCTGTTCGCCGTTGACGACGCGTCGGGCCTCGCGGGCTTCGTGCGGTGCGGCCTCAACACCTGGACGTCGGAGCAGGGGGCGGCGTCGCTGGCCGTGCTGGTCCGGGCCGATCGGCGCGGCCGCGGCATCGGCACCGCCCTGCTCGAGGCGGCCGAAGACCACCTGGGCGGCGTCGGCGCGCGGCGGGCGCAGGCGTACGTGCTCGACGAGCCGGCCTCCCTGCGGTGGGCGCGCGGCCGCGGTTACGAGACGAAGGCCGAGGAGCGCTACTCCGGCGTGCACCTCGCCGATCTGCCGCCGGCGCCGGCGATGGCGACGGGTGTCACGGTCCTCACCTTCGACGAGGTCGGGCCCGAGAAGACGTTCCTGGTCGACTCCGAGTCGTCCCTCGACCAGCCCGGCGAGATGACCCTCGACAAGATCGGGTACGCCGACTGGCTGCACGACATCTGGACGCGGCCGTCCGTGCGGCGTGACCTCAGCGTCGTGGCGCTCGTCGATGGCGAGCCGGCCGCTTACACCGCCGTGGAGGCCGACGTGGACACCGGCCGGATCTGGTCGGGCGGCACCGGCACCCGGCGCGCGTTCCGCGGCCGGGGGCTCGCGAAGATCGTCAAATCGGTCGCCCTGCGCCGGGCCCGCGAGGCGGGCCTGACCGCCGCCTACACGGCCAACGACGAGCTCAACGCGCCCATGCTCGCGGTCAACGTCTGGCTCGGTTACCGGCCGGTCGGCGCCGAGTGGGAGTGCGTGAAGCGGCTGTCGCAAGGGTGACACGCGCGTCATGCCGACTGTGCGTCCTGGTACGCAGAGCGGGGGTCGGACCGGCGGCCTAATGGGGACCGACAGCAAACGAGAGAGGTCCCCGTCATGCGACTCATCCACTGCCCCGACCCGGACTGCGGCGTGCCCGCCGAGGTCGTCGATGCCGTGACGCTCGGCTCGTCGGACGGTCCGGTCGTCCACGTCAAGACCGTCTGCCTCTTCCGGCACTGGTTCTTCCTGCCGGTGAACCGAACCACGCCCCTCGCGCTTGCCGACACCCATCCGTCGATCGCCGGCCGGGCGTATCCGTCGGGCGGTTTCGGGTCGGTCCTATGATCTGCGGGTGTCCCTGGTGATCGGCGGCGACTGCGGCGCAAGCACGACACGGATCGTGGTGGCCTCGGTCGACGGCCGGATCGCCGGCCATGCCGAGGGCCGCGCCGGCAACCCGGTCGCCCGGCCGGTCGCCGAGGCGGCGGCGACGCTCGCGGCGGTGGCGCGGCGGGCGCTCGGCGACCGGGACCCGGACAGCGTCGTCGGCGCCACCGTCGGCATCGCCGGCGCGAGCCGGCTCCGCGATCCGGCGGCCGCGGCGGCCTACCGCGACGCCTGGCGGGCGGCCGGCTTCGGCTGCCCACTGTGGATGATCGCCGATGCGGTGGTGGCGTACGCCGCGGGGACCTCGGCGCCCTCGGGCACCGTCCTGATCGCGGGCACCGGGGCCATCGCCTGTGAGGTGGCCGACCGGACGGTGCGCCGCCGCGCGGACGGGCTCGGTTGGCTGCTGGGCGACGAGGGATCCGGCTTCTGGCTGGGCGTGGCGGCGGCCCGGTCGGTGGCGCGGGCGCTGTTCGCCGGCGCGCCGCTCGGGCCGCTGCAGCGCGCGGTGCGGTCGGCGGTCGCCGGCGACGGCGCCGCGCCGGAGGCGTTCGTGAGCGCCTTCTACGCCCTGCCACGCGACCGGGTGGCCGGGCTCGCAGCGCTGGTCCTCGCCACCGACGACCCGGTCGGGGACGCGCTGGTCGGCGCGGCCGCCGAGCGCCTGGCCGGCACGCTCGCGTCCCTGCATCCCGCTCCCGGGCCGGTCGTGCTCGCCGGTGGGCTGCTCACCGGAGCGACGCGGCTGCGCGACGCGGTGCAGAACCGCCTGGACGCGTTGACCGGCCGACGCGGCCTGCTGGCCGGCGACCCGGCGGCGGCCGGCGCCTGGCTCACCTTGGAGCGGGTCGGCGTCACGGATCCGGCGGCGCTGCACGCGGCGCTCGTCGGCCGGAACTAGGCTACGCCACGGTGCGGATGAGGCGGGGCCACGACATCATCGCCGGCGGCCGCGACGCTTTTACATCCTGATCCGCTCGTTGCGCGGGTCGTACAACGGCCGCAATGAGACCCGAGCGGGATAGGTGCGTCCCGCGATCTCGACCGTCCACTGGCCATTGTCCAGCCAGGACTGGTCGATCCCCTCGCCGGCCGGCGAGGAGACCATCGCGAGTCCCACCGCGCCGCCGAGCGTGAAGCCGTACGAGGCGGCGCGGACGTAGCCGACCGGCACCCCGGAGCGGCGCACCACCTCGCCGTGATACATCAGCGGCTCGGGGTCGGTCACCAGCACCTGCACCAGCCGCCGTTTGAGCGGTCCGGCGGCCTTGCGCGCCACCACGGCGTCCCGGCCGACGAACCCGCCGGGCTTGTCCACGGCCACCGCGAAGCCCAGCCCGGCCTCGAGCACCGAGTCGGTGTTGTCGATGTCGTGCCCGTAGTCGCGGTAGCCCTTCTCCATCCGGAGGCTCGACAGCGCCTTCAACCCCGCGTGCCGCAGCCGCACCGCAGAGCCCGCGGCTACCAGCCGGTCGTACACGCCGACCGCCTGTTCCGCCGGCACGTACAGCTCGTAGCCGAGCTCGCCCAGGTAGGTGATCCGGATGCACAGCGCCCGGGCGAAGCCGAGGTCGATCTCGCGGGCGGTCCGGAACGGGAACGCCGCGTTCGACATGTCCGCGGTGGTGACGGACGCAAGTAGCTCACGCGAGCGCGGCCCCTGGATGTTGATCTGCCCGTAGCCGCCCGTCGCGTCCGTCGCGAAGGCGTGCGACCCCGCGAACGCGCGCCGCATCCGGGTTTCCACGTGCCGGTGGGCGGTGTCCGAGGCGACCACCCAGAAGCGGTCCTCGTCGAGCTTGGTCACGGTGAGGTCGGCCTCGAGCGTGCCGCCCTCGTTGAGCCACTGCGTGTAGGTGATCACGCCGGGCACGCCGTTCACCGCGCCCGCCGAGAGCCGGTCCAGACAGGCGCCCGCGTCGCGCCCCTGCACGAGGAACTTCGACATGAACGACATATCCATGAGGATCACGCCCTCGCGGGCGGCGTGGTGCTCGGCCTCCCAGTACGGGAACCAGTTCTGCCGGCCCCACGACAGACGCTCCACAGTGGCCGGAGTGCCGGGCGGCGCGTACCAGTCGGCGCCCTCCCAGCCCGAGACGTCCCGGAAGTAGGCGTTGGCGGCCACCAGCCGGGAGTGCAGCGGCGACAGCTTGGCGTTGCGCGCGGTCTTCATCGGCTTACCCGGGTAGTGCGGTGCGTAGACCATGCCGAGCGACTCCACCGTACGGCTCGCGCGGTACTCCGGGTTGGCCTGGTAGGGGTGCAGCCGGTCGATGTTCATCCCGCTCACGTCGATGTCCGGCGCGCCCTCGACGATCCAGTGCGCCAGCGCCCGACCGATGCCCCCGCCGGTCAGGATGCCGACGGAATTGAGGCCCGCGGCGACGAAGTAGTTGCGCAGCTCCGGCGCCTCGCCGAAGACCGGCGCGAGGTCGGGGGTGAAGCTCTCCGGCCCGCAGAAGAAGGTTCGCACACCGGCGTCGAACGAGACGGGCACGCGGGACATGGCCTTCTCCAGGTACGGCGCCATGCGGTCCCAGTCGGGCGGGATCGCGCCGAACGAAAACGACTCCGGCACCCGGTCGACGTGCCAGGGCGCGCACACCGCCTCGAACAGGCCGATCATCAGCCCGGCGCCCTCCTCGCGGAAGTAGCCGTACGACGACGGGTCCTCCAGCACCGGCAACGACCCGTCCATGCCGTCGATCGGCTCGGTGACCAGGTAGTAGTGCTCGGCCGCCTGCAGCGGGATCGCGACCCCCGCCAGCTCGCCGAACTGCCGCGCCCACATCCCGGCGCAGTTGACCACGTACTCGGCCTCGATGTCGGCGTGCTCGGTGCGCACCCCGACCGCGGCGCCGCCACGGGTGAGCACGCCGGTCGCCGGCACGCCCTCGATGATCGTCGCGCCCCGCAGCCGGGCCCCGCGGGCGAGCGCCATCGTCACGTCGACCGGGTTGGCACGGCCGTCCTCGGCCACGTAGAAGCCGGCCAGCAGGTCGTCGGTGCGGGCCAGCGGAAACAGCTCCTTGACCTCGCCGGGGGAGATCTCGTGCACGTCGACGCCGCAGAGCCGGTTGAACGCCGCCACCCGCCGGTACTCCTCGAGCCGGTCGGGGTCGGGCGTGACCTGCATGAAACCGACCTGCTTGAGGCCGGTCGCCTGGCCGGTCTCGGCCTCCAGCCGGGCGTAGAGGTCGCGGGTGTACCTGCGCATCTCGGTCGACGTCTCCGACAGCGACCCGAACGTGACCATCAGCCCGGCCGCGTGCCAGGTCGTGCCCGAGGTCAGCCGGTCGCGCTCGAGCAGCACGACATCGCCCCACCCGGCCGCCGCGAGGTGATAGGCGACGCTCGCGCCGATCACACCGCCACCGACGACGACCACCCGGGCCCGTTGCGGAACTTGCGCCATCCGCGCATGTTAGGGCACGCCCCGGCTACCACCAGCCCCGGCGTTTGGCCCAGGCCAGCAGCATGATCGACATGACCAGCATCACGAAGAGCGCGGCGGCCAGCCCGCCGTAGTGGGTCCGGTCGTTGACGATCAGGTTCATGCCGAGGACCGACGAGAGCGCCGTCACCGGGAGCGTCACGGCGGCGATCACGGCGAGCCGCTCGGCCGCGATGGTCATCTTGGTGTTGGTCCGGGTCTGGTAGAACTCGATCACGCCCTGCAGATAGTCCTTCTGCCCGTCGGCCATCATCCCGATGCGGCCGAACTGATCGACGGTGTCCTTGAGCCGGTGCTGACCCTCGGAGCCGAGCGCGCGGACCTTGACCATCCGCCCGTAGACCTGACCACTCAAGCCGCACATCGTGCGGATGGTCAGCAGCCCGTGGCGGGCCGCGAAGAGGTCCTCGAGGAAGTCCTCCGGGTTGCCCATGTGACCGCCGGTGACGGTCTGTTCCAGCCGCCACACCTCCTTGGTCAGCTCCGCGAGGTAGTCGCGCATCCGGCCGGTCAGGGCGCCGACCAGGGCGTACGACAGGTCGTAGCTCGTGGTGGGGCAGAGCCGGCCGCTCTCCAGCCGTTTGACGACCGCGTTGGTCTCCATCTTCATGACCTCGGGGGCGACCGCGGCGTTGACCGGGCCGTGCACGCTGACCAGGTAACCGGGCCCGATGAACTGGTCGAGCTCGACGTAGTGCACGTGGCCGCCGGCGCCCTGCCACGGGCCGTGCAGGACGACGAACGCGTGGTCGCCGTACATGTGCACCTTCGGCACCGGGTTGCGCTCGTGGCAGTCGCGCAATGCCAGGGGGTGAAACGCGAACGTCTTGGCGATCGCGGCGAGCCCGTCCTCGTCGGAGGCGGGCAGGTCGATCCAGAGGATCCCGCCGGCCCTACCGCGCAGATCGGGCAGATCGGCGGGTGTGCAGGTCTCGACGCCCAGCGGGGTGATCCAACGGACGTCCATGGCGTCACCGTAGGCTCGGGCCGAACGGGAGGCCAGAGCCGGTTGAAGATCACCACGCGCAACGCGTCGTTCCAGCGCTGGCAGGCTCTGGCCGCCAACCGGACCAAGCGGCACCGCGCCGCGGAGTTCCTGGTCCAGGGCGTCCGGCCGATCAGCCTCGCCGTCTCCTACGGCTGGGAGGTGCACGCCTTGCTGTTTCCACTGGACAGCAACCCGTCGGCGTGGGCCCGCCAGGTGCTCGACGAGGCCGACGCCGAGCGTGTCGGGATGGCCCCGGACCTGCTCGCCGAGCTGGGCGGCAAGGAGGAGGGCGTTCCGGAGCTCGTCGCGGTCGTCGGCATGCCGCCGGACCGGCTCGACCGGATCGCGCTCGGCCCGCGCCCGCTCGTCGTCGTCTTCGACCGGCCCACCACGCCCGGCAACGTCGGCACGCTGGTGCGCTCGGCCGACGCGTTCGGCGCGGACGGGGTGGTCGTGACCGGACACGCGGCGGATCCGTACGACCCGAAGGCCGTACGCGCCAGCACGGGGTCGCTGTTCGCTGTGCCGGTGGTCCGGGCGCCGGCCGCCGCGCCGGTGCTCGAGTGGGCGACCGGGCTGCGGATCGTCGCCACCGACGAGCGCGGTACCGCCGAGGTCGCCGACTGCGACCTTCGCGGGCCGACCCTGCTCGTGGTCGGCAACGAGACCCGGGGCCTGAGCGCGGCCTGGCGGGAGGCGGCCGACGAGACCGTCCGCATCCCGATCGGCGGCGCGGCCAGCTCGCTCAACGCCGCCGCGGCCGGCACGGTCGTGCTCTACGAGGCGGCCCGCCAGCGCCGCGCCCCGTCCCCGTGATCATGGCGTCCGTGACGGGCTAACGCCATGATCATGGAGCGAGGGCTATCGGACGCCCGTGACGGCGGCGTCGGTCGCGCCGCGCCAGACGACGCCCGCCTCGACGAACCCGGCGGCGCGCAGCGCGTCCACATGCCACGACACCGGCGGCGTCGACTCGGTGTGGCCGCGGTTGGCGAAGATCTCCTTGCGCCGTTCGATCAGTGGACCGTACGTCGGGTCCTTGGCGACGTGATCCCACCACGCCTCCCAGGAGAGCACCGCCCCGGCGGCGTAGCGGGCATCGCGCCGCTCCCGCTCCAGGTCGAGCAGCTTCTCCGACAGCGCGGGCAGGCCGTCGTCGACCATATGGTCGGCGTTGACGAATATCCCGCCGGGTCGCAGCACGCCACGGATCTCGGCGTAGAGCGCGGTCAGCCGCTCTTCCGGCAGCCAGTGCAGGGCGGTCGCGGTGAGCACCGCGTCGTACCCGTCGTGCGGCAACGTCGCCACCCAGTCGGACGAACGCAGGTCGGTGGGGACGATCGCCGTCCTGTCATCCAGGGAGTCGCGGGCGATCGCGAGCAGCACCGGGTCGACGTCGACCAGGGTCGTGGTTGCCTGCGGGAACCGGCGCAGGGCGCGCAGCGAGATGGATCCGGTGCCGCCGGCGAGGTCGAGGATCCGCGGTGCGGCCCCGGCCACGGCCTCGACCGCGTCGAGCAACGCGGCGAACCGCTCCTCCCGGTCGCGCAGGTAGGCCTCCTGCTGGCGGTCCCAGCTTTCCTGCCAGGCCCAGACGTTCGATCCGTAAGGAGTCATACGGCTAACACTAGTTACGTAGCGACCGCTGTGTCCACCGTTTCCCGCGTGCCGGAAGGGGTACCAGTCTTCGCATGACCTCCGTCTTCCAGCAGCCCCGTCCCAGCCGCAGCCGCCGGCGGGCTCGTGGCCGGCAAGCTCGCCGATGACGAGACCGAAGTCCCCGCCGGCGGGGAGGCCGTCGGCGCCGGCGACGCGGAGGCCGACCGGGCCCGCGCCGCCGGCGAGGAGGTTCCGGCCGACGTCACCCGCGACTCCGACGGCACGCCCGTGGGCGAAGCGGACGCCGAGGCGGACGCCCGCCGTACCGGTGGCGAGGTCGCCTGAGTGACGTCCATTCCCCGCGCCGGTCGATGCGGCTCACCCGGCGCCGCCCCGGCATGGGCGAATGACGTACGAGCGGTGGCTCGCGGCCGTCGCGGAGGGCGTCGACGAGGACCGCGAGGCGGCCGAACCGGGGGTGTTCGCCCGGCTCCGCGAGATCTTCCGGGGGGATTTGCCCGGCGTGACGGTTCAGCTCGCGCCGGACGTCCGGGACCTCCTCGCACCGATCGCGAGATAGCGTCGGTGGCGTGACCGACACCTCACCACGGACCACACCGCACGACCTGCCCCGTACGGTGGGCGAGCTGCGGGCCGCCGGATATGCGTACCGCACCGTCAAGGAGGAGCTGCGCGCCAACCTGCTCGCCCGGATGCGCGCCGGTGAGCCCCGGTTCCCGGGGATCGTCGGGTTCGAGGACACCGTCCTGCCCGAGGTCGAGCGAGCCATCCTCGCCGGCCACGACATGGTGCTGCTCGGCGAGCGCGGCCAGGGCAAGACCCGCCTGATCCGCTCCCTGGTGGACCTGCTCGACGCGTGGACGCCGGTACTCCCCGGCTCCGAGATCAACGAGCACCCGTTGCACCCGATCACACCGACGTCGCGGCTCGACGAACTGGAGCGCGGCGACGACCGGCAGGTGGCGTGGCTGCACCGCTCGATGCGGTACGGCGAGAAGCTGGCGACGCCGGACACCAGCGTCGGCGACCTCGTGGGCGACGTGGACCCGATCCGTGTCGCGCAGGGTCGCACGCTCGGTGACCCCGAGACCATCCACTTCGGACTCGTGCCGCGCACCAACCGCGGCATCTTCGCGGTCAACGAGCTGCCGGACCTCGCCGAGCGGATCCAGGTGTCCCTGCTCAACGTGCTCGAGGAGCGCGACATCCAGGTCCGCGGCTACCAGTTGCGGCTGCCGCTGGACCTGCTGCTCGTCGCGAGCGCCAACCCGGAGGACTACACCAACCGTGGCCGGATCATCACGCCGCTCAAGGACCGGTTCGGCGCCGAGATCCGCACGCACTATCCGTTGGAGCTCGACCTCGAGCTCGATTTGGTGCGCCAGGAGGCCGGGCTCGTCGCTACCGTGCCCGACCACGTGCTGGAGGTGCTGGCCCGGTTCGCCCGGGGGGTGCGCGACTCGCCCGCGGTCGACGCCCGATCGGGCGTCTCGGCCCGGTTTCCGATCGCGGCGGCCGAAACGGTCGCCGCGGCCGCGTTGCGCCGTGCCGGGCTGATCGGCGAAGCCGACGCGGTGGCCCGCATCGGCGACGCCGAGTCGGTGACCAGCACCTTGCGCGGCAAGGTGGAGTTCGAGAGCGGCGAGGAGGGGCGCGAGATCGAGGTGCTGTCCCACCTGCTGCGCACGGCGACCGCCGAGACGTTCCGGGCCCGGCTCACCGGCCTCGACCTGTCCGGCTTCGTCAACCTCGTGGCCGACGGCGACATCGTGGAGACCGGCGAGCTGGTCGCCGCCGACGAGATCCTGCGCCAGGTCGGCACGCTGCCCGGTCTCGCGAAGGTGCTCGACCGGCTGGGACTGGGCGACGCGCCGAGCCGCGGCGAGGCGGCGGCTGGCATCGAGTTCGTGCTGGAAGGGCTGCACCTGACCCGGCGGCTGTCCAAGGCCATGACCGGCGAAGGCCGCACCCTCTACGGGAGCCGTGAGGCATGACGTCGTCGCGTCGCAACCGGTACGGGTCCTGGCAGGGCGGCCCCGACCCGCTCGCGCCGCCGTACGACGTCCGCGCGGCCGTCGACGCGGTGGGCGCCGAGGTGCTCAACGGCGGCAGTCTGCGCGACGCCGTGCGCGAGCTGCTGCGCCGCGGCCCGGACGGCCGCGGCGGCCTCGATGACCTGCTCGCCCGGGCGCGCCGGATGCGCCGCGAAGCGATGCGCCGCGGCAACCTCGACGGCACGGTGACCCGCGCCCAGGCACAGCTCGACCAGGCGCTCGCGGCCGAGCGCGAGGAGCTCGCGCGGCGCGACGACGACGAGGCGCGCTTCGCGGAGTCCATGCTGGACAACCTGCCCCGTTCGACCGCGCGGGCGGTGGAGGAGTTGGCCGACTACCAGTGGTCCAGCGACGAGGCGCGCCAGATCTACCAGCAGATCCTCGACGGGCTGCGGCGCGAGGTCGTGCAGCAGCGGTTCTCCGGCCTGAAGGACAGCCTGTCCGACCCGGCTGCGCAGCAGGCCGTCGCCGACATGCTGCGCGACCTCAACGCGCTGCTCGCGCGGCACGCCCGGGGCGAGGACACCACCGACCAGTTCGCCGAGTTCATGCGCCGACACGGCGAGTACTTCCCGGAGAACCCGCAGACCGTCGACGAGCTGATCGACGCGCTGGCGCGCCGGGCGGCCGCGGGGGAGCGGCTGATGCGCTCGCTCTCGGCCGAGCAGCGCGAGGAGCTGGCGAGCCTGATGGCGCAGGCCATGGGCGACAGCGCGCTGGCGCGGGAGATGCAGGCGCTTGGCGACAACCTGCGGGCGCTGCGGCCGGACCTCGCCTGGGACCGGCGCGAGCGGATGCGCGGCAACCAGCCGCTCGGCTACGGCGAGGCGACCAGCGCGCTGGAGGAGATCGGCGAGCTGGACGACCTGCTCGACCAGCTCGGCCAGGAGCACCCGGGCGCCACATTGGACGACATCGACGTGGAGGCCGTCGAACGGTCGCTGGGCCGAGGCGCGGCCGACGACGTCCGGCGGTTGCGGGAGCTCGAGAAGGAGATGCGGCAGCAGGGCTGGGTCACCCGTACGCCCGAGGGGTTGACGTTGTCGCCCAAGGCGTTGCGCCGGTTGGGCGGCACCGCGCTGCGGCGGGTCTTCGCCGACCTGACCGGCGGCCGGCGCGGGCAGCACGACCTGCGCGACGCGGGCGCCGCCGGCGAGGTCACCGGCGCGTCACGGCTGTGGGAGTACGGCGACGAGCAGCCGTTGGACGTCGTTCGTACGGTGACCCGAGCCGTCGTCCGCGGCGGCGAGGGCGTCCCGGTGCGGTTGGCGGTCGAGGACTTCGAGGTCGTGGAGACCGAGCGCCGGGCGTCGGCGGCGGTGGCGCTGTTGGTCGACCTGTCGTTCTCGATGGTGTCCGAGGGCCGCTGGGGGCCGATGAAGCAGACCGCGCTGGCCCTGTCCCACCTGGTGGCGACCCGGTACCCCCAGGATGCGTTGCAGATTGTCGGCTTCGGCCGCGTGGCGGCGCCGCTGACGCAGGCGGAGCTCGCCGGCGTCGAGCCGGATTGGGAACAGGGCACCAACCTGCACCATGCGCTGCGGCTCGCGTCGCGGCACCTGCGCCGCCACTCCGGCTCGGAACCGGTCGTGCTGATCGTGACCGACGGCGAGCCGACCGCGCACATCGACGTGGACGGGCTGCCGGTCTTCATGTGGCCGCCGCTGCGCGAGACGATCCAGGCCACGGTGCGCGAGGTCGACCACCTGACCCGGTACGGCGCGACGCTGAACGTCTTCATGCTCGGGGAGGACCCAGGGCTGCGGCGCTTCGTCGACGCGGTGGCCCGCCGCAACGGCGGCCGGGTTTTCACGCCGGAGCTCGAGGACCTGGGCCGGTACGTGGTCGCCGACTACATTCGCGCCCGCCGAGGCCGCCGTTCGCGGGCGGCCTGACCCGCCCCCGGTGTGGACGCGGCTATCCGTCGGTCCAGCGTTGATTGGCCGCGCCGGTGCAGGTGAACTGCTGCATCCGGGCGTTCGGATCGCCGCCGGGGATGTCGACGCATTTGCCGCTGTCGACGCCCACGAGGGCGACCGCGCGGGCCGAGTCCGACTCGTCGAAGGAGAGCCGCCAGCGCTGGTTGGGCCCGCCGTTGCACGAGTACTGCTGGATGGCCCCGCCGTCGTCCTTGTTCAGGCCCTCGACGTCGAGGCACTTGCCGGACGCGACGTTGACCACGGTGACGCTGCTTTCGGGTGCCGCGAGCACGTGCCACCGCTGGGCCGGTGCCCCGCTGCAGTCGCCTAGGCGGATCTTGGCGCCTTCCGGGTCCTCCTCCGCGGTGGGCTCCAGGCACCGGCCAGTGGCGACCGACTTGAAGCTGCGTACCCCGTCTGCCGGCGTCGTCGTCGGCGCGGCGGGCGCGGCCGGCCGCGCCGGTGCGGGGGTCGCGGCCGCCGGCGTCGGAACCGCGCTCTGCGTGGCCGGTCGGCCGCCGCCACCGCTCAGGATGCCGGTGGCCAGAACGATGCCCACCAGTACCCCGACGGCGCCGACCGCGGTGGCGACGACCAGCAGCCGGTCGCGGGGCGGCCGTGGGCCGAGCGGGACGCCGGTCGACCCGCCGTACACCGTCATGGCTGGCATCGTGTCCCACCGGACGGTCCCGATGCCACCCGCCGTTGGGCAGGATGCCGGCCGGGCCCGCGTTCACCCGCCCGACCACCTCGCGCAGCTGCGAGCCCTACGCGGCGGAGGGCGCGCGGAAGGTCCGACGGTAGGCCGTCGGCGCGACGCCGACCGCCGCGTGGAACTGCTGGCGCAGCGCGGCCGCCGTGCCGAATCCCGCCCGGCGCGCGATCCGGTCGACACCCAGGTCGGTGGTCTCGAGCAGCAACCGGGCGTGCTGGGTGCGCTGCCGCAGCAGCCACTTCGCCGGGCTGACGCCGGTCTCGTCGCGGAACCGGCGGGTGAACGTGCGTACGCTCATCCGGGCGTGGTCGGCCATCGCCCTGAGCGTCAGCGGCTCGTCGAGCCGCGCCATGATCCAGTCGCGGGTGGCGGCGGTGCCGGCGCCCCCGCCGTCCGGCACCGGGCGTTCGATGTACTGGGTCTGGCCGCCGTCGCGCCACGGCGGCACGACGCAGCGGCGGGCGGCCCGGTTGGCGACCTCGGCGCCGTGGTCGCGGCGGACGACGTGCAGACACAGGTCGATGCCGGCGGCTACCCCGGCCGACGTCAGGACCGCACCCTCGTCGACGAACAGGACGCCGGGATCGAGCCGTACGGCCGGATGCAGCTCGCGGAACCGGTCGGCATGCGCCCAGTGCGTGGTCGCGGCGCGGCCGTCGAGCAGGCCGGCGGCGGCGAGCACGAAAGCGCCGGTGCAGATCGACAGGATGCGGGCGCCGCGCGCGTACGCGCTCCTCAACGCCTGGGCCACGTCGGGGTCGACGGTGTCGTCGTCGGTCGGCCGGCGGTGGATGCCCGGGACGACGACGGTGTCGGCGGTCTCGGTGAGGCGCAGGTCGTGGTCGGTGAGCACGCGGAAGCCGGCAGCGCTATCGACCGGTCGGCCGCCGGGCGTGCAGGTGCGCACGTCGTAGAGGCGTTGGCCGTCCGCATCGCGGGCGGCGCCGAAGACCTGGGCGGGTGTGCCGAGGTCGAGGCCGACCACCCCGTCGAGGGCGACGACCGCGATCCGGTGCTTTCGGGTCATGGCCCGATTATTGCGCATGATGGCTGTCCGGCCACTCGTCGGCCCGTGGTTCCTGATCCATGCTGGTGGTCGTGCGTCGCATCCACCCTGCCTGGCTCGTAGCCGTCGTCGCGTTCGTCGCCCTCGTCGGCGCGGCCGGATTCCGCGCGACACCGTCGGTGATGATCCACCCGCTGCACGAGGAGTTCGGCTGGCCGCTGGCCACGATCTCCGCGGCGGTCTCGGTCAACCTGATCCTGTACGGGCTGACCGCGCCGTTCGCGGCGGCGCTGATGGACCGGTTCGGGATGCGGCGGGTGGTGGCCTGGGCGCTGCTGCTGGTCGCCGCCGGTAGCGGGCTGACCGTGTTCATGTCCTCGTCGGTCGAGCTGATCCTGCTGTGGGGCGTGCTGGTCGGGCTCGGCACCGGGTCGATGGCGCTGGCGTTCGTGGCGACCGTCACCGGGCGCTGGTTCGTGGCGCGGCGGGGCCTGGTGACGGGCGTGCTGACCGCCGGCGGGGCGGCCGGCCAGCTGATCTTCCTGCCGGTGCTGGCACTGCTGGTCGCGCGGAGCGGCTGGCGGCTCGCGGCCGTGGTCGTCGCCGGCGCGGCGCTGGCGGTCGTGCCGCTGGTGCTGTGGTTCCTGCGCGACCACCCGGCAGACGTGGGCCGCCCGCCGTACGGCCTGACCTCCGTCGTGCCGCCCCCGCCGCCCGGCCACGGAGCCGCGCGGCGGGCGGTGCTGGCGCTGCGCGACGCTTCCCGCACGCCCGCGTTCTGGCTGCTGGCGGGCGGGTTCGCGATCTGCGGCGCGACCACGAACGGGCTCGTGGGCACCCACTTCATCCCGGCGGCGCACGACCACGGCCTGCCCGAGACGACCGCGGCGTCGTTGCTGGCGCTGGTGGGGCTGTTCGACATCGCGGGCACGGTCGCGTCCGGGTGGCTGACCGACCGCGTCGACAGCCGACTGCTGCTGGGCGGGTACTACTTCCTGCGCGGGCTGTCGCTGCTGGCGCTGCCGTTCCTGTTCGGCGACGCGGTTCGACCGTCCATGGTGGTCTTCATCCTCTTCTATGGGCTGGACTGGGTGGCGACCGTGCCGCCGACGGTCGCGTTGTGCCGCGAGTACTTCGGCGACCGCGGAGCCGTCGTGTTCGGCTGGGTGTTCGCGTCCCACCAGTTCGGGGCTGCGTTGGCCGCTACCGGCGCGGGCCTGATCCGCGACCGCCTCGGCGACTACGACCTGGCCTGGTACCTCGCCGGGGCACTCGCCGTCGCGGCGGCGGGCGTGTCGTTGCTGCTGTTGCGCACGCGTCGCCCGCTGGGGGCCGCGTCTTCCCCGGCGGTCCTCGTGCCGGCCTCGGTCGGTTAGCCCGCCAGGCGAGCCCGACGCGCCGCCTCGACGAGGTTGGCGAGGGCGGCCTCGACCTCGGCGTACGTCCTCGTCTTGAGGCCGCAGTCGGGATTGACCCAGAGGTCCGCGGCGGCGTGTCGGGCGTTGCGGATGCGGGCCTCGACCTCGTCCGCGGTGGGAACCCGCGGCGAGTGGATGTCGTAGACGCCGGGGCCGATGCCACGGTCGAAGCGTGCGAGGGCGTCGAGGATCCGGCCGCCGGAGCGGGCCGACTCGATGGTCGTCACGTCGGCGTCCAGGGCATCGATCGCGTCGAGCACCTCGGCCGCGTCGGAGTAGCACAGGTGCGTGTGGATCTGCGTATGGTCACTCGCGCCGCCGGTGGCGTACCGGTACGCGCCGACCGCCCACTGTAGATAGTCGTGCCGCTCCCGCTCCCGGAGCGGGAGCAGCTCGCGCAGTGCCGGCTCGTCGACCTGGATGATGCGGGTGCCCTGGCGTTCCAGGTCCCGCACCTCGGCCCGGATCGCGTCGGCGACCTGGCCGGTGACCTCCGCGAGCGGGATGTCGCGGCGCACGAACGACCAGGCGACGATGGTCACCGGGCCGGTGAGCATGCCCTTGACCGGCTTGGCGGTCTGCTCCTGGGCGTAGGCGGTCCAGCTGGCGGTGATGGGCCGCGGGCGGCGGACGTCGCCGTGCAGGATCGGCGGCCGGGTGCACCGCGAGCCGTACGACTGGACCCAGCCGTTGCGGGTGGTGGCGAAGCCGTCGAGGTGCTGGGCGAAGTACTCGACCATGTCGTTGCGCTCGGGTTCGCCGTGGACGAGCACGTCGAGGCCGAGATCCTCCTGGAGCTTGACCACGGCCCGGATCTCGGCGCGGATCCGCTCCTCGTACCCGTCCGGGGTGAGCGTGCCGCTCGCGAGCGCCGCGCGGGCTCGGCGGAGGTCGCCGGTCTGTGGGAAGGAGCCGATCGTGGTGACCGGGAGGTCGGGCAGGTTGAGGGCCTTCTGCGCGGCGGCGCGTCGCGGATAAGGGCCGCGGTGGCCGTTTCGAGGGGTGGCCGGCCGGCTGGTCCGTCGCTGCGCGGCCCGGCCGGTGTCGCCGGCGGTCCGGCGGCGGGCGATCTCGGCGAGTTCGCCGAGCTTCTGGTCGGCGAAGGCAAGCGTGTTGCGCAGGGCCGGCTCGAGGTCGGGCTCCAGGTCGAGGTCGTGCGGGACGTGCAGCAGCGGGCAGGACGTGGCGACGACGGTGTCGGCGGGATAGCGGTCCAGTGCCGCGAGCGCGTCGTCGAGATCGGTGCGCCAGACGTCCCGGCCCGAGACGATCCCGGCGACCAGGCGGACGTCCGCGACCTCGGCCGGGTCGGGCGCGGCGCCGCGAACGAGGTCGACGGCGAGGGCCTCGATGCCGGTACGGGCCAGGTAGCCCGGGGCGTCGCCGAAGTAGCTGGCGACGAGGATGTTCGGTCGTCGGCTG
This sequence comes from Asanoa sp., assembly GCA_036520275.1. Lineage (GTDB taxonomy): Bacteria > Actinomycetota > Actinomycetes > Mycobacteriales > Micromonosporaceae > Asanoa. The sequence continues at coordinate 44,507 of DATDJX010000126.1, forward strand.
GCGGCGGCGAGGATCTCGTACGCGCGTCGCGCGCTTCCGGTCTCGCGGTCGGTGCGCTCGGCGACGAGGGCCGGCTCGTCGAGCTGGACCCATGGGACGCCCGCACTGTCGAGGTCCTCGAGGATCTGCCGGTAGGCGGCGAGGACGTCGTCGAGGCGGTCCAGCGGCCTGCCGGTCGGCGCCTCGCTCAGGAGCAGGAACGTGACCGGGCCGAGCAGGACCGGCCGGGTCGGCGCGCGGTACTCCCGGAACTCGTCGAGGATCGCGGCGCTGTCCGGCGCGATCGGCGTCTGCCGCCCGATCTCCGGGACGATGTAGTGGTAGTTGGTGTCGAACCACTTCGTCATCCGCAGCGGCGCGTGCCGGTCGTCGCCACGGGCCATCGCGAAGTACGGGTCGTCGGCGTCGCGGAACCGCTCCGGGATCGCGCCGAGCATCACGGCCGTGTCGAGCACGTGGTCGTACAGCGAGAACGTGTGCGACGGGATCGAGCCGATCGCGCTGGCGGTCATCCGCTCGAACGCGCTGCGCCGGATCGCCGCGGCCCGGGCGTCGAGCTCGGCTCTGGTCGTACGGCCGGCCCAGTGGTCCTCGAGGGCGCGTTTGAGCTCGCGGCGCGGACCGATGCGCGGGTAGCCGAGGACGGTGGACGGGCCGAGGTCGTCGTGGTCGGTCACGCCCGGATCGTGGCGGTCCTCGCGGCCGCGGCGGGTGATCTATTGCTCCCGGTTATGACCCGTCGTGCCATGCTGGGCCGGTGGACGGGCCGGCGCAGCGCGAGGTCGCCTGCTTCGTGCGGGTGGCGTCGTCGCTGTCGTTCTCCCGGGCGGCGGCTTCGCTGGGCATGTCGCAGCCGGCGGTCAGCCAGGCCGTGGCGCGGCTGGAGCGTTCGCTCGGCGTACGGCTCTTCGAACGCAGTTCGCGCTCGGTGCGGCTGACGGACGACGGCAAGGTCCTGCTGCCGTACGCGGAGGGGTTGCTGGAGCACACGTGGGCGTTCCTGGCCGAGGCGGCGCGGCTGGCATCGGCGCCGGCAGGGACGATTCGGCTGGCCTATTGCCCGGTGGTGGCCGCGCTGGCCGCAAGGGTGGTCCGGCGGTTGCCGTCGGTCGAGGTCGAGCTGGTACGCGTCGGCTGGGCGGCGGCGTCGGCGCTGCTGACCTCGGGGTCGGTGGCGGCCGCGTTGATGACGACGCCGTTCCCCGCCGGGATGGCCTCCACCGCACGGTTCTCGGTCCCGCTGACGCACGTGGCCCTCCCGGCGGCCGCGCCGCTGGCCCGCGCCTCGTCCGTATCGGTGGCGCAGCTGGCGGGCTCGCGGGTACTCGTGCCCCGGCACGGCCGCGCGCTGTCGCCGGCCTTCCTCCCCGCGGACCTCGAGGACCTGCCCGCGTCCCTCGACCTCGTGGCGGCGGGCCGGTGCGCGCTGGTCGCGCCGGGCCTGCTCGCGGAGACCGTGCGCCGCCCGGATGTGGCTTTCGTGCCGCTCGCGGTGCGGCCGGCGCCGGTGATGACATACGGCCTGGCCTGGTCGGCCGCCCGCGCCTCGGCGGACGTGATGGCACTGGTCCAGGCGGTACGGGAGACCCTGCGGGTGCCGTAGGCACAGCCCGGTCGGTTGCGCCCCGCCTTCCTCCGGTCCCAGGCCGACGTTCACCGTCGATGTCGCTGCCGAGCCTCTCTGCAGGATGACATCAGAGCCGTCGCGATCGAGACGTTCGGAGTCCGTTAGCTGGCGAAGATGACGCCGGCGGGGAACTCACCCTGTTCGCGCCAGGCGCTCTTGATCTTCGCGGCGATCGCGCCGGCGGCGGAGTCGAACGTGCCGTCCTCGGTGGCCACGTCCCAGCTCTGCTTGTCGATCACCAGCACGCGATCGTACTGCCGGTCGAGGCCGAACTCGTATCTGATCTGGTCGTCGCGCTCGGCTACCTTGCGAGCCGTCACCATCTGCCCACGGCCGCCTCCACGGCTCCGAATCGTCTTCGTAGGTCGGCTCGGGGACCCGATGGCAGGTGCCTACCTGACCGGAGGCGTAGCCAAGCCTCGGCCATGTCGGGACCGGCCTCGTATCGACCATGGACGATGCCGCCTTCGTCGTCCCGAAGGGGATGCTCTTCGAAGAAGATGTGTTGCCTGACCTGTTCGGCCTCGGCCTCGGTCAAGCCACCGTTGCGGGCGATCACCTCCGCATCTGGGGCACCCTCGGTGACCGCCGCCACCGTGTCCGCCGCCGCGGCCAGCCCGCGGATCGCCGCCTCCTGCCGACCCGACCGGTCCCGATACGCCGCAGCCGCGGCACCCCGCCGATGCGGCACATCCGCGGCCACGTACCGGCCCAGCGCGTCCGCCTGCCCGGCCAGCGACGACGACACGTTCCGCCAGGTGTGCGCGTTGCCCGCGATCAGCCCCGGATCCCCGGCCAACCAGTCCAACGCCGGCGACAACGGCCGAACGTGCTCGATCCACGACACCCCGTACTGCAGCAGCGCGCCCACCGGATCGGACACCACCGCCAACCCTGCCCGATCAGCTCGATGTGCTCGGCGATCCAAACCCTCGCCCACGGATCGTCCGGCGACACGGGTGCAGGCTATCGAACGTCGTCGACGTCATGTGACCCGTTCACACCGGGTCGGCGGCCTCCGGGGGCCAGACGACCGTGAACCGTTC
>DATDJX010000127.1:0-2726 GCA_036520275.1 Asanoa sp.
ACCGATGTAGAGCCGGTTGCCGTGAAGGAGCGGAGACGACTCCACGGGCTGAGTCTTGTAGCGCCACAGCTCGCGGCCGCTGTCCGCGTCCCACGCGACCACGAAGCCGTCGGCACCCGCCTGGTCCTGCGCGCAGACCACACGGTGCATGTAGGACTGGTAGACGACCTTCCGGCCGATTGTCGGCGAGGAGGCGGCGCAGCGGCCCAGGCTCTTCCGCCAAACCACCCGGCCGTTCTTCGCGTTCAACGCGAAGAAGAGGCCCTTCTGCTGGGCGAGATACATCCTGCCGTACCCGAGCGAGGGCGGGAACTCGAGCGTGTCGTGCGCGTCGATCGTCCACAGCCGCTTGTACGGCGGTCGCAGGTGGTACGGGGAGATGTGCTGGCGCGCGTCGTCGTAGCCGTACGTCGGCCAGGGCCGCGGGTTCTCCTTCTTCGGAGGCGGCTTGGGCTCCGGCTCCTCGGTCGTCACGAACTCCTCCGTGGCGGAGCCGCGCTTCTCGGGCGGGTTGTCTTGGCTGCGGACGTACAGGCCCACCGCGACCGCGATGACGATCGCGACGAGCCCGCCTCCCACGAGCAGGCGTCGTCGAGTCACGGGCCGCAGGATGGCAAACGGGTCATCCGGCGGAGCCGCCGGACAGCAGCTTCCAGATGCGCTTTGTCACTTGCGGAAGCTCGAGGCTGAGGGCCGACTCGTTCAGCTCGCGGGCCCACTGCGGCGTGCCCGACCGGATCACGATCCCGCCGCCGAGGCCGAACGCGACGAACGCGGGCTCGCCCGGGTCGCGGCCTGCCTCGGTCATCCGGCGCGCGGACTGGGGGAAGCCCGTCGTGGTCTCGAAGACCGTGAAGTCGCCGACGAAGCCGGATACGCCCTCGAACAGGCCGAGGCTGTCGTCGAACACGGTCAGCGGCGCCGCGCTGGTCGCGACCAGCTTGGTCCGCTCGCCGAGCGCGTCCTCGCGCCGCCGCGGCGTCGGGTCGCTGATGACCGCCCCCTTCAGGGTCACCGCTCGCCGGAACGATTCGGCCCCGAACGTGGCCAGCCGGCCGTCGTCCGCGACGTAGTCGCGCAGCCGCTGCAGGAGCTCGTCGGGGAGCCACAGCTCGCTGCCGGCGAAGGCGACCCCCGGCGCGTTGCCGAGCGCCGGCCCCTCGTGGCGCGCGAGCGCCAGGTCGGTGGTGAGGTCGTACGGCAGCCGCTCCCGGTCGAGCCAGCGGAGCAGGGGCGACACCTCGGAGTCGAAGCGCTTCGGCAGGACTCCGGCCCGGAACGGCCTGTCCACGCGCACCGAATCGGCGAACGGCAGGCGGTCCGTGAAGCCGTCGGCGTCGTCGTCCACCCGGTTCAGCCCCTGCCACGTGAGCGCCGGGAGCACCACGAGCGGACGCGCCTCGCCGCGCGCGCTCCGCGGTGGAAGCCCCGCCACGGCGAGCGGCCACACGGCGCGCTCACGGCGGGACCGGACCCGGACGACGTACACGCCCGTCCGCATCTTCGACGGAACGTGGATGCGGAACCGGCCCGCCACCCGGCTGCCGTGAAGCAGCGGCTTCGGATCGCCGAGCCGCGACACCGCGAAGTTGAAGTCGCGGTCCACGGGGCCGACCTCGAAGTGGGCCACCGCCCCCGCGGCCACGGCCGACAGCGGGCCGCGGAGGGTGAAGTTGCTCACGCTGACGCCGGTGCCGGGCCGGGCCACGTTCGGAGTGGGCGTCGGCAGCGGCGCCTCGGTGATGTTGCCTGCCCTGTCGCGCACGGCCACCGTGAAGGCGTAGTCGCCCTCGGGCGCGGGCTCGGTGCGCTCCTGGCCGGCGCTCACGCGGCCGTCCCAGGTGGCCGTCCGGTCCGGCCGGCCGCGGAAGCGCCTCACGATGTGCGGCTTCCCGTCGTCGGTCCTGAACACACGCACGACCGGCGCCCGGTTCTCGGGGCCTCGATAGGCCAGCTTGACGCTCGGCGTGTCGCCCGGTAGATCGGTGGCGATCACGGACGGCTTCGCCGAGGCGAGCGACGCCTTCGGCGGCACGGTGTCCACGTCGATCTCCTTGACCGAGTCGATCACACGGCTCTCGTCGCGGCGGACGACGCGCATCCGGTACGTGCCGTCCGGGACCATCGCGCCGTCGTCCGAGCGCCCGTCCCAGGTCCACCGGTGCTTGGCGTCGCCCGCGAGCCGGCGGTCGCTCGCTATTCGCCGCACCTCGGTTCCCTCGGAGTCCACAACCATGAACGAAACGCTCGCCGGCTCCGAAAGGTCGAAGCCGATCTTCGTCGTGTCGCGGTAGCGGTCGCCGTTCGGGGAGAAGTGCGCCGGCTTCGTCGCGAACCGGATCACGAGCGGGAAATCGCTCTTCAGCTGCTGGCTGAGCACGAAGGCGCCCAGGGTGGCGGCGATCATGACCGCGAACACCGCCCGGACCAGAGGACGGGTCACGTGTGCCCCGAGGGGCGCCAGCCCCGACGTGGGTATCGAAGGCGGGACCGGGTCATCGGTGAGCGGACCCTAGAGAATGCCCTGCGTGCGGGTACACCTGATCGACCCCTCCGGCGACGTCCTGCCGTACGACCATGCGCTCGCCGAGGCGCTGGCGCGCCAGGGCCTGGACGTGGAGCTCGTGACGTCGCGCTTCGTGCACGGTCCGTCGCCCGCCCCGGCCGGCTACGACGTGAGCGAGTCCTTCTACCGGCTGGCCACGCGGCTCGGCGAGCACTCCCCG
>DATDJX010000128.1:0-3604 GCA_036520275.1 Asanoa sp.
TCGTCTTCGCCGTGGACCGCGACGGACCGGGCGCGGCTGTCGCCGGTGCCCACGTATTCGCCGGCGAGCCGTACGGACGGCAGCGCGACGACCTGCGGGATGACGGTGAGCTTGTCGACGCTCGGGAACGACCGGACCAGCTCGCACAGCCCGAACGGGTCGGTGAGCCGCACGACCAACGGGCCGACCTCGTACCGGCCGCGCACGTCGGCCCGCACCGTGTAGGCGACCGAGCTGGCCTAGTGGGCGCCGAGCCGTTCGAGCACCACCCGGGGCCGGCTGCCCAGCGCGTACGGCAGCCGGTCTTCCAGCAGCAGCGTGCCGGTCGGCAGCCGTGACATGTTCTGCAGGCGCAGCACCACCCGCGAGCTCGCACCGACCGGCACCCGGCGGGGTTCGAGCGAGCGGCTGCAGGCGAGCTTGTAGCGGCTGCGGCCGACGTACGCGGCGGCGAGCAGCGGCAGGATGGCCAGCAGCACCGCGACCCGCAGCAGGTCCTTCTCGCCGAGGATCAGCGCGGACAGTGCCGCGGCGACGGCGGCCGCGAGGAAGGACCGGCCGCGCGTCGTCAGGCCGCGCAGCGCCTCACGCACGTCAGCGCCTCCGCCGCTGGTATTCGGAGCGACCGTCGCCGGACGGGGGCCGGGTGTCGTACGGCGACCGGTTGCGGTCGTGCGGCAGCGGCAGCCGGTGGACGATGTCGGCGACGATCGCGTCGGTCGTACGGCGAGCGAGCTGCGCGTCGGCAGTCGGGATGATGCGGTGGGCAAGCACCGGGACGGCGAGCGCCTGCAGGTCGTCGGGGAGCACGTAGTCGCGGCCCTCGAGGGCGGCGACCGCGCGCGCGGTGCGCAGCAGCTGCAGGGTGGCCCGCGGGGAGGCGCCGAGCCGCAGGTCGGGTGCCTCGCGGGTGGCGGTGACGAGGTCGACCGCGTACTGCTTGACCGCGTCGGCCACGTGCACGTTGCGCACCGTCGCGATCAGCCGGCGGACGGTCGCCGCGTCGGCCACCGCCGGCAGCGAGTAGATGGGGTCACGCCCGGCGTGCACGTCGAGCATCGCGATCTCGGCACCGCCGTCGGGGTAGCCCATCGCGATCCGGGCGGTGAACCGGTCCCGCTGCGCCTCGGGCAGCGGGTAGGTGCCTTCCATCTCGATCGGGTTCTGCGTCGCGATCACCATGAACGGCGTCTGCAGCTCGTAGGTCGTGCCGTCGACGGTGACCTGCCGCTCCTCCATGCATTCCAGCAGGGCGGACTGTGTCTTCGGCGAGGCCCGGTTGATCTCGTCACCCACGACCAGGTTGGCGAAAACCGCGCCCGGCTTGAACTCGAAGTCGTGGTTCTCCTGGTTGTAGACGCTCACGCCGGTGACATCGCTCGGCAACAGGTCGGGGGTGAACTGGATGCGCCGGACGGAACAGTCGATCGAGCGGGCCAGCGCCTTGGCGAGCTTGGTCTTGCCGACGCCCGGCACGTCTTCGATGAGGAGGTGGCCCTCGGCGAGCAGGACGGCCAGTGCCAGGCGCACCGTCGCGGTCTTGCCCTCGATGACCCGCTCGATGTTGGTCACGATGGCATCGCTGGCGGTGCGGAACTCCTGGTTGGGCAGGGGTGCCCCCAACTCGTCCCAGGTCTGCTGTGTCACCGGGCCTCCTCCTCGATGTGCGCGGCTGCTTGACTAGAGTCGTTGGGCCCGCTGAAAGGTTCGCGCTGGTCGGGAGATCCTGGTCGTGATGTGACCGTGACCACCCGCACCCAGGCTAACCGGAATTTGGTGCCCCGCCGAGCCGTCCACGTTGCGTGGGTCCGGGATGGGCGTTTTCGCCCCGCGGAAGTCGGCCGAAGGCGCCGTGCGACGCGGCGCCGCCGTCGGTCGCGCCCTCCCGGGCGGCGTTCCCGCGGCTCGGCGGACGGCGATAGGCGCCCGGCGGTCGGCACCCGGTCCGGCCGCCGGCGCCCTGGGCGATGGCCGCCGGCGTCCACTGTGGCGGTCGCCGGGGAAAGGGCCCTCGGTACCTTTCCGTCGCGATCATCGACCACTATCGTGAGGCGCCATGGCTACCCCTCGCACGGAGGTAACTCCGGGGCCGGTAGATCGCCCGGCCTCCCTCGAGAGCTTCGGCTACCAGCAGGAGCTGCGTCGAGAACTCTCATTCGTCGACCTGTTGGCGTACGGCCTGGTCTTCATGGTGCCGATCGCTCCGTTCGCGATCTTCGGCCAGGTCTTCAACGTCTCCGGCGGCATGGTGGCGCTGACCTACGTCGTCGCCATGGTCGCGATGCTGCTCACCGCGAACTCCTACGCGCAGATGGTGCGCGCGTTCCCGATGGCCGGCTCCGTCTACAACTACGCGGGCCGCGGCATCCACCCCACGGTCGGGTTCCTCGCCGGCTGGTCGATCCTGCTCGACTACGTTCTGGTGCCGAGCCTGCTGTACGTGGTGGCAGCCTTCTCGATGAACGTCGTCGCGTCGGCGATCCCGGTCTGGTTGTGGCTGGTCGTTTTCGTCGTCGTCAACACCGTCATCAACTACCTCGGCATCCGGATCACGGCGCGCACGACGATGCTGTTCCTTGTCGCCGAGCTGATCGTGCTGGCGCTCGTGCTGATCTTCTTCGTCGTCGGGCTCGCGCAGGGCAAGGGCAACGGGATCGGCGGAGCCACCGCGCTGTTCAACGGCGACACGTTCGGCTGGTCGCTGATCTTCGGCGCGGTCGCGGTGGCCATGCTGTCGTTCCTCGGCTTCGACGGGATCTCGATGCTCGCCGAGGAGAACCGCGAGGAGGCCCGGCAGATCGGCCGCGCGATGGCCGGCGCGCTGCTCGTCGCCGGCGCCCTGTTCGTCTCGCAGACCTGGCTCGCCTCGATGCTGGTTCCCAACCCCGAGAAGGTCATCAACGAGGGATACGTCGGCGACGAGTTCGCCGCGGCGGCCGAGGCGGCCAGCGGCCATTGGCTGTACGTCCTGACGTCGGTCGCGACCGCGCTCGCGTGGGGCATCGCCAACGCGATGGTCGCGCAGGGCGCAACCTCGCGGCTGCTGTTCGCGATGGCCCGGGACCGGCAGCTGCCGGCGTTCCTGGCCCGCGTCTCGCCGCGCCGCTCGGTGCCGGTCAACGCGGTGCTCCTGGTCGCGCTGGTCTCGCTGGCGCTGGGCCTGACGCTGTGGTTCTGGCGGGACGTGCAGAGCATCACCGACCTCGCCACGCTGGTGAACTTCGGCGCCATGGTCGCGTTCCTTACGCTGCACGTGACGGTGGTGTGGCACTTCGTCGCGCGCACCCGCAGCTCCGACTACCTGCGTCACCTGGTGCTGCCCGTGCTCGGCTTCGCGATCCTGCTGTTCGTCGTGATCAACCAGAACATCTTCGCCAAGGCGCTTGGCGGCATCTGGATCCTGATCGGCCTGGTCATCCTCGCGGTCCTGATCGCGATGAAGCGCACGCCCCTGCTGTCCGGTCTGTCCGAGGAGGACGCCACCACGCCCAAGGGCGACCCCGACCCGACGATCGACCCCGGTCCCATCCCACCCCAACGTGGAGACCGCCCGTGACGGATGTCCTGCGCTACCGCCCCACGGCCGCCGATCTCGCATACACGT
>DATDJX010000129.1:0-6497 GCA_036520275.1 Asanoa sp.
GACGACCTTGGGATCGCCGGCGAGCCGGTCCGGCGGGGCCACCTCGATCTCCGCCTCGGCGCGCAGGTCGACGACGCACCGCACCCCCAGCGACTCGAGTACCGCCAGGTCGTCGTCGACCAGCCGGCCGAGGCCACCGGCCCGGATCAGCACGCCGGCGCGGACCCGCCGGCCGTCCGCCGCGGGCGTTCCGCCCAGGTCACGGGCGTTCGGCGCCCCTGCCAATGTCCAGTGCGCCACCGGCGACTCCTCCCGCTCTTGTGGATAGGGTGCCGCACATGACCATCGCCGAGGTACGCACCCACCGGCTTCGTGCGCCGTTGCACACCCCGTTCGTCACGGCCCTGCGCACGGCCACCTCGGTCGCGACGCTGGTCGTGCAGGTGGTGGACACCGACGGTCGATCGGGGTACGGCGAGGCGCCGCAGGTCTGGCAGGTCACCGGCGCGTCGGTGGCCGGCGCCGAGGCGTGCGTGCAGGAGATGCTGCGGCCCCTGCTGGTCGGCCGGGACGCCGACGACCTGGTCGCGCGCTGTCGCGAGACGTCTCGCGCGGTCGCCGGCAACGAGGCGGCCAAGTGCGCGGTCGACGTTGCCCTGCACGACCTGGCGGCGCGGCGGATCGGCGTACCCCTGGCCCGGCTGCTGGGCGGCGCGGCGCTACGGGTACCGACCGATGTGACGCTTTCCGCCGACGATGCGGGCGCCATGGCGGCCGCCGCAACCGCTCGCGTCGCAGACGGGTTCGGCGTGCTCAAGGTCAAGGTCGGTGCCGACCCGGCCGGGGACCTGGCCCGCATCCGGGCGGTGCGGGCGGCCGTGGGCGACGGCGCACGCATCAGGCTCGACGCCAACCAGGGTTGGCGGCCGCGGGAGGCCGTCCGGATCATCCGCGCCGTCGAGGACGCGGGTCTGGACATCGAACTCGTCGAGCAGCCCGTCGCTCGGGAAGATCTAGACGGGTTGGCCTGGATCAGCGACCGGGTGACGGTGCCGATTCTCGCCGACGAGGCGGTCTTCGGCGTCGGCGACCTGGTGGAGGTGATCCGTCGCCGGGCCGCCGATATGGTCAACGTCAAGCTGGCCAAGTGTGGCGGGCTCGGGCCGGCTCGCACGCTGCTGGCGCTGGCCGAGGCGCAGGGCATGGGCACGCTGGTCGGCACGATGATGGAGAGCCCGATCGGCGTCGGGGCGGCGGCGAGCCTGGTGGCGGCGTGCGGTACGACCGCCGTCTGCGACCTGGACGCCGCCTGGTGGCTCGCGTCGGCGCCGGTGTCCGGCGGCCCTCGGTACGAGGGCGCGACGGTGGTCCTGCCGGCGGCGCCGGGTCTGGGCATCGACGGACCGGATGCAAGTTAGCGCCGGATCGTCATAGCCTGCCGGCGGATAATTTCGTAGGCTGGTCGGCAACGAGGGAGGGCGACGTGACGGTGACGGCCGGCGGCGTAGCCGCCGTGCGCGTCGCCGTCGCGACGCTCTGGTCCTCCCCCGAGGCCATCCGGCCGCTCGACGCGGCCGCTCTCGGCCCGGCGCCCGACATCGCTGCCTGGGTCGCGGCGATGTCGCCCGACGACCAGATCGGCGAGGGCGTCCTCAGTCAGCTCGGGCTCGGCGAGCGGGTGCTGGTCGAAGAGGTACGCGGCGACGGTTGGGCCCGCGTCGTCGCGCTGGAGCAACCCGCGGCGAAGCTCGACCCGCGCGGCTACCCGGGCTGGGTGCCCCTGGCACAGCTGGGCACGACCGCGCGGCACACAACGGCCGCGCCCGCGCCGGACGGCGCCGATGATCCGGCGACCCCGCGGGCACCGCTGTCTCCGCTCGGCACGCTGTCGCTCGCCGCCGCCCGGCGGCTGCTCGGCGCACCGTACGTCTGGGGTGGCCTGACCACGCACGGCATCGACTGCTCGGGGCTGGTCCGGTTCGTGTGGCGGCAGCTCGGGGTGACGCTCCCGCGCGACGCCGACGACCAGGCCGCCGTCACCACGCCGCTCCCGCTGGGCGACGAGCGCCCCGGCGACCTCTACTTCTTCGCCCGGCCCGGCCGGCACATCCACCACGTCGGCATCGTCGCGGCGCCGCGGCGGATGGTGCACGCCTGCTACACGCAGCGCCGGGTGGTCGAGGAGGAACTGCCGCCGTCCCGCGCGTCGACGCTCGTCGCCGCCCGCCGGGTCGTGCCGGTCTTGTCAGGAACGCTCTGACCCGGCCAACTCGCGGCGCCTGTCGCCAGCCGACTTGATCAGGCTGGCGACGGTGGTGATGCCCAGCGTGCCCAAGATGACCGTGAGCGACAGCCAGATCGGGATCGCGGGCGCCCAGCTCACATGCTCGCCGCCGTTGATGAACGGCACCTCGTTGTCGTGCAGCGCCTCGAGCACGAGCTTGACGCCGATGAAGCCGAGCACGAGCGCCAGCCCGATGTTGAGGTAAACCAGGCGGTCGAGCAGACCGCCGAGCAGGAAGTAGAGCTGGCGCAGGCCCATCAGCGCGAACACGTTGGCGGTGAAGACCAGGTAGGGCTCCTGGGTGATGCCGAAGATGGCCGGGATCGAGTCGAGCGCGAAGACGAGGTCGGTGGTGCCGATCGCGATCATCACGATCAGCAGCGGGGTGAAGAGGCGCTTGCCGGCCTCGGTGACCGTGGTGAGCCGGCCGTCGCCGAAGTCGCGGGACAGCGGGAGCGCCCGGCGGCTCCAGCGGATCAGCAGGTTCTCCTTGAAATCGTCCTCGTCCGGCTCGCCCTGGCGCAGGAAGTTGATCGCCGTGTAGACCAGGAACGCGCCGAAGACGTAGAAGACCCACGAGAACTGGGAGATCAGCGCCGATCCGGCCGCGATGAACGCGCCGCGCATGACGAGCGCGAGCAGAATGCCGATGAGCAGCACCTTCTGCTGGTATTGCCGGGGTACGGCGAACCGGGACATGATGATCACGAAGACGAACAGGTTGTCGACCGACAGGCTGTACTCGGTCAACCAGCCCGTGTAGAACTCGGCGGCCGGCGTGGCGCCGGCGGTGAACCAGATGCCGAGGCCGAAGAGCAGGGCGAGGGCCACGTAGAACGTGACCCAGAGGCTGGACTCGCGGATGGACGGCTCGTGCGGTCGCCGGCCGATGATCAGCAGGTCGACGGCGAGGACGGCGGTGAGCACGAGCAGTGTCACTGCCCACACCAACGATGAAACGTTCACAGGCAAACCTCCGGCAGGCACAGGGGCACTGTCGGAGGTCTCTTCCACCGCCGGCCGCGACCGGCGACGCCGGGCCTTCCCCGGGTATTAACCGGACAAAAGCCGTGTTGACGACATCGCCGCGAGGGAATACTCCCCTCCTCCGCTCTCCATTGTGGCGTACGGCCGACCCGATGGACACCTCGGCCCACTGTGGCGTGACCCGGTACACCCTCTACGCTGCCGATCATGGTTCTCGAGGTGGCGTTGATCGACGTGGTGCCGGGGCAGGAAGACGCGTTCGCGGCGGCGTACGTCAAGGGGCACGAGGTGCTCTCGACCACGCCGGGCTGCCGCTCCGTGCGGATGACCCGGGGGATCGAGTCACCGTCGCGGTTCGTGCTGCTCGTCGACTGGGACTCGCGCGACGCGCACCTCGACAACTTCCGCGCCACCGACCGCTTCCCGGCCTGGCGCGCACTGATCGGGGCCTACTTCGCGACGCCGCCGGTGGTCGAGCACTTCACCGACGTCAGGGTCGGCTGAACCGGGCCCGCCGGCCGATCCGGGCGAAGCCGAGCCGCGCGTAGAGCGCACCGGCCGGGTTGTCGACGTTGACGTCGAGCAGGACCTCGGCGCGGCCGGCATCGCGCATCCGGCGCAGGACCGCGACCACGAGGGCCGCGCCCAGACCGCGGCCGCGCTCCTCCGGCCGCACACCCACCTGAACGATCCAGCCCTCGGCGCAGGTGACGAACGCGACGTCCGCCGCTTCCGCGGCGATCAGCGACCACTGTGGACGGAAGTCGTCGTCATCGCTGGTCCACTCCATCCATTGCCGGCGTGACCGGCCCGGGAAGCCTGGACGGTCGCGGAAGGCGGCCTCGTAGACCGCGAAGAACCGGTCGGCGGTGTCGTCGGCCCAGGTGCGGACCGTGACGCCGGGCGGCAGCGCCACGTCGGGCAGGGGTTGTGCCAGGTCGAAGCGCATGACATCTTCGGCCCAGATCTGCTCCAGCCCGCGGGACGCGAAAAGCCAGGTGGCCTCGTCGGTGAGTGACTCGGTCTCGACCGTCACCGGCTGGCCGGCAGCGCCGAGGTTGGTGTCGAGCAGCCGCGCGCCGATCCCACGCCCGCGCAGGGCAGGGTCGACCAGCCCGCTGACCACGCTCCCATCGTCCTGGGGCCGCACGCTGCCCGCGGCCACGACGGTCCCGTCCGCGGTCACCGCGACCGTGCCCTCCCCGCCGAACCGCCGGCGGAGAAAACCCTCGTCCGCGACCAGCGGCAGCCCGCCGTCGGCCGCGACGACCCGCCGTGCGAGCGCGGCCACCGCGGCAAGATCCTTGGACCCGAGGGGGCGCCAGGTCAATTCCACGGCAAGAGGGTACGGGCGCCGGCCACGGCCCGCCTTCGGTTTACGGCCGGTAGGTGCCGAAGGACCAGGCGTTGCCCTCGCTGTCCCGGGCGCCGTATTCGCGGGATCCGTACGGCTGGTCGGTCAGCGGTTGGACGATCTCGGCGCCGGCCGCCTTCGCGCGGTTGTGGTGCCCGTCGACGTCGTCGACCGCGACGTAGACGCGCCAGGCGTCCGCGGTTGGCCGTCCGCGCCCCGGCTCGGCGGCCTGGCCGACCATGATCATGCCGGTGTCGAACGTCAGCTCGGCGTGCCGGACGGTGCCATCCGGGCCCTCGCTCACCTCGCGCACGTCGAAGCCGAACGCCTCGACGAGGAACGCGATCGCGGCGCGGGGGTCGGCGTACCGGAAGACAGGATAGATGGTCCGCATGCACCTAGCCTGCGCCGTCGCCGCCGTCCCCGGCTTGGACGAATGGGACCAGGGCGGTCGGCGTGGTGCCGGTGAACGCACGGAAGTCGCGGATGAGGTGTGCCTGGTCGTAATAGCCGCAATCGGCGGCGACGGCGGCCCAGCCGTCGGCGGCGGCGCGGGCGTGCTGGCCGCTGGCGTGCGCGAAGCGCAGGAGGCGGGCGACAACCTTCGGCGGCAGGCCGAGCTCGCGGCGGGTCACCTCGGACAGGTGCCGCCGGCTCCAGCCGACGTCGGTGGCGAGGTCCGCGACCGTGACGCGACCGCGGCTTTCTCGCAGCCGGCTCCAGACCCGCGACACCGCCGGATCGGGGGTGGCCGCGTCCGCCAGGCGGCGACCGAGGACGTCGTCGAGCACCGCGAACCGGCTCGGCCAGTCGGGCGCTGCCGCGAGCCGCTCCGGCAGCTCCTTGAGGTCGGGGCAGCCGGCGTCGTCGAGCGCGACGACCCGGTTGGCGAGCTCGCCGACCGGCATGCCGAGCAGCCGGCCGGCGACGAGGGGGTCGAGCGTGAGTTGGACGCCCTCGGCGAGGCCGGTCGTTGTGGTGTCCACATAGGAGTCGAAGACGCCGGTGGTGAACGACGCGGCGCGCCCGCCGCGGTCCGAACCGACCGGATTGACGATGTCCAGCGGATCGCCCCACCCGACGATGAGGACGCAGCGGGCGCCGGCCACCTCGCGGCGTGCCAGCGGCGCGTCGGCGCGTTCGGCGTAGCCGACATACCGGCCCAGCGCCTCCCGCAGCGCGGGATGCGGGTCGCCCGGCACGAACGCGAGGCTGCCCATCACCGGACCATAACGCGTTTCCCCGGCTTCCCGGGTAGCCCGCCGGGCGTGACCGATGAGCCACGAGGCGTCGGCGCGGACTTCCGACGAACGGATCGCCAGGCAGGTTCGCGGTCTCCCGCCTGCGCAACCCTGACCACGCCGAGAACCCTGACGTCGCGTCGCGCTGACGACCGGGGGCTCAGCGGACCCCGGCGACGTCCATGCCGCGCAGCTCCTTCTTCAGCTCGGAGACCTCGTCGCGGATGCGGGCGGCCAGCTCGAACTGCAGCTCGCGGGCCGCGGCGAGCATCTGGTCGTTGAGGTCCTGGATGAGCTGGGCGAGGTCGGCGCGGGCCATGCCCTCGCGGGACGGCCGGGCCGCGGCCTTGCCGCCCCGGGAGCGGGTCTCCGGCACCGGTGCCTTGCCACGGGACATCTGGCGCCCCGCGCCGCCGACGATCGCGCCGCCGGGGCCGTGACCTCCCAGGGCGCCCTCGGTGTCCTCGGCCTCGCGGTAGATGTCGTCGAGGATGTCGTGGATCTTCTTGCGCAGCGGCTCGGGCGAGATCCCGTTGGTTTCGTTGTGGGTGACCTGCTTGGCGCGCCGCCGGTTGGTCTCGTCGATGGCGTCGGCCATCGACGGGGTCATCTTGTCGGCGTACATGTGGACCTCGCCGGACACGTTGCGCGCCGCGCGGCCGATGGTCTGGATCAGCGAGCGCCCGCTGCG
>DATDJX010000130.1:0-3266 GCA_036520275.1 Asanoa sp.
TTCGTCGTGGCCGAGGCGCTGACGAACGTGGTCAAGCACGCTCATGCGGAGCGCGCCGACGTCAACGTGGACCTCGAGGACAGCACCCTGCGCGTTGCCGTGCGCGACGACGGCGTCGGCGGGGCGCAGCCGGACGGAAGCGGCCTGGTCGGTCTGCGTGACCGACTGGAGGCGCTCGACGGCGGGCTCGCGATCGACAGCCCGTTGGGAGGCGGCACCCTCGTCACGGCCGAGATCCCGTTGTCCGGTCGTCCGGTCGCCCAACGCGCGCCGACTCACGAGTCCGCGACCTCGGCCGACGCTTAGCGTGCGACCGATCAGCCCGAGCGGCCGGGTCTGCTCATTGCCTGGGCGCTTCGACGAGGACCAACTTGCCGCGGCCGAGCAGCTGCGCGATCGTGCGTGCCCGCTCGATCTGGGAGTGCGTGTAGCGGTCCGGCTTGTGGATCGTCTCGATGTGAACTGGACGGGAGTGCGGGTTGTGCATCGTCTCGTCAGCGTGCCGTAACCGCGGGTGAGTGGGCATCACGCGGTTCGTGTGATTCGCTCGCTATGCGGAGTCCGGCCCGGTCTCCGCCGGCGCGCTGTTCACGGGGCCCGCCGTGACTGCGAGGAGCGCCAGCGAGCGGCTGGCGAGCTCGACGGTGTCCGCGACGATCCGTCGGCCGCCCGGATCGGCGGTGTCGATTTCGACGGACCACCGGCCGTCGCCGGGCAGCCGGAACGTGAGCGGCTCCCACCACGCGTTGATGAGCAGCGCGCCGTCGGCGACCACGACGGTGACAGCGCGCGCGTCCGGGTTGCTCCAGTCGCCCGCCTCCATCGGCGTGCCGTCCGGGCGCAGCCACTGAAGCTCGCCGGGGCCGAAGAAGCGCGTGCGTCGCAGGACCGGCTGCTCGCGACGCAGGCGGCAGAGCCGCGCGGCGAACTCGATCAGCTCCGCGTCGGCCGCCGCCCAGTCGACCCAGCTGATCGCGTTGTCCTGGCAGTAGGCGTTGTTGCTGCCGCCCTGCGAGCGGCCCAGCTCGTCGCCGCCGAGCAGCAACGGGATGCCCTCGGAGAGCAGGAGCGTGGCGAGCAGGTTCCGCCGCTGGCGCGCGCGCAGCGCCAGCACGGCGGGCTCGTCGGTCGGCCCTTCGACGCCGCAGTTCCAGCTGCGATTGTCGTCGGATCCGTCGCGGTTGCCCTCGCCGTTCGCCTCGTTGTGCTTGGCGTCGTAGCTGACGAGGTCCGACAGCGTGAAGCCGTCATGGACGGTGACCAGATTGACGGACGCCGTTGGCCGACGCCCGCGGCCGTACAAGTCCGATGAGCCCGTGATGCGCGTGGCGAAGTCGGCGAGCGTCCCAGGCGTGCCGCGCCAGAAGTCGCGCACGGTGTCGCGATAGCGGCCGTTCCACTCGCTCCATCCGGGCGGGAAGTCGCCCAGCGCGTAGCCTCCCTGGCCCGTGTCCCACGGCTCGGCGATCAGCTTGACGTCGGACAGGACCGGGTCTTGGCCCACCGCATCGAGGAAGCCGCCGAACGGGTCGAAGCCGCTTGTCTGGCGGCCGAGGCTGGCGGCGAGGTCGAAGCGGAAGCCGTCGACGTGCATCTCCTGCGCCCAATAGCGCAGTGAGTCCATGACGAGCCGCAGGCCATGCGGGCGGTGCGTGTCGAGGGTGTTGCCGCAGCCGGTGTCGTCGACATAGGAGCCGTCGTCGCGCAGGCGGTAGTAGGCCGCGTCGTCGAGCCCGCGGAAGCACAGGGTAGGGCCGTCATGACCGCCCTCGGCGGTGTGGTTGAAGACGACGTCGAGGATCACCTCAAGTCCCGCGGCGTGCAGGGCCATGACCATCGCCTTGAAGTCCTCGACCGACCCGTACTCGTTGTGCGGCGCGAAGAACCCGATCGACTGATAGCCCCAGTAGTTGCGCAGCCCACGCTCGGCGAGCGCCCGATCGTGGACGAACTGGTGCACCGGCAGCAGCTCCACCGCGGTCACGCCGAGGCGCACCAGGTGCTCGAGCACAGCCGGTTGCGCGAGGCCGGCGAACGTCCCGCGGCTCTCCGGGGACACCTCAGGATGCAGCTTGGTGAAGCCCTTGACGTGCAGCTCGTAGATGACCGAGTCGGCGAGCGGGGTCTGCGGGCGGCGGTCGTCGGCCCAGTCGAACGGCGCGGCATGCACGATGGAGCGCGGGACGTACGGGGCCGAGTCGGCGCCGGGCTCCAGGACCGCCGGGTGCCACGTGACGCCGCCGGCGATAGCCCGTGCATACGGATCGAGCAGCAGTTTGGCCGGGTCGCAGCGCCCGGGGCCGCGGACGCGGTACCCGTACTGCAGCCCGTGGCCGGCGCCCGCCACGTGCGTGTGCCAGATATCACCGTCGCCCGGCTCGAGCGGCCGGCGCGTCTCGGCACCGGCCTCATCGAAGACGCACAGCTCGACGGCGTCGGCGACGCCGCTGAACACCGCGAAGCGGACACCGTCGCCCTCGATGCTGGCCCCGAACGTCATGCCGCCCGCCGGGCCTTCGAGAGGCGGACGATCATGTCGGCGACCAGCCCCGTCCAGCCGGTCTGATGCGACGCGCCGAGCCCGGCGCCGTCGTCGCCGTGGAAGTGCTCGTAAAACAGCAGCGCGTCGTGCCATGCGGGGTCGCGCTGGAAGCGCTCGAGGCCCCCGAACACCGGCCGGCGGCCGTCCTTTCCCTCGAGGAAGATCGACACCAGGCGCTGCGCCAGCTCGACGGTGATGTCGGCCAGCGTGAGCCGCTGGCCCGAGTGCAGCGGGAACTCGGTGCGCAGCTCGCCGCCGAACCGGCGCGCGTAGCGGTCGAGGGCGGCGATGACCAGGTAGTTGACGGGGAACCAGATCGGCCCGCGCCAGTTCGAGTTGCCTCCGTACATCGCCGTGGTCGACTCTGCGGGCTCATAGTCGACCGTCGCCGCGATCTGACCCGAGCCCCAGAACTCGAATGGGTGGTCGCGATAGATCGCCGACAGCGAGCGCAGCCCGTGCGGCGAGAGGAACTCGGTCTCGTCGGCCAGCCGCTCGAGGATCCGCGGCAGCCGGTCCTCGCCCACCACCGCGAGCATGATGTCGCGGTCGGTCCGTTGCACCGATGCGCGGTACTCCGGCCGCGCGTCCAGGAACTCGGCAACCCGTGTGCTGAACTCCGGGAGCCGGTCGCTCACACCCGCCGGCGCCACGGCGACGGCGCAGAGCGGGATCAGCCCGGTCATCGACCGAACGCGGACCGGCCACGCCTCGCCGTCGGACA
>DATDJX010000131.1:0-12553 GCA_036520275.1 Asanoa sp.
GTGCTCAACGACTCGTGGACCGGGGCGGTCGGCGGATGCGACCTCGAGTTCCAGCCGGATCTGCGCAACCTGCGGGCAGCCGGCATCCTGCCCGTCTTCTCCGCGGGCAACTACGGGCCCACCGGGCAGACCGTGTTGAGCCCGGCCAACCTCCCCGAGGCCCTCGCGGTCGGATCGATCGACGACGCCGGCGTCATCGACCCGTCCAGCAGCCGCGGCCCATCGGCGTGCGGGCAGCCGGTCGTGCCGCGGCTCGTCGCGCCCGGCGTGGGCGTGCGGACCACCGACCTGTACGGCGACTACGTGGACGCGTCCGGCACCTCGCTGGCGGCGCCCCACGTAGCCGGCACGCTTGCGCTGCTGCTCAGCGCCTTCCCCGAGCTGAGCGCGGACCGCCAACAGGCGGCGCTGGAGAGCACGGCGGTCGACCTCGGTCCGGCCGGCGCCGACGACGCGTACGGCTACGGCCGGATCGACGCGCTCGCCGCGTACGCCTTCCTGCAATCCGCGCCCGACTTCGGCCTATCCGCGCCTGCCTCCCAGGCCTCCACCGTCGCGGGCGGCACGGTCACGTACAGCGTGTCCGTCACCCCCGCGAACGGCTTCACCGGTGACGTGAGCCTCGCCCTGACCGGCCTGACCACCGACCAGGCGTCCTGGGCCATCTCGCCCGCGGTGCTCGCCGGCGGCTCCAGGACGGCGGAGGTGACCGTCACGACCGCGACGACGCTGGCGCCCGGCACCTATCCGCTGACCATCATCGGCACGGCCGGGTCGCTCACCCGGTCGGCGTCGGTCAGCCTCCTCGTGACCGACCCGCCCGGATTCGGCCTTGGCGTGAGTCCGCCGTCGCTGACCGCGGTCGCCGGCTCGTCCGTGGCGTACACGGCGAGCGTCAGCGCTCTCAACGGCTTCGCCGGCGCCGTCTCGATGAGCCTCTCCGGCCTGCCGGCCGCCGTGGGCTCGGCCAGCTTCGCGCCGTCGGTCGTCGCGGGTGCCGGGACGACGACCCTCACGATCGCGACCGCCGCATCGGCGCCGCCCGGGACGTACCCGCTGACGGTGACCGGCACGAGCGAGGGGACGAGCCATTCGAGCCCGGTCACCCTCGTCGTGACCCCGAGACCGGACTTCTCCCTGACGGCCTCGCCGGCCTTCGTGAGCGTGCTCCGCCGCCAGAGCGCCACCTACACGGTGTCGACCGCCGCCGTCGGCGGGCTCGCCGGCACGGTGGCGTTGTCGGTGAGCGGCGCCCCCGCCAGGACAACGGTCGGCTTCACGGCCAACCCGGTCGCGGTGTCCGGATCGTCGACCCTGCGCGTCACCACGACGAGCCTGACCCCGCGCGGCACGTACACGCTGCGCATCACCGGCACCAGTGGTTCCCTCGTCCACGAGGCGACGGTGACGCTCGTGGTGCGGTGACCGCGCCGCCGGGGTCTCCGCACCGGTCGTCGCGTACGGTCGTGCGCCGCGGGCCGGCGGCCGCTCGCACGTCCGCGGCGCGCAGGGCGTCCCGGGTCGCGCGCTGGACCTCACCGGGCTGGACCGCCTCCGCTGCGAGCCGTAGCCCCTGGAGCGCCGCGGGCGTCGGGCGCCCGTGCCGCGGTCCCAGCGGCGCGGGCAAGCCACGCTGTCAACCTGTTGACCGGCTTCGTCGCGCCGACCTCTGGCCGGATCGAGGTCCCAGTGACCGCCGCACCGGTGCGCATCTGCCGCCACGGGGGCCACCCGCGTCAGCGCGGCGAGCCGACCGGCCTTCACGGTCAGCGTGTTGATGTCGACGCCGGGCGGCCGGGCTCCGGCCGCCGCACGTGGACGCTCGTGGATGGGTATCAGGCGGGTGGTGGGGACGCCAGGCAGCGGCCGATCGACCGGTCGTTCACCGCGGCGCCCCGTACCGTCCCGGCCGCAGCTCACCCTCCGTTCGACCAACGCATCAGCCTTCCCAGGGCTGCGCCAACTCGGCATGGTCGGCCACCTGCCCGCACTCGACGAGGCCGGGTGCCAGGTGTTGCTCTGTACCGTGAAGGCTGCGCCCGGGACTCCGGACGTCGCTACAACGAGCGGAAGGCCGGATCCGAGGAGTGGCTGTGAGGCTGGACGACATCAGCAAGCCCGGCCGGCTGGCCGAAACCGGCGAGGGCATCAGCGAGCAGGAGCTGGCGCTGGCGACACGCAACCACGGCATGCCGCTCGAGGCGATGCGCTGCGACATCACGCCGCCCGGCCTGCACTACCTGCTCGTCCACTACGACATCCCATTCCTCGATGGGCGTGCCTGGCGGCTGACCATTGGCGGGTCGGTGCGGCGCGCACTCACCCTCGACCTCGCCGCGCTCCAGGCAATGCCGGAGCGAACCGTACGGGTGACCATGGAGTGCGCCGGCAATGGGCGCGCCCGCCTGAACCCCCGCCCGATCAGCCAACCCTGGCTGGTCGAGGCGGTCGGCACCGCCGACTGGACCGGTGTGCCGCTACGGAACGTTCTCGCTCTCGCACGGCCGGATCCCGCAGCGGTCGACGTGGTGTTCACCGGCGCGGACCACGGCATTGAGCGCGGTGTGGAGCAGCAGTATCAGCGCAGTCTCACTGTCGCCGAGGCGACCGGCGACGACGTCCTGCTGGCGTACGCAATGAACGGTGCCCCGTTGGCCCCGCAGCATGGGTACCCCGTGCGGTTGATCGCACCCGGTTGGTACGGCATGGCCCACGTGAAATGGCTGATCCACATAGCGGTCGCCGCCGAGCCGTTCACCGGATTCCAGCAGGCCGAGGCGTATCGCGTGCGCCAGCATGCCGACGAAGCTGGTGCCCCGGTCACCCGGATCGCACCGCGCGCATTGATCATCCCACCGGGCTTCCCGGATTTCATGTCCCGTACCCGGATCGTGCACGCCGGCCCGGTCCTCCTGGAGGGACGAGCGTGGTCGGGCCGCTCCCCGATCACCCGAGTCGAGGTCAGCGTCGATGACGGACAGTCGTGGATGGCCGCTACCCTCGCCCCTCCCGACGCACACCGGTGGTCCTGGCGGCGCTGGCAGTTGGATTGGACGGCCACGCCGGGCTCGCATGTGCTCACCGCGCGGGCCACCGACGAGGACGGCGAAACCCAACCGACCGAGCAGGTGTGGAACCGCGGCGGATTCGCCAACAACGCGGCCCAGCACGTTCCGGTCATCTGTCCGACCTGACCCGTCGGATGGCAGCGACTGGCCTGCGGGAGCGGCGCGCGACGCGGTGCGGACCGGCCTCGTGCGACGGCCGCCGGTTAGGGCGCCTCCTTGCTCTGGCGGGGCACCAGGTGGTCGAAGACGCCGGCCGCGTGCAGCTGCCGTTCGATGAACGGCGCGATCTCGCGTACCTCGTAGACCACGCCCGCCTCCTCGGCGGCCTTGTGGCCGGCGATAAGCGCGCTCATGCCGGTGGAGTCGACGAACATGACGTGGCGCATGTTGACCACGAGCCGCGGCGGCCGTCGGGTCTTGATCGTGTCGACCAGGATCTCACGCATGGCATCGTTGACCGCGATGTCGAGCTCACCGTGCAGATCGACCACCACGGTGCCGTCATCGAGGGTGCGCTGCGTGACGAGCGCGCTGGCCATGTTCACCTCCCGGGCTGATCCGTGCCATGTAGCAAGCTTCAGTGGGCAGTACCCGCGGCCCAACCGGCCAAACCCAGTTGATCAAAGCGCCTGCTCGCGCCGTCAGGTCGGTACCACAGCACCATCTGAGTGCACCGGAAGATCGCCAACCGCCTTCCGGTGTGCTCGTCGGTGATCGTGGCGTCCCCGACCTGGGTGGTGCGCCCCAGGTGCACCGGTGTCGCTTCGGCCCGGCAGGTCAGCCGGTCCCGCTGCACGGAGGTCAGCTCGATGCCGAGCCAGTCGGGCAGCGACCCGCGGCTGAAGTCCTGCAGTTCGCGCGCGGAAAGCCCGCGAAGGCCGGCGTACGGGGTGGCGGTTGTGCTGGTCATGTGCCTAACCCTCGACCCATCCGCGCGGACGGTCCGCGTACTTCGGCACTGCCCGACTGTGCCGGACCGCACGTACCGGTCGAGGCGCCGTCGCGAAACGCCCGGCCGACGGTCACCCCCCGTCGGCGGCGAGCCGGTAGCCGGCGCCCCGGACGGTCTCGATGGCCGCGCGCCCGAACGGCTCGTCGATCTTCTTGCGCAGGTAGCGGACGTAGACCTCGACGATGTTGGCATCGCCGTCGTAGTGCATGTCCCAGATGTTCTCGATGATCGCCGGCTTGGACAGCACTTCGCCGCGGTGCCGCATGAGGAGCTCGAGCAGCGCGAACTCCCGGCTGGTAACGGTTATGTCCTGGCCGCCGCGGCTGACCGTGCGCCGCGCCGGATCCAGCGACAGGTCGCCCGCGGTCAGGACGGTGGGCCGGGCGCGGCCGCCGCGACGGGTCAGCGCACGCAGCCGGGCGAGCAGGACCACGAACGAGAACGGCTTGGTGAGGTAGTCGTCGGCGCCGAGGTCCAGCGCGTCCGCCAGGTCGTACTCGCCGTCCTTCGCGGTCAGCATGAGAATCGGCGTCCATACGTCCCGGGCACGCAACCGCCGGCATACCTCGTACCCGTTGAGACCGGGCAGCATGATGTCCAGGACCATCACGTCGTACGGGTGCTCGCCGGCGGCCCAGAGGCCGTCCGGGCCGTTGTTCACGACGTCGACGGTAGCGCCTTCGGCGGCGAGGCCCTCGCGCAGCGTCTCGGCCAGGCCCGTCTCGTCCTCGACGATCAGGATGCGCATGCGTCGCCCCCGTTCTGCCCGCCGACGGGCAGGTCGAGGTGCAGCGCGGCGCCGCCGAGGAGCGAGGTCCCAACCGTGATCGCCCCGTGGTGGCCGTGGACGATCTCACGGGTGATGGCGAGCCCCAGGCCGGAACCGCCGTCGCTGCGGGTGCGGCTGTCGTCCAGGCGCACGAACCGGTCGAAGACGCGCCGCCGGTCGGCGGCGTCGATGCCCGGGCCGTCGTCGCCGACGACCAGGTGGGCGTGCGTCTCGTCGGCGGATAGGGTCAGCGCGACCCGCTTGCCCGCGTGCATCGCCGCGTTGTCGCAGAGGTTGCCGATGGCCCGGTCGAGCTGACGGGCGTCGCCGTGGACCCGGACGGGTTGGACCGAGGCGTCGACGACGAGGTTCGGGTGCTGAGCCTGAATCCGTTCGCGATGGCCGTAGACCAGGTCGTCCAGGTCGACCTCTCCCCACTGTGGAGTGAGGCCGTGCTCGTCGGCGCGGGCGAGCAACAGCAGGTCGGACACGAGCCGGCCGAGCCGCTCGGCCTGCGCCTGCAGGCGTTCGATCCTCGCGGGCTGGTCGTGCGGGCGCCGCGCCAGCACGTCGAGGCCGACCTGCAAGGTGGTCAGCGGGCTGCGCAGCTCGTGGCTGGCGTCCGCGACGAACCGCCGCTGCGCGGCCGCCGACGACTCGAGCCGGTCGAGCATCCCGTTCATCGTCTCGGCGAGGGCCGCGACCTCGTCCCGGGCCGCCGGCACCGGGACCCGGGCGTGCAGGTCGCGGCCGGTGATGCCGGCCACCCGCCGGCGAATGCCCTCGACGGAGCGCAGCGAGCGCCCCACGAACACGAACGTGGCGACACCGACCACCAGGGCCAGCAACGGCATGCCCACGAGGACGGCCTCGATGAGCGCCTCGGTGCTCTCGTTGACCGGTCGCATCGACTGGGCGACCGCGACGATGCGGCTGCCGTCGTCGGTGCGGATCGACGTGGCGACGATCCGGAACGGGTCCTCGCTGTCCGGGAGCAGCCGGCCCTGCTGCCAGGCGGTGCCGTCGACGGCCGGCCGGAGGCTGGTAATGGGCGGTCGGCCGTTCAGCTCGGCGGACGATGCGACCACCGTGCCGTCCGGGGTGAAGATCTGCACCACGGTCTCGTCGCCGGCGCT
This sequence comes from Asanoa sp., assembly GCA_036520275.1. Lineage (GTDB taxonomy): Bacteria > Actinomycetota > Actinomycetes > Mycobacteriales > Micromonosporaceae > Asanoa. The sequence continues at coordinate 5,926 of DATDJX010000131.1, forward strand.
GGAGCGCAGCAGTTGTGCCAGGCCGGTCGCGTCGCCGGAGCGGATCGCCGACGCGACCTGGGCCGCCCGCTGCGAGGCCGTGGCGTCGACGTTGCCGGTCAGGGTCGACCGGGCCGTGTACACCATCGCCAACGCGGCCACACCGACGGCGACCGTCGTCACCGCGACGGCGGCCAGGGCTGAGCGGATCCGGATCCCGCCGAGCCACGACCACCACGCGCGCCTCATGTCTGAAGCGTAGGGGTGAGGTGGCTGCGGACATGCTGAACGTCCCGGCCCGGACGCGGAACGTGGCGATTGGGCCGGTTTCAGCCCCGCTTCGGTCAGCCCTCCCGAGCGTCACCTTGCATGGCTACCCATGCGATGCACCGATCCGCCCCGCGTTCTGGCGCGGCGGCGCAGCGGCTACGAAGACGGTCGGGGAGATCCCCGACAACCAGGTGTTCGTCGCGTACGTCCCGCCCCAGCCCGGCCGCAGCCTTCAAGGTCCCGCAGGGGTGGGCGCAGGCGAACCGTCCGGACGGCGGAGTCGGATTCACCGACGGTCTCAACACATCGTCGTGCAGGCCGTGCGGTCGACTGACGCGCCGGACGAGGCGGCCGCACGCGAAGAGCTCATGAGGGTACGGTCCACAGCCCGCGGCTTCTCCGACGGCGGGGGTCGACGGCGATCCGACCGGCCGGCAGGGTCGTGCTGCGTACGTTCTGGGCGGACGCCCCGCCGACCCCGTCACCGGGAAGGTGGTCAACGACGACGTCCAGCGCGACCACTTCCACAACGGGCTGCGGGTCACCGTCACCCGGTCCGGACCGCGCGGCGCCGACAACGTGGTGCCGGGGCGGGTGGTCACCGACTCGGTGACGTTCAGGCCATGACCGCGACGCTGGATGCGGTGCTGGCGTCGCGGGGCCGGTCGTGCTCGCCGTGCTCCGCCATCGCGGTGACGACCGCCCGGGCGGGTACCCTGCGGCTCGATCAGGTCGGCAGGACGGCCGTCTCCTCGTAGAACCGCCGGATCGACTGCACCACCGACTCGAGGGCGTCGAAGTTCATCGGCTTGGTGACGAACGCGTTGGCGTGCCCCCGATAGGTCTGGAGGATGTCGCGGACGTCGTCTGAGGTCGTCAGGATGACCACCGGGATCGCCCGCAGGTCGTCGTCGCGCTTGATCTCGGTCAGCGTCTCCCGGCCATCCATGCGCGGCATGTTCAGGTCGAGCAGGATCACGTCCGGCCGTGCGGCTGCGCCGCCGGCGCGCAGCCGCGCCAGCGCCTGCTCGCCATCGGTGACCCGCCAGACGGTCGCCGGCGAGGCGACCGCCTCCAGCGCTTCGGCGATCATCATCGCGTCGCCGTCGTCGTCCTCCACCACCAGCACGCGCAGCGCCCGTCCGTCGAGCGCCATGCTTCCTCCGCTTAGGTCGGCCCTTGATTGCATGGGGGCAACAGTAGGCCACGCCATCCGGAACGGATAGCCGGCCGCGGTGTGAGCGAGACCGACCGGTTGCGTTCGAGCGGGCTCGAAGCCCTACGCTGCGGTGGGCGGAGCGGCGTGAGCACCGAGGGTTCGGGATGAGGCTGGGACTGCACTACTGGAGCTACTCGCGACCGGTGGATCCGGCGGCCATCGCCGCGACGCTCGGTGAGACGGCCCGGATCGCCGAGGCGGCGGAGGTCTCGGCGTTCAGCGTGATGGACCACTTCGTCCAGCTGGAGGGTCCGGCCGCGGCGGACGACCCGATGCTCGAGGGCTACTCCACGCTCGCGTACGCCGGGATGGGGGTCAGCGAGGTGCAGGTGATGCCCGACCGGCACCCGGTCGAGTACACCGAGCAGCTGGCGGCGCAGGTCGTCCCGCGGCTGGCCGAGGTGGCCTGATGGCGCAATACGGGCCGCATCGGTGGTCGGCGGGTTACCACGACGACGGCGCCAACGACGCGTTCCGGGGCGCGCGCTTCACGGTCGCCGATCTGGTCGGCGCCAGGTTCGTCGACTGCGACCTGACCCACGTGAAGATCGTTGACTCATGGCTGGTCGACGTCGACATGTCCGGATACGTGCGCAACCTCGTGGTCAACGGCGTCGACGTCACCGCCTACGTGGACGCCGAGCTCGACCGCCGGCAGCCGGAACGGGTGCAGCTGCGCGAGATGCGCACCGCCGACGACTTCCGCGCGATGTGGGAAACCGTCGAGCGGCTGTGGTCCGCGACCATCGCCCGCGCCGAGCGGCTGCCCGAGCCGGCGCTGCATGAGCGGGTCGACGAGGAGTGGTCGTTCGTCGAGACGCTGCGCCACCTGGTCTTCATCACGGACTCGTGGGCGAGTCGGACGGTCCTCGACGAGCCGTCGCCCTACCACCGGCTCGGCCTGCCGCAGACCGCGTACGCCCCCGCCGACGCGGCGGCGCTGGGCATCGACCTCGACGCGCGACCGTCGTACGACGAGGTGATGAAGGCGCGCGCGGACCGCATGGGCCTGGTGCGCCGCCTGGTCGACCGGCTCACCGACGCCGACCTCGACCGCGGCTGCGCGCGTACGCCGGCTCCCGGCTACCCCGAGGAGGTCCGCCCGGTCGGGGAGTGCCTCGGCGTGGTGATGGAGGAGGAATGCGAGCACCACCGGTTCGCCGTGCGCGACCTCGCCGCACTGGAGGCGACCTAGGGACACTGCGACAGGAACGGGCGGGAGTGCCCGTACAGCGTCATGGAGGGGTCTCACGGGATCGGGTCAGGCCTGCGGTGGCCGCCGAACAAGAGCGAGCCTTGTCCGCCTTGGTTATCCGGGGAAGTCGGGCTCGTCGTCCGCGTGGGCGCCGAACTCCGCGACGCGGACCTCGGCACTGCGCTCGTACCTGGTGATGCGGTCGGACCATTCCGCGTCCACGCCAAACGCCACCGCGGCGAAGCCGATCCCGCGGATGGCGTCCGGCGCCTCCGGGTCGCCCGGGGCCAGGACCCGCGGTGGGTCGCCGATCGCCAGGGTATGCGGTGGGACGAAGAACTCGTCCGGCACGACGGTGCGGGCGTGCACGAACCCGCCGACCGCGACCACCGCCCCGGCGCCCAGCCGCGCCGTCTGTAGCACGGTAGCGGCGGTGGCGAGATAGGCACACCGGCCGACCGCGCAGCCGAGCAGCGTCGCGTGCGGCCCGACGAAGACGTGGTCGCCGAGGATGACCGGTTGGTCCGTGCCGGCCGCGGCGGAAGCCCGGAGCACGGCGTTCTCACAGATCACCGCGGCCTCGCCGACCTCGACGCGGGAGCCCTCAGCGTCGAGCACGGCGCCGTACATCACCCGGGCGCGCGGCCCGACGCGCACGTCGCCGACCAGTGTTGCCGTCGGGGCCACGTAAGCAGTGGGATCGACCCGCGGCGCGTGCCCCCGATGCCGGAGCCGGGTCCCGCCAGGATGAGCGGTCACCCTTCCATCGTGACGTCCCCGACGCCCGGCGCCTGGCGGGTTTCGGACCTCCACGTTCCTTCGCCCGAAGTGGACGCTCATGCGGTGGAATCCAGCCTTTCATGCGTCAAGAGAGCGCTTGCACGACGCGGCCCGCGGCGGCAGCATGGTGAGGTCGGTCAATCCCCTCCGTCCGAGGTAAGGGCGTGCTCCTCATGCGCGATTCACGAACGAAAGGGCTCCTCGCCGGCGGCGTAGCCCTGGCAGTGTCCCTGATGACGGCCCTGGCGGGCGCGGGCACCGCGACCGCGGCGGCGTTGCCGGCCGGCTCGGCCAGCCCCGACCTCGGCGCGAACGTCATCGTCTTCGACCCTGGCATGCCGGTCGGCGAGATCCAGGCGAGGGTCGACGAGATCTACCGGCGCCAGGTCGACAACGAGATGGGCACCGACCGCTACGCCCTGCTGTTCAGGCCCGGCGTCTACGGCACCGATTCCCAGCCCCTGCAGATGAAGGTCGGCTACTACACCGAGGTCGCCGGCCTCGGCGCAGCGCCGTCCGATGTCGTCGTCAACGGCAAGATCGAGGTCTACAACCGGTGCCTCGCGAGCGACGGCACCAACTGCCTTGCCCTGGTCAACTTCTGGCGCACGCTGTCCAACCTCACCATCAACGTCAACAGCTTCGGGCAGGACCCCTGCCGGGCCTCGGCCAACTTCTGGGCCGTGTCGCAAGCGGTGTCCTTGCGCCGGGTCGTCGTCACCGGCGCCAACCTGTCGTTCATGGACTACTGCACCGCCGGACCGCAGTACGCGAGCGGCGGCTTCATCGCCGACTCCCGGACCGACTTCGTCATCAACGGCTCACAGCAGCAGTGGCTGACCCGTGACAGCGAGGTCGGCGGATGGTCCAACGCCGTCTGGAACCAGGTCTTCGCGGGGGTCGTGGGCGCACCCGACGACAGCGCCTTCCCCACCCCGCCGTACACGACGCTGCAGACCACGCCGGTCAGCCGTGAGAAGCCGTACCTGTTCCTCGATGCCGGGGGCGGCTACAACGTCCGCGTCCCGTCGGCACACACCGACAGCCGCGGCGTCACCTGGGCCGGCGGCATGACGCCGGGCCGCACGATCCCGATCGGCGACTTCTTCGTCGCCAAGCCCGGCGACTCCATCGAGGCGATCAACGAACAGCTCGCGGAGGGACGCAACCTGCTTCTCACCCCGGGGGTCTACGACGTCGCGCAGAGCATCTCCGTGAAGCGCGCCGGCACGGTCGTCCTCGGTCTCGGCCACGCCACTCTGACCGCCGTCGGCGGCGCCGTGCCGCTCACCGTCGCCGACGTGCCGGGCGTGATCGTGGCCGGCGTGACGGTCGACGCCGGCACGGTGAACTCACCTGTTCTGCTGCGGGTCGGGAAGAAGGGTGGCAACACGCACAACAGCGACCCGGCCGATCCGACGACGATCAGCGACGTGTACTTCCGGGTCGGCGGCCCGCACGTCGGCAAGGCCGACGTCTCCCTCGAGATCAACAGCGACGACGTGCTGATCGACCACACGTGGGCGTGGCGCGCCGATCACGGCGTGCCGGGCTCGGTCGGCTGGACGGTCAACACGGGGCGCAACGGCGTCATCGTCAACGGCGACAACGTCACAGCGAACGGGCTCTTCGTCGAGCACTACCAGCAGTACAACGTGATCTGGAACGGCGAGCGCGGCCGCACGGTGTTCTTCCAGAACGAGCTGCCGTACGACCCGCCAAACCAGGCCGCGTGGCAGCACGACGGCATCCTGGGCTGGGCCGCTTACAAGGTGGCCGACGGCGTCCGCACCCACGAGCTCTGGGGCGGGGGTTCGTACATATTCACCAACGTCGACCCGACGATCCACGCCGCGCACGGGTTCGAGGTGCCGGTCACGCCCGGGGTACGGCTGCACCACGTGCTGACCGTCAACCTCAGCGCCGGCACGATCGACCACGTCGTCAACGACGTCGGCGCACCGGTCGACAACACCCGGATCGGCATCCCGAGCTTCGTCACCGAATACCCGTAGCCCCCGTCCCCTCCCGTCGATCATGAAGTTAGGCCCATTCGGGAGCGCTTCCGATGGGCCTAACTTCATGATCGCGGCGTCAAGACACGGTCAGGCGCCCCAGCCGGCTTGGTGGCCGCCGACGCGTTCGGTGGTGATCTGGTCGAGGTAGCCGGAGCGTTTGTAGGCGGCGATCGGGTCGGGGTCCAGGCCCATGTCGGCGCGTAGGTCGCGCAGCAGCGGCCGCACGTCGGTGTGGTAGGCGTCCATCAGCACCGCGTTGGCTTCCAGCACGTCTCCGGCGTGTTGCGCGGCGGCCAGCGCGGGCGCGTCGACCAGCAGCGCCTTGGCGGTGGCTTCCTGCACGTTGAGCACCGAGCGGATGATGGCCTGGATCTTCGGCTCGATGTTGTGGCACTGGTCGAGCATGAACGCGATGCCGGAGCCGGCGCCGACCGCGTCGGCCTGCACGATCTCCCACAGGATCCGGAAGAGCTGGAACGGGTCGGCGGCGCCGACCATCAGGTCGTCGTCGGCGTAGAAGCGGGAGTTGAAGTCGAAGCCGCCCAGCTTCCCGGCGCGTAGCAGGAACGCCACGATGAACTCGATGTTGGTGCCCGGCGCGTGGTGGCCGGTGTCGATGACCACCTGCGCCCGCGGGCCCAGCTGCAGGCAGTGCGCGTAGGCGGTGCCCCAGTCCGGCACGTCGGTGTGGTAGAACGCCGGCTCGAACAGCTTGTACTCCAGCAGCAGCCGCTGCTCGCCGGTCAACCGGTCATAGCCCGCCCGCAACGCCGCGGCGAGGCGGTCCTGCCGGGCCCGGATGCTGTCCTGCCCGGGATAGTTGGTGCCGTCGGCGAACCACAGCTTCAAATCCCGCGACCCGGTGGCGTCCATCACCGCCACACACTCCCGCAGATGCCCGACCGCCTTGGCCCGCACCGCCGGATCCGGGTTGGTCACCGAACCCAACCGGTAGTCGTCGTCCTGGAACACGTTGGCGTTGATCGTGCCCAACGCCACCCCCTGCTCCTTGGCGAACCCGGCCAGCGCGGCGTAGTCGTCGACCCGATCCCACGGAATGTGCAACGCCACACTCGGCGCCACCCCGGTAAACCGGTGCACCACCGCCGCGTCGGCCACCTTCTCAAACGGATCCCGCGGCACCCCCCGCTGCGCGAACACCTTGAA
>DATDJX010000132.1:0-2720 GCA_036520275.1 Asanoa sp.
GTGCCGACGGCACCTGCGACGTCTCGCCCAAGGGCGATCCGCCCGGGTTCACCCTCGTCCTCGACGACGCGACGATCGCCATCCCCGAACGGCCCGGCAACAAGCGCGGCGACGGCTTCCACAACGTCATCGACAACCCCCACGTCGGCCTCATCTACTTCGTGCCGGGACGCGACGACACGCTGCGGATCAACGGCCGGGCACGGCTCGTGCGCGACGCGCCGTTCTTCCACGACATGGTCGTCAAGGGCCACCGCCCGGCGTTCGCGCTCGTGGTGGAGATCGAGCAGATGTTCTACCACTGCGCCAAGGCGTTCCTGCGATCGCGGCTATGGCACCCGCAGACGTGGGCGCCCGACGCTCTGCCCAGCCGGGCCCGCATCGTCAAGGCCGCCGAGAGCCCGGGCACCGACCTCACCGAGCTGGAGCGGCACTACGGCCCCGACTACGCGGCCGGGCTCTACCGTGCGTGAGACACCGGAAGAGCTGGCCGCTCTGCAGCGGCTCCTGGACAGATCCATCGGCCGGTCCGGCGGCCACCTTACGGGCATTATCTCTGAGCAGCGCCGGCTCGATGCCCGCCAGGTGGTCAAGGAGCTCTCGGGCATGAAGGTCCTCGTCGTCGCGACCGTCAACGCCGCCGGTGAGCCGCGCACCAGCTGCGTCGACGGCCACTTCCGCAGCGGGGCCTGGCTGTTCGGCACCGACGAGAGCGCCCGCAAGGCCCGCGACCTCAAGGCACGGCCTGCCATCAGCTGCACTTACGTCGACGGCGAGCGCGTGGCCGTGTTCACCCACGGCCACGCGGAATATGTCGCCAAGGGACACCCCGACTTCGCCGCCTACGACGACTACTACCGGGAGCAGTACGGCTCGGCGCCCTCGTCGTGGACCCCCGGCCCGGTGTTCATCCGGGTCCGTCCGACGTGGATGGTCGGTTACGCGATGAACGCGGCCCGGCTCCCACGGGTGTGACCCGGCCGCGTCCCCGCTGCTGCGCCATCAGCGCGTCGAAGCCGGCCCGGTCGACGTCCAGGCCCGACTCGCGCGCGACCTCGACGGTGAGGTCGACCGGAAACCCGTACGTGTCGTGCAGCTTGAACGCCACCTCGCCGCGCACGGTTCCCCCGCCGGACAGCGCGCCGTCCAGCAGCCGCCGGCCCGCGCGCAGCGTGCCGCGGAACGCCCGCTCCTCGCGCTCCACGACCGGTCGAACGACGTCGACGTCCACGCCGGAGCCGACCGACGACACGAGGTCGCCGAGCGCCGGTGTCTCGACGCCCAGCATCGACAGTCGCAACACCGCCCGGCGCAGCAACCGCCGTACGACGTAGCCGCGGCCGTCGTTGCCCGGCCGCATGCCCGCCGCGACCAGCAACGACGCGGTGCGGAGGTGGTCCGCGACCACCCGGTGCCACTGTGGCGCGTCGTCGCGGCCGGTCAGCTCGCGCACCCTGAGCAGCGCCGGCCGCACCAGGTCGATGTCGGAGATCGTGTCCGCGTCCTGCAGCACCATCGCCAGCCGGTCGAGGCCGAGCCCGGTGTCGATGTGCCGGCCGGGCAGGTCGCCGAGGATCTCCTCGTCCGAGCGGCCGCGCTCGTACTGCATGAACACGAGGTTCCACAGCTCGACGAACCGCTCGCCGGACACGGCCGGCCCGCCGTCCGGCCCATGACCGCGGTCGTAGCAGACCTCCGTCGTGGGCCCGCTCGGCCCGGGCACGCCCATGCTCCAGAAGTTGTCGTCCGGGCCGAGCCGCTGGATGCGGCCGGGCGGCACGCCGAGGCGCCGCCAGAGCTCGACCGACTCCTCGTCGCCGCGCAGCACGGTGAACCAGAGCCGGTCGCGGTCCAACCCGTACCCGCAGGTCAGCAGCTCCAGCGCCCAGGCCATGCTCTCGCGCTTGAAGTAGTCGCCGACGGAGAAGTTGCCCAGCATCTCGAACGACGTCGCGTGCCGCGCCGTGCGGCCGATGTTGTCGACGTCGACCGTGCGCACGCACTGTTGGGCGGAGGTCAGCCGGCGGCGCGGCGGTCGGCTCCGGCCGAGGAAGAACGGCTTGAACTGGTTCATCCCGGCGTTGGTGAACAGCAGGTCGTCGTCCTCGGAAACGAGCGGACCGGACGGCACGAGCAGATGGTCATGCCGGACGAAGAAGTCGAGGAACGTGGAACGGATGTCGTCGGATCTCATGGCGTGGCCCCCGGGAATGGGAAGGGAGCGCGCTCGCGGACACCCAGCAGACAGGGGTCCTCACCGCGAAACGTTCGCAAGCGCGCGGGAGATGGTGGCAGGACACGCCGAGCCGGCGCCGAGCGTCAGGCGAGGACGAAGCCCTCGTCGACCGACCCGGCGCGGCTAGCTCGCCGCACACCCACGCGCATGCCTCCATGATTGCCACCCGCCGCCACGACCGGCAACCCGATTCACGGCCGCCCGCGTCGATCAGCGCACCCGTCGCACGACCCGCGCCGAAGACCGCCGCGAACCCGCTACCGACTCGGTCCGGGGCGAGGGGTTCCGGTTTCCCGGCAGCGCGAGCGCCGCGAGCACCGCACCGATCACCACGAGCGCCAGGCCGACGGTGAAGGCCAGTCGGTACCCGGCGACCAGCGCGGCCGCCTCGCCCACGCCGGCCGCCCGCGACGACGCCGCCCGGCTTCCCGCGAGGGTGGCGAGCGCGGCAAGGCCGAGCGCGCCGCCGACCTGCTGCGTCGTG
>DATDJX010000133.1:0-7700 GCA_036520275.1 Asanoa sp.
GGCGCCGCGCCGACGAGCCGGTGCAGCGCTTCGGCGACCGCGCCCGGCGACCGCTCGATGGCGTCGACGATCAGCAGCGTCGGCGCTCCGGCGAGGCGCTCCTCCAGCCCGGCGGGACGGGCGACGCCGAGCACCATGGCCGCGGCGGTCAGCACATCGCTGTCGGTGGCGCCGTCGGTCACGACGATGCCGGACGCGCCGCCCGCGAACCGGTCGGCGACCCGCTCGGCCACCGCGAACGCAAGCCCGGTCTTGCCCACGCCGGCCAGACCCACCAGGCTGACCACCCCGTCGCCGCCGAGGAGCAGGGCAGCCACCTCGGCCACGTCGCGCTCCCGGCCGATCAACGGCGCGGCGGGCGGCAGGCCGCCGATCCGGGGCCGGGACCACGGGCTCGACGCGGCCGAACCCGCGGACGTAGGCCGAACAGCACCCTGGCCCCGCGAGGCGGCGACGAACTCGGCCCGCTCGGCCGCGTCGAGCCCGAGGGCGTCGGCGAGGAGGTCCACCGTCGTGCGCTGCGGTCGGGACGCCCGGCCGCGCTCGAGGTCACGTACGGTGCGCACGCCCACCCGAGCACGGGCCGCGAGCTCGGTCTGAGTGAGCCCAGCGGCCCGCCGCCGGGCCCGTAGCATCCCGTCGAATCCCTGGTCAGAGCCCTGATCGCCGGTCATGTCACGGATCCTTGTGCATCGGATCCCGCTGCGGGAGCGCAGCGTCGCGTCGTTGACGCTCGAACGTTCGGTATCCGACATCCGCCCTACTGGAGGACCCCCTCCTCGGCCGGCTGGCGAGCGGGCGGACCCGTCGGGGCAGCCGACGCTGGCGTCTCGGACCGGGTCGGGAACCACCGCTCGTGCAGCCGGCGCAGCGGCTTCGGCGCCCACCAGTTCCATTCGCCGAGCAGGCTCATCAGGGCCGGCAACAACAGGCCGCGTACGACCGTCACGTCCAGCAGCAGCGCGACCGCCATCCCGAACCCGATCTCCTTGACCGCGATCAGGTCGCCGAGCAGGAAGCCGAGGAAGACGACCGCGATGCACAGCGCCGCCGCGGTCACCACCGGCCCGGACTTCGCGATGCCCGCGAGCACGGCACGGTCGTTGGCCGCGGTGTTCTGGCCCGTCCGCCGCCTGCGGCCGCGCCGATCCCACTCCTCCTTGATCCGGGAGAGCAGGAACACCTCGTAGTCCATCGACAGCCCGAAAATGAACACGAACAGCAGCACCGGGGTGGTCACGTCGATGGCGCCCCAGGACACGAAGCCGAGCAGCGCGTCGCCGATCCCCCACTGGAACACGACGACCAGCACGCCGAGCGTGGCCAGCAGCGTCAGCGCGTTCATGACCAAGGCCTTCACCGGCATCACCAGCGAGCCGGTCAGCACGAACAGCAGCACGGCCGTGGACAGCAGGACGACCAGGATCGCATACGGGAGCCGGCTGGCCACCGAGTCGCGGTAGTCGACCAGTTCCGCGGCCGCGCCGCCGACCAGCACCGGGAACGGCGCGTCGATGGCCCGGATCCGGCGCACGACGTCGCGGGAGGTCGCCCCGGCGCTCGCACCCTGCGGCGTCACGTCGATGACGGCCGCCGCCACTTTCACGCCCGGCCGCGGCTGCATCCGCACCACGCCGGGCAGCGTGTTGAGCTCGTTCAGGAAGTCGCGGACCGCGCTGCCGGCCGGATCCGCCTCGACGACCACGACGATCGGATCGGCCTGACCGCTGCTGAAGTCGCGCTGCACCGTCTCCTGCAACCGCCGTGCCTCGGCGGAGGCGGGCAGCGCCCGGGCGTCGGAGTTCTCCAGGTTGACGCCGAACAGGAACGGCAGCGACAGCGCGAGCAGCCCGGCCGCCACGAAGACCGCCACCGGGCCCGGCTTCGCCTGAGCGAACGTCGCCAGCCGGGCGAGCAGGCCGGCACCGGGGTCGGTCCGGCGCCACAGCCGCGTGGCCACCGCGCGGCGCCAAGCGATGACCCGCGTGGTGTCGCCGGCGCCGGGGATGCGGGTGCGCGCGGCCGCGATCAGAGCGGGTACGGCGGTGAGCCCGGCCGCGGTCGCCAGCAGCACCACGATCGCGCCGCCCAGCGCCATCGCGGCGAGCATGGGGTCGGCGAACATGTACAGGCCGATCATGACGGCGGCGACGGCCAGCCCGGAGATCAGCACGGTGCGCCCGGCGGTCGCCACGGTGCGGGCCACCAGCTCGCCGGGCATGGCGTCCGGATCGGCCTCGCGCTCCTCGCGGAACCTGGCGACCATGAGCAGGGCGTAGTCGACCGCGAGCCCGATGCCGAGCAGCGTCACCACGTTGACCGCGAACTCACTGACCTCGGTGAGCGTGGCCAACCCGAGCAGGCCGAGCAGCGTGACCGACACGGCCGCCAACGCCGCGGCGAGAGGGATGGCGCCGGCGACGAAGCCGCCGAGGATCACCACGAGCAGGACCAGGAGCACGATGATCGCCACGGTCTCACCGAGCGCGGCGTCGCGGATCGCCTGGTCGGCGAACGCACGCTTGGCGAGTTTCTCACCGCCGACGAACACCTCGGGCGCGTCGATGCGGTGCAGCGCAGCGGCGACGGCATCCTCAACCTGCTCGCGACGCGCGTCCGGCATGCCCTCGTCGAGCTCGACCCGCACGAGCGAACTGCGGTTGTCGGCGCCGATCCGGCCGCCCGGTGCGTCGTAGAGGTCCTCCACGTCCTTGACGCCGTCGATGGCACGGATCTCCCGCGCCACCCTCGTCACGTTCTCGACCAGCGCCGGGTCGAAGACATCACGGCCGCGCACGACGGCGATCACCAGCGGCCCCTCGGGGAGCAACTGGTCGGTGCGGAGCTTCGCCTGCTGCGATTCGGCATCCCGAGGCAGGCTGTCGGTCGTGGTGAGCCGGTCGAAGACCTGACCACCGAGCGCCAGACCGGCGACAAGCAGGATCAGCCAGGCGCCCAGCACCGGCCACCGCCACCGGGCACACGAGCGGCCGAGCGCAGCGAACATCACCGGCGTATGCAACCACCTCGGCAAAGGGCGCGGTACCGGGCGTTCGGCCAGGGCCTTTCCTAGAGGCCCAGGTTCCGGGCGATGACCATGCGTTGGACCTCGGACGTGCCCTCGCCGATCTCGAGGACCTTCGCGTCACGCCAGAACCGGGCCACCGGGAACTCGTTCATGAACCCGTACCCGCCGTGGATCTGCGTCGCGTCGCGGGCGTTGTCGACGGCGCTCTCGCTGGCGTAGAGCTTCGCGATCGCGGCCTCCCGCTTGAAGTCCTCGCCGGCGAGCATCCGCCGCACCGCGTCCAAGTAGGCCAGTCGCCCGAGATGCGTCCGCTTCTCCATGTCGGCGATCTTGAATCGGATCGCCTGGAATTCGCCGATCGGCTTGCCGAACGCGTGCCGCTCCTTGGCGTAGCGCACCGACTCGTCGACGCAGCCCTGCGCCAGGCCGACCGCCAGCGCCGCGATCGCCACCCTTCCCTCGTCGAGGATCCGCAGGAACTGTGCGAAGCCGCGCCCGCGTTCGCCGAGCAGGTTTTCGGCCGGCACCCGTACGTCGTCGAAGGTCAGCTCGTGGGTGTCGGACGCGCACCAGCCGACCTTGGAGTAGCCCGGCGCGACCGTGAACCCCGGCGTCCCGGACGGCACGATGATCGTCGACAGCTCCTTGCTGCCGTCGGGATTGGTGCCGGTGACCGCGGCGACCGTGACCAGCGCGGTGATGTCGGTGCCGGAGTTCGTGATGAACGACTTGGCGCCGTTGATCACCCATTCGCCGGACGCCTCGTCGAGGACCGCCCGGGTCGCGGTGCCGCCCGCGTCGGACCCGAAGCCCGGCTCCGTGAGCCCGAAGGCCGCCAGCGCCTCACCGCTCAACAGTGCGGGCAGCCAGCGCGCCTTCTGCTCGGGTGTGCCGAACCGATGGATCGGCATCGCGCCGAGCGACACGGCCGCTTCGAGGGTGATGGCCACGCTCGAATCCACGCGGGCCAGCTCCTCGAGGGCGATGCACAGCGCGAGGAAGTCGCCGCCCATGCCGCCGTGCTCCGCCGGGAACGGCAGGCCGAACAGCCCCATCTTGCCCATCTGCGCCACCACGTCGTACGGGAAGGTGTGGTGCTCGTAGTGCATGCCGATGACCGGCGCGACGACCTCGCGGGCGAACTCCCGCACGCTCTGGCGTAGCGCCTCGTGCTCTTCGTTGAGCATGCCGGTCTCCTCAGACTGGGGTGACGCCGTGCCGGCGCCGGGAGAAGGTGCGGTCTTTGCCGCGGGCGGCGGCGAACCGCATGATCAGCTCGGCGCGCAGCTGGCCCGGTTCGACGGCGGCGTCGACGACGAGCTCGCTGGCGAGGTGGACGATGTCGATGTCGCGCTCGTACTCCTCGCGCCTGGCGGCGACGAAGGCCGCGCGCTCCGCCGGGTCCGCGATGGCGACGAGCTTGTTGGCGTAGACCGCGTTGACCGCGGCTTCGGCCCCCATCACGGCGATCTTCGCGGTGGGCAGCGCGATCGTCGCGTCGGGCTCGAAGCCGGGGCCGGCCATCGCGTAGAGGCCGGCGCCGTATGCCTTGCGCACCACGACGCAGATCTTCGGAACCGTCGCCTCGGCGATCGCCGTGATCATCTTGGCGCCGTGGCGGATGATGCCCTCCTTCTCTACGGCCGCGCCGACCATGAAGCCGGGCACGTCGGCGAGGAACAGCAGCGGCACGTTGAACGCGTCGCAGAGCTGCACGAAGCGGGTGGACTTGTCGGCCGAGTCGACGAAGAGGACACCCCCCTTGAACATCGAGTTGTTGGCCACGACGCCGACGGCCTGGCCGTCGATGCGGCCGAACCCGATCGTCACCTCGCGCGCCCACAGGGCCTGGATCTCGAAGAACGAATCCTCGTCGAGCAGCCCCTTGAGGTAGCGGCGCATGTCGAACGCCTGGCGCTCGCTGGTCGGCACCATGCCGGCGAGGTCGATCCCGGCCGGCGCCGGGCACGCCGCGGCCGAAGGCGGCTGCTGCCGCCAGTTGGACGGCAGGTAGGACAGGTAGCGCCGGACGGTGTCCAGCGCCTCGTCTTCGGTCTTGCACAGGAAGTGGCCGACGCCGGACTCCCGGGTGTGGACGGACGCGCCGCCCATCTCCTCGAGCGTGGTCTTCTCGCCGGTGACCATCTCGACCATGCGATCGGAGCCGAGGTACATGCTGGCGTTGCCGTCGACCATGGCGACGACGTCGCAGAACGCCGGGATATAGGCGCCGCCGGCCGCCGACGGCCCGAACAGCGCGCAGGCTTGCGGGATCGCGCCGGAGGCCCGTACCTGATTCCAGAAGATCTTGCCCGCGCCGCGCCGGCCGGGGAACAGCTCGACCTGGTCGGTGATCCGGGCGCCGGCCGAGTCGACCAGGTAGATCATCGGCAGGCCGGCGGTGTATGCCCGCTCGATGATCCGGATGATCTTCTCGACCGTACGGGCGCCCCAGGAGCCGGCCTTGACGGTGGAGTCGTTGGCCATGAGGCACACCGGGCGCCCGTCGACGGTGGCCTGGCCGGTGACCACCCCGTCGGCCGGAAGACCGTCGGCGAGCGCGTTGGCGAACAGGCCGTCTTCGACGAACGAGGCGTCGTCGACCAGTCGGGCGATGCGCTCGCGCGCGAACAGCTTGCCCCTGGCGGCGTTGGCGGTGTGGTACTTCTCGGCGCCACCGGCGCGCACACGCTTGCCGAGCTGCTCCAGCGCCTCTCCGTCGAGCGTCACGCCGCACTCCCGCCGCCGTCTCTCCTGAACGATCGTTAGGGTACTACACGGCGGGTTCCTGCGCGAAGCGAAGGGCCGTCAGGCGGCCGGGCCCGCATGACGCTTCATCCGGGGCAGCCGGTGGCCCGCGCCCACGGGCGCGCGTTGCCGCGGTCGGGCCCCTCGACGCCGAAGAATTGGGTCAGACCACCTTTGTCCGGGGCCCCGCGCGCAAAACGCCCGACGGCAGTTGCCGACCCACGATCTTTTCCGCCAGGGCGGCCGCACCGATCAACGCCTCGAGGTCGATCCCGGTGTCGATGCCCATGTCGTGGAGCATGTGCACGACCTCCTCGGTCGCCACGTTGCCGCTCGCACCCGGCGCGTACGGGCAGCCGCCGAGGCCGCCCACGCTCGCGTCGAACTGCGTCACACCGAGCTCCAGCGCGGTGAGGATGTTGGCCAGACCCGTGCCGCGCGTGTTGTGGAAGTGCAGCAGCACCGGCAGGTCGGGGCGGCTCGCACGGACGGCGTCGAGCACCTCGCGCACCCGCCGCGGCGTGGCCATCCCGGTGGTGTCGCCGAAGGCGATCCGGTCGGCGCCGTCGTCGAGCACCCGGTCGACGATGGAGGCCACCCGGGCCGGTGGGACGTCACCCTCGTACGGGCAGCCGAAGCTCGTGGCGATGATCACCTCGACGGTGGCGCCGGCGCCCTGGACCAGCGGGATCAGCTCGGCGATGTCGTCCAGCGACTCGGCAGTGAAGCGGTTGAGGTTGTGCCGGTTGTGGGTGTCGCTGGCCGAGACCACGACCTCGAGCTCGGCGAAGCCGGCGGCGAGGGCGCGCTGCGCGCCGCGCGTGTTGGGCACGAGCGCGCAATAGCGCACGCCCGGTTGGCGGGTGGCCCGGCGCCACACCTCATCGGCGTCGGCCATCTGCGGGATCGCCCGCGGATGCACGAACGACACTGCCTCGATCCGCCGGACACCCGTACGGGACAGCGCGTCGAGCAGGTCGACCTTCGCGTCGGTCGGCACCGGGTCTTCGTTCTGCAGGCCGTCGCGCGGGCCGACCTCGCGGATCTCGACGCGGGCGGGCAGCGCGGCCATCAGCGCATCCGCCCCACGATGCCGGTGTCGTAGTCGCCCGAAACGAACTCCTCGTTGTCGAGCAGCTCGGCGAAGAACGGCAGATTGTGCTTGGGCCCGGCGATCTGGAAGCCGGCGACGGCCGCGCGGAGCCGGTCGATCGCCTCGGCCCGGTCGGCGCCGTGGACGATGAGCTTGGCCATGAGTGAATCGTAGAACGGCGTGACGGTGGTCCCGGCCGAGTAGCCGGCGTCGACCCGTACCCCCTCGCCGACCGGCTCGACCCAGGTGGTGATCGCGCCGGGGCCGGGCAGGAACCGCTTGGGGTCCTCGGCGTTGACCCGCAACTCGATCGCGTGGCCGCGCGGCGCCAGGCCCGCGGGGTCGAACGTCGGTGCCAGCCCGGCCGCGACCCGTAGCTGCTCCTCGACCAGGTCGACACCGTAGACGAGCTCGGTGACCGGATGCTCGACCTGCAGTCGGGTGTTCATCTCGAGGAAGAAGAACTCCCCACCCGCCGCACCCGGAGCAAGAAGGCATTCGACCGTGCCGGCGTTGCGGTAGCCGACGGCCTCGCCGGCCCGCACCGCCGCGGCCAGGAACCGCGCGCGCAGGTCGGCGTCGACCGCGGGCGACGGGGACTCCTCGACCAGCTTCTGGTTGCGCCGCTGGACGGAGCACTCCCGCTCGCCGAGGGCGACGACGGTGCCGTCGGCGAGCCCGAGGATCTGCACCTCGACATGGCGCACCCGGGGGAAGTAGCGCTCGATCAGCACCGAGCCGTCGCCGAACATCCGCTCGGCGAACCCGCGCACCTTCTCGTACTCCCTGTGCAGCGCGGCGTCGTCGGTGGCCACACCCATGCCCATGCCG
>DATDJX010000134.1:0-11269 GCA_036520275.1 Asanoa sp.
GGCTGTTGATCGCCGATCGCGCGGTGCCGGCACAGCCGGTCGACGCCGGGGACGTGGCCGACCGGATCGTCGAACGGCTGGCGGCCGGCCCGCTCGACGGCATCGAGGAGTACGGCGGCCCGCAGGTGATGGGGATGGCCGACGCCGCGCGGCTGTGGCTGGGTAGCCGCGGACGGCGCGGCCGGATCCTCCCGGTGCGCTTCCCGGGCCCGATCGGCCGTGCGATGCGGGCCGGCGGGCTGACCACGGAGGCCGTGCCGACCGGCGAGCGCACGTGGGTGGAGTTCCTGGGCCGCGGACGGTGATGCGAGGATCGCGGGCGTGATGGGAACGCTGAAGACCGAACCGGCCCGGGCCCGCCCCGACCTGCTCGCACCCCCGGTGGTCGCCGCACTCGACGACTGGCCCGCCGACGCGCCGGCGCCCGTCGACGAGGTGCTGGTCGCGCCGATCGACCCGACGCTCGCCGACACGGCGGCGTTCTGCGAGGCGTACGAGGTCGGGATGGACGTGTCGGCCAACTGCGTCGTGGTGGCCGGCAAGCGCGGCGGCGAGGTCCGGTACGCCGCGTGCGTGGTGCTCGCGACCACCCGCGCCGACGTCAACGGTGTGGTCCGTAAGCGGATCGACGCGCGGAAGGCCAGCTTCGCGCCGACGGACGAGGCGGTCGAGTTGACCGGCATGGAGTACGGCGGGATCACCCCGATCGGCCTGCCCGACGACTGGCCCGTGCTGGTCGACGCGCGGGTGGCGGCGACGCCGTACGTCATCGTGGGCTCGGGAATCCGGGCAAGCAAGATCGCCCTTCCCGGCGCGGCGCTGGCCGCACTGCCGCGCGCCGAGGTCATCGAAGGGCTGGCCAACGAGATCGAGTGATCATGTCGTTGCACGTGAAACGACAAGATCATGTGTCGATCGCCGCCCCGGACGCCGCGTCAGGTGGTCTGGTCTCTGACCTGGCGCTTGAGCCGGGCCAGGATGGCGCCGCCGCCGCGCACGCGCAGCGGGCTGATCGCCTGCGCGAGGCCCATCTGCTGGTAGAGGTCGTCGGGAACGGACAGCACCTCGTCTGCCGTGGCGCCGTCGAGGCCCTGGGCCAGGATGCCGGCGAACGCGCGCGTGGTCGGCGCCTCGGGCGGGCAGTCGAACCAGGTCGTCACGACCTTGTCGGGGCCGACCTCCGCACGCAGGAAGAACGGCGTCTGGCACTCAGGGACCTGCTCCATGCCGGCGTGCTCCGCGAGCCCCGCCGGCAGTGGGGGCACCGCGTCGGAGTACTCGAGCAGCATCTCCAGCACCACGTCTCGCGGTGCGGACGTGAACTCCTCGACGATCTCGGCGAGCTTCGGTGGCATACTGACCAGGTTAGTTGTTGGGCAAGGCACTGCTGATGTCGCTCAACGCCGAGGCGGGGTCGAGGCGCATCGCGAGGTCGCCGAGCGAGACGATGCCGACCAGTTGTCGATCGGCGTCGCAGACCAGGATCCGGCGCACGGCGCGCTCGCGCATGAGGTCCGCCGCCTCGCCGACGGCCGCGTGTTGCTCGATCATCACGATCTCATGGGTGGCGACGTCGCCCAGGGTCGTGTTGGCCGGCAGGCGGTTCTGGGCGACGGCCCGGATGACGATGTCCCGGTCGGTAACCATGCCGGCGAGCCGCTGGCCATCGGTGACCACGACATCGCCGATGTCGGCCTGGGCCATGGCCTTGGCCGCCTCGTCGAGCGGCGTGTCGGCAGGGAGGTAGACCAACTGCTTGGTCATCACGTCGGCGACGTGCTTCGTGGCCATGACGCCTCCAGGACGATCGATGCCGGACGGCAACTTTCTACCCCGTGGCCACCCGGCGTAACACTTCCGCCTCTACCTCCGACAATGGCACGTCGACCCGGTCTCCCGTCGGCCGGTCGCGGACTTCGACGAACCCCTCGGCGAGTCGCCGGCCGACCACGACGATCAGCGGGATGCCGATCAACTCGGCGTCAGTGAACTTGACGCCGGCCGAGACGCCAACACGGTCGTCGACGAACACGCGCAGGCCCTGGTCGACGAGGCGCCGGCCCAGCTCGAGGGCCGCCCGGACCTGCTCCTCCTTGCCGGCCGCGACGAGATGTACCGCGGCCGGCGAAACGGCAGCCGGCCAGCGTAAACCGCGCTCGTCGTGGTGCTGCTCGGCGATCGCCGCCACCGCCCGCGAGACGCCGATCCCGTAGCACCCCATGGTCGGCCGGATGGGCCTGCCGTCGGCACCGAGCGCGTCGAGCGCGAAGGCGTCGGTGAAGCGGCGGCCGAGCTGGAAGACGTGACCGATCTCAATGCCGCGGCGCATCGTGAGACTCCCCACACCACACGCGGGGCACGGGTCGCCGGCGCGCACCTCGGCCGCCTCGACGGTGCCGTCGGGTGTGAAGTCGCGACCGTTGACGACGTCGGCGGCGTGCCGCCCGGCCTCGTTGGCGCCGGTGAGCCACGCGGTGCCCGCGGACACCCGCGGGTCGACGAGGTAGCGGATGCCCAGGTCCGCGAGGACCTGCGGGCCGACGTAGCCGCGGACCAGGTCGGGACGCGACGCCCAGTCGTCGAACATCGCCACGGTCGCGGGGTGCAGCGAGGCTTCAAGCCGTTTCAGGTCGACCTCACGGTCGCCGGGCACACCGACCACGAGCAGCTCAGGCTTGTCGCGGCCGGGCGCGGTGACGGCGACGACCACGTTCTTGAGCGTGTCGGCCGCCGTCCAGCCGTCTCGGCCGCCGAGCCGCCGGGCGTTGGCGTGCGCCACCAGCGACTCGATGGTCGGGGTGTCGGGCGTGTCGTACGCCGCCGCCGGCGGGTGTGCCGCGGGGTCGGTCGCCGCGGCCGGCGGCGTGACGACGGCCTCGGTGTTGGCGGCGTAGTCGCAGCGGGTGCAACCGACGTAGGTGTCTTCCCCGACCGGCGTGGTCGCGAGGAACTCCTCCGACGCCGAGCCGCCCATCGCGCCCGACATCGCCGCCACGACGGTGTAGTCCAGGCCCAGCCGGTCGAAGATCCGGCGGTAGGCGGCGCGCATCGTCGCGTAGGCCGCGCGCAGCCCATCGTCGGTCAGGTCGAACGAGTAGGCGTCCTTCATCAGGAACTCACGCGTGCGCAGCAGCCCGCCCCGTTGCCGGGCCTCGTCGCGGAACTTGGTCTGCACCTGGAAGAGCAGCACCGGATAGTCGCGATAGGACGAGTAGAGATCGCGCACGAGCAGCGTGGCCATCTCCTCGTGGGTCGGCGCGAGCAGATGTTCGGCTCCGCGGCGGTCCTTCAGCGTGAAGATGTCGTCGCCGTACTCCACCCAACGGCCGCTCGCCTCGTAGGGCGCCCGCGGCAGCAGGGCCGGCAACAGCACCTCCTGGCCGCCGGCCGCCGCCATCTCCGCGCGCACCACGTCGACGACCCGGTCGAGCACCAGCTTGCCCAGCGGGAGCCAGGTGTAGCCGCCCGGCGCGGCTCGGCGCACGTAGCCGGCCCGCAGCAACAGCCGGTGGCTCGGCACCTCCGCCTCGGCCGGATCCTCACGCAGCGTACGGAGGAACAGGGTGGACATTCGGAGCAGCATTTGCGCAGCCTAGGCACCCTGTGGTCGAGCGTCGACAAATTTCCGGCAGGGCGGCAACCCGGCGCGAACGTTTTCTCGTCTTGGGGGGCACACCGGTGCCGACTTCCCCTTCGATGTCTAGCGAGGCTCATGTGGACGAGTTCGACTCCTTCGTCCGGGCCAGGACCCCGGCACTGTTGCGCTCCGCGTACCTGCTGACCGGCGACCAGCATCTCGCCGAGGATCTGGTGCAGTCGGCCCTGGCCCGCACCCACCAGTCGTGGCGGCGGCTCCACGACGCCGGCAACGCCGAGGCATATACCCGCAAGACGATGTACCACCTGCAGGTCTCCTGGTGGCGCCGCGGTCGGGTGGCCGAATCGCTCACCGGGGAGCTACCCGAGCCCCGCCCGCGCGGCGGTGGCTCGGGTGCCGGCGAACACGCGACCGGGTCGGTGACGCGGATCACGCTGCGGGCCGCGCTGCAGAAGCTGACGAGCCGGCAGCAGGCCGTGCTGGTGCTGCGGTTCTTCGAGGACCGCACCGAGGCCGAGGCCGCCGAGATGCTCGGCGTCAGCGTCGGCACGGTCAAGAGCCAGACCGCCAAGGCGCTGGCCCGGCTGCGCGCCGTCGCCCCTGAGCTGCACCCGCTGAAAGGAAGCGTCCGATGAATCTCGACCTCCTCCGGGCCGACCTGGCCGACCTGGCCGAGGACGTCATCCCGGTTGATCTCCGCGACCGCACGCTGACCACGTCCCACCGGCTGGGCCGGCGTCGCACGGCCGTCCGCACGGCAGCAGCGCTCGCGGTTCTTGCCGCCGCCGGGGTCGGATTCGCCGTGCTGCCCGACCGCGGAGTCACGCTGCTCCCGCCGGCCGTCACCCCGTCCGTCACGACCGGCCCCACCCTGCGCGGCGGGATCCAGACGGACCCGACCGCCGACCCGACGATGGATCCCACCGCCGAACGGGGAGCGGACGGCACGGCCACGGCGAAGCCGGGCCGGCTGTTCTACGGCCCGGACCCGTCGGTCGGCGGCAGCAGCGCCCACATCATCTCGTGGACCGGGTCGGGCAACCCGCGCGAGCTCATCCAGTTGCCGCACGTCGCCGCTATCGCCAACGCGACCGTTTCGCCGGACGGGAACCTCGTGGCCTGGGTCGACAGCACGGCGCGGCTCCTCGTCGCCAACCTGGACGGTTCCGGTCAACGCCAGCTTCTCAACCGGGTCGACGGTCAATGCTGGGGCCCGGTCTTCTCGTCCGACTCGCGGCACATCGGCGCCGCACAGGTGCGCCCGGGCGGCTCCGCCGATTACCGCGATGTGAAGGGCGTCTACGACCTGCAGGCGAACCGGTTCGTCGAGGTCGGCGACGAGTGGCGGGTAAACGGGTGCCACCCGGTCTGGTCCGACGACTCCAGCGTCGTGGCGTTCGCCGACGCCATGACCGGCCAGGTCATGATCACCAATCGCTTCCTGCAGGCGCCGACGCCGGTCCCGAACCTGGGCGCCGGCGCCCAGCGGTTCAGCTTCGACGTCGCGAGCATCGCCCGCGACGGCAGCAAGGTCGCGATCAAGGTCCGGGAGCGGGGCGAGCCGGCCGGCGACGTCGGACGCGAGCTGGACGCCAATGCGGTCATCGACGTGGTCACCGGCGCGGAGGTTCGGCTGCCGCTCGACGGGCGGCGGATGGAACAGGCGATGTTCCGTCCCGACGGCGCGCTCGTCGTCCGGGTGGCGGACGGCGACCGGCGGGCCCTGGTGCTCATCGGCCCGGACCTCCGGAAGGTGACCGAGATCGCCGAACCGGACTCCCTGGCAGCCATGCAGCTCCTCCGCGTGGCAGTCTGAGCGCGAGGAGGACGGGTCGCCGTCCGGCCGACGCCGGGCGGCGGCCCCGTCCATGCGGGTCGCAGGAGGTTCGAGGGTGCGCTGGCGGAGCTTCGTGGCGGTCGGGGACAGCTTCACCGAGGGGCTGGACGACATTTACCCGGACGGCACCTACCGCGGATGGGCCGACCTTGTCGCCGGCCAGCTCGCCGCGGCGGCGGCTCCCGACGGGTTCGCGTACGCCAACCTCGCCGTCCGCGGCCGACTGTTCCCCCACGTGGTCGCCGAGCAGGTGCCGGCGGCGTCGGCCATGAAGCCCGATCTGGTGAGCTTCGCGGCCGGGGGTAACGACGTGCTGCGGCGCAACTTCGACCCGTACGCCCTGGTGGAGCGCTTCGATGCGGTCGTCGGTGAGCTGCGCGGGGTCGGCGCCGACGTGGTTTTGTTCCGGTTCGCCGACGTGACGGCCCGGCTGCCCGGACAGCGCATCATCGCGCCGCGCATCGCGGTGCTCAACCGCGAGGTCGAGGCGACGGCGGAGCGCCACGGCGCGATGCTGGTCGACCTGTTCAGCGACGATGAGTTCGGCAACCCGGCGCTGTGGAGCGCGGACCGGTTGCACCTGGCCACCGCGGGGCACCGCCGGGTCGCCGGTCGCGTCCTGGCGACCCTGGGGGTCGCGTACGACCCACAGTGGCTGGCCGCGGCCCACCGCGCGGTGCCGCCGCGCTGGCTGACGGCGAGGGTGGCCGACGCGCGCTGGGCCGGCCAGCACCTCGCCCCATGGATCAAGCGCCGGCTTACCGGCACCTCCTCCGGCGACGCGATCACCCCGAAGCGTCCGCTGCTGTCGCCCTTCACCGAGTGACCTCGGTGTGACCTGCGGCGGGCAGGCTGGGTGAATGGCTCAGCTTTCCCGACGCCGGTTGTTGGGCGCTGCGTCCGTGGCCGGGCTGGCGGGCGTCGCCGCCTGCGACCCGGATCGGCCGGCGGCCACCTCCGCCATGCCGTCGGCGCCGGCGCTCGATCCCGCCGACTGGGCGAGCGTGCGGGCGCAGTTCGCCGTGCCCGCCGACGTGGCCCACCTATCCACGTTCGTCTTCGCGCCGCACGCCGCCTCCGTGCGCGCGGCGATCGCCGCACACCGCGACGCCATGGACCGCGACCCGATCGGATACCTGCACGCCAACGGGGCGCGACTAGACCAGGCCGTCGCGATCGCCGCGAGCCGGCACCTGGGCACCGCGCCCGACCGGATCGCGTTCACCGACTCGACGACCATGGGTCTCGGCCTGCTGTACAGCGGGCTGAGGCTCGCGCCCGGCGAAGAGGTGCTGACCACCGACCACGACTTCTACGCCACCCACGAGGCGCTGCGGCTGCGCGCCGCCCGCGACGGCGTGGCCGTGCGCCGGGTGCGGCTGTACGCCGAGCCTGCGACGGCCACAGTGGACGAGATCGTCGGGAATGTCGTCGGCGCCGTCGGCGGACGCACCCGGGCTGTCGCCCTTACCTGGGTGCACTCGGGCACCGGCGTACGGCTCCCGATCCGGCAGATCGCCGACGCGTTGCGCGGCAGCGACCTGCTGCTGTGCGTTGACGGCGTGCACGGGTTCGGCGCGGTCGACCAGACGCCCGACCAGCTCGGCTGCGACTTCCTGGTGTCCGGCTGCCACAAGTGGCTGCTCGGGCCGCGCGGCACCGGCCTCGTGTGGGCAAGTGCGCGCGGCTGGGCTCGCTTCGACCCGACGATCCCGTCGTTCGACGGCCGCAGCATCGGCGCCTGGTTGGGACTCGACGGTGGAGGCCACACGCCGCCGGGGCCGGCCGCGACGCCCGGCGGGTACCACAGCTTCGAGCATCGGTGGGCGCTCGCCGACGCGTTCGACCTGCACGAGCGGATCCGGCGGGAGCGCGTGTCGGCGCGGATACGCGAGCTTGCCGGGCGGCTCAAGGACGGCCTCGCCGGCATCAACGGCGTCTCCCTGGTGACTCCGAGGGACCCCGAGCTCTCCGCCGGCGTCGTCTGCTTCCGGGCCGGTGACGAGCGGCCAGACCGGTCCGTCGAGAGGCTCGCCGGGCGGAAGGTGGTGGCCACGTCGACGCCGTACCGCACCTCGTACCTGCGGCTCGGCCCGACGATCGTCAACAGCGAGGAGCACGTCGACGCGGCGGTGCGGGCCGTTCGTACTGTTGTCTGAACGTTCCCGGGCCAGCCTTCGCCACACGCAAAGCGGACTGAAGGCTAGCTTGGAACTATGACCGTACCTTCTGATCCGGCGCCCGAGCTTCAGGCCTACGCAGACCCGGGGCGCCTCGTCACCACCCGGTGGCTCGCCGACCACCTCGGCGCCGATGGCCTGGTGGTCGTGGAGTCCGACGAAGACGTGCTGCTCTACGAGTCCGGCCACATCCCCGGCGCGGTCAAGGTCGACTGGCACCTGGAGCTCAACGACCAGGTGACCCGCGATTACGTCGACGCGCAGGCCTTCGCCGCCTTGTGCGCGGCCAAGGGCATCGGCCGCGACGACACGATCGTCTTCTACGGCGACAACTTCAACTGGTGGGCGGCATACGCCCTCTGGGTCTTCTCGCTCTTCGGGCACCCCGATGTGCGGTTGCTCGACGGCGGCCGGCAGAAATGGGTCGCGGAAGGGCGCGAGCTGACCCGTGAGAAGGTCGACCGGCCGCCCGCGGCCTACCCCGTGCCGTGGCGCGACGACGCCCACATCCGCGCCTTCCGCGACCAGGTGATGGCGCACATCTCCAGCGGGCGGCCGCTGGTCGACGTCCGGTCGCCCGGCGAGTACACCGGCGAGCTCACGCACATGCCCGACTACCCGCAGGAAGGCGCGCTGCGCGGCGGCCACATCCCGGGCGCGCTCAGCAAGCCGTGGAAGTCGGCGGCGAACGACGACGGCACCTTCAAGCCGGCCGACCAGCTGCGCGGCATCTACGCCGACCAGCTCGGTCTCGCCGAGGCCGACGACATCATCGCCTACTGCCGGATCGGGGAGCGGTCGAGCCACACCTGGTTCGTCCTGCACCACCTGCTCGGCTACCCGCAGGTGCGCAACTACGACGGCTCGTGGACCGAGTGGGGAAACCTGGTCCGCTCGCCGATCGTGAAGGGCACCGACCCGGGAGGCGTCACGCCGGCGCCTGGGTGAGCGCGGCGTTCAAGCGGGCGCCGGATGGGATGGGCACTCGGCGCGGGACCCGTCCGGTGGCGGGGTCGAGCTCGAGCGCGGCGCCGGGCTGTCCGACGTAGAGCCGGTCACCGACGAGGGCCGCGCCCTGGATGGTGTCCGGCACCGGCCACCGGGTGACGTCGTCCACGGTGGTGCCCGGCCGCCAGGTCAGCACCTCGCGACCGGCCGCGACGAGCAGCGTGCCATCGGGGGTGAACAGCGCCGACGCCGTCTCGATCGGGCCGCGCGGCGGTCTCAGCGCGGCCGTCTCGGCGACCCGCAGGTCGCCGGGATCGATCAGCGCGACCGCACCGGACCAGGCGTCCACGACGGCGAGCCGGCTGCCGGCCGGGCGCATCGCGATCGCGTGGCCGGCCGCGGGGTTCGCACCGAACGGCGCCGGGAGGTCGACGCAGTACGCCCACCGGGCGTCCAGGCTAAGCGTGTGCACGAACGCGTGCACCTGCTGCGTCCCGGGGTGGACGCCCGCGATCAGGCCCCGGGTGTGCAGGTGGTCGGGCTGGTGGGTGTAGAGCGTGAAGAGCAGGTTGCGGATGCCGTCGAAGACGGCCTGCCGGCCCTCACCGCGCATCTCCTCCTCGGCGCCGCTGGGCACCGGCTCCTTGTCGCGGGTGTACAGCGTTTCCACGGCGCCGGTCGCGATCTCCACCGTGCGGACCCGGTAGCGGTCCGGCGCGGCCGGCGGCAGGTAGTCCAGGATGTAGAGGTAGGACCCGGAGGTGTCGAACGCCTCCGGTTCCAGGTTGCCGGCGAGCTCCAGCCGGTTGCGCTGGCCGGCCGCGCCGGCAACGACGATCGTCGTACGCTCCCGGCCCGCCGGCCGGTACGGCGACCCGCCCGCCGGCGTGGGATCGGCCAACGCCACGAGCGTGCCGTCCCTCGAGACCGCCCGGGCCATGAGCGGGTCGGGCAGCACCGCGCTGGCAACGGGCTGCCCACTGGGCAGGCGCAGGCTGGTCAGCCGGGTGCCGCCGGGAACCGTCTCGCTGCGGGCCAGCAGCGTGCCGTCGCCGCTCAGCACGCCGAGCCCGGGCGGCACCACCGCCCGCCCGGTCGCCGCGCTGAGCACCACGATCCCGCCGTCGGCGTCGAGCACCAGCGCGTCGTCCGGGACCGCGCGCTTGGGGAGGCCGTTCGTCGACCCGTCACACCCGGCCGTGGCGAGCCCGAGGCCGCCCAGGCCCATCGCCGCTGTCCATCCGAGCACCTGCCGCCGCGTCGCCATGCCAGGTAGAGCCGCAAGTCGATGCCGCGGTTCCGCCCCGCGACTCCAGCGAGAACACCGTTATTGCGGGTGTGGTCCTGCCCATACCAGCAATGACAGTGTTACTGCCTGGATGGGGGCGCGTCTCAGCAAGTGACTCGTGGGTAACAGCGACGTCGACTCCTGGCTAGGCTGGCCCCGTGACGCTCGAACAGCAGGTTGTTGCCACCCCTCGACGGCGGAACCGGCGCGACCAGATCCTGGAGATCGCGGTCCGCCTCTTCGCGGAGCGCGGCTACCACGGGGTGTCGATGGACGACATCGGCTCGGCCGCGGGCGTCACCGGCCCGGCGCTCTACCACCACTTCGCGGGCAAGGAGGCCATGCTGGTCGCGGCGCTGATCCCGGTCAGCGAGGGGCTGCTGGCCGGGGGTCGGCAGCGGGTGGCCGACAACGACGGTGCCGACGCGCTGGCCGCGCTGATCGATTTTCACGTCGCGTTCGCGCTGGAGAACCCGGCGGTCATCGCGTTGCACCTGCACGAGCTCGCCCGCCTGCCCGAGGAGCCGCGCCGGCAGATCCGCCGTCTCCAGCGGCTCTACGTGGAAGTCTGGGTCGCGGCGCTCACCGGTCTGCGGTCCGAGCTGTCCGCCGCTGAGGCGCGCGTGCTCGCCCACGCGGCGTTCGGCCTGATGAACTCGACCCCGTTCCTCGGCGGGGAGGTCGATCGCCGGCGGCGGGCCGAGCTGCTGCGAGCGGCCACCGTGGCCGCCCTCATGCCCAGCGCATAGGCTCCGCTCCAGCCCTGAGAGGCCGGAAGGGAGCACCATGATCGAGTCACTCCTCGTGGCCAACCGCGGCGAGATCGCCCGGCGGGTCATCCGCACCGCCCGGCGCCTGGGTGTCCGCAGCGTCGCCGTCTACTCCGAGGCCGATGCGGGGCTGCCGTTCGTCGCCGAGGCCGATGAGGCGGTCCTGATCGGGCCGGCCAACCCGGCGCAGAGCTACCGCAACGTGGCGGCGATCCTCGCCGCGGCGAAGAACACCGGAGCGCAGGCGATCCATCCGGGTTACGGCTTCCTGTCCGAGAACGCCGACTTCGCACGCGCGGTCGAGGCCGCCGGCCTCACCTGGGTCGGCCCGGGCGCCGACGCGATCAGCGCGATGGGCGACAAGATCAACGCCCGCAACCTGATGGCCGCCGCCGGGGTGCCGGTCGCGCCGGGCACCACCGATCCGGCCGAGTCGGTCGACGCGGCCGTTGCGGCCGCGGCCACGATCGGCTTCCCCGTGATGGTCAAGGCCGCGGCCGGCGGTGGCGGCATGGGCATGGGTGTGGCCACCGACGACGCCGCGCTGCACAGGGAGTACGAGAAGGTGCGCGGGTTCGCCGAGCGGATGTTCGGCGACGGCTCGGTGCTGATCGAGCGCTACTTCCCCCGGGTGCGCCATGTCGAGGT